>CAZJKR010000049.1:0-5315 GCA_964546615.1 uncultured Curvibacter sp.
CACATCGGCCAGCGGCATGATGAGGGTGTTCACCCAGTAATAGTGGCCATCCTTGGCACGGTTGCAGACCTCACCCTGCCAGACCTTCTTGTCCCGGATCGTGGCCCAGACCCGGGGCCAGAATTCGGCCCCCTGCGTGCCGGACATCAGCATGCGGTGGTTCTGCCCCAGCAACTCCTGGCGGCCGTAGCCGCTGATGCGTTCAAAAGGGGGGTTGACCTGCATGATCCGGCCTTGCGGGTCGGCGATGGACACGATGGCGAATTCGTCAATCGCCCGCATCAGCTGCTCGTTGTCACGCACGGCCTGCTGCAGCCGCACTTCGCGCTCACGGCGCTCGGTGATGTCGCGCTCCACCGCCAGGAAGCCGCTCACCGAACCATCCGGCTCGCGGATCGGCTGGATCTCCAGGTCCAGCCAGTACTCGCGCCCGCGCTTGCCGCGGTTGAGGATCTCGACCCGGCACGGCAGATGCTGACGCAGGTGCCAGGACAGGGTGGCCACGGTGGCCGGATCGGTGCCTTCGAACTGCAGCAGCTCACCCGGCTTGCGCCCGAGCGATTCCTGCAGGCTGTAACCCGTGATCTGGCTGTAGGCCTGATTGGCCCAGACAATCCGCCCCGCCAGGTCCGAGATGATCACCGCATCCGTGGTGTGGCTGGCGACCCGGGCCAGCCGCTGCAGCTCCTGCGTCATGCTGCTGGCCAGGTCGATGGCGCGCCGGCGCCCGCGCGCCAGCAGCCAGAACACCCAGGCCAGTGCTGCGCTCAAGCCGACACCCGTGACCGCCAGCGCCACCAGAATACGCTGGTTGGCCGACGACTCCAGCGCCGGCGTGCTGCTGAATTGCAGCAGCAGCTCGCGGCCGTCAACACGCAGGACACGCTGGTCCCGCAGGCGCGGCGCGTCACGCCCCACTGACGACACTGTCAACGGAAAAAGACTGAAAAGCGGCTGCGCTAGGCGGTCCGCTTCCCCATCGAAGATCTGGAAATTCACCCCGGTCGAACGCAGCGTGTCCTGGCCAACCTGCAACAGCTCCTCCAGCACAATCGAGACAAAGGCCACGCCGGTCAGGGCCTCCCAACGCTCGGCCTCGGTCTGCGGCAGGGCGCCCGGACGGAAAAGCGCCAGGTAGAGAACAAAGCTTGGTCGCGCCAGTGCATCCTGCACCAGACTCAGCGGAGCCGACAGTGTTGGCTTCCCGCTGCGAACGGCGCGCTCGATGGCCTGCCGCGCCACGGGATTGCTGCCGGAATCGAAGCCGAGGGCAGCGCGGTTGGCCTCCAGGGGCGCGATGTATTTGATGACATACAGGTCCGGCGCCTCGCCGCGGGTCTTGACCTGAAAATCAGCCGCGCCATCGACGCGCTGGCGGCGTGCGAACGCCTGCAGTGCCTGACGCGGCACCCGCTCGATCACACCGAAGCCGCGCACGCCGCGGGATTCGCTCTGCAGATCATGCGCGGCAATGTAGCGCTCGAACTCCCGGCGACTCACCTGCTCACTGGCGGCGTACAGCCCGCGGATACCGCTCAGGTCGCGCTGAACGAGCTCGAAGCGACGCTGCAGGTTTTCCTCGATCACCTCCGTCTGGTCTGCAAACCGTTGTTGCAAGCGTTCGGCCTGCAAGGCAGCCAGGTAAGACACACCACCCAAGGTCAGGCTGCAGCCCAGCAGCAGGACAAACCACGGCCACCAGACGAAACGCTCAAGCCAGATACGCACGCGCCTGGCCGCCCGTGTCGGCGAAGCTGGAAACCCCTTACGGGCGGTAGCGTCTCGGGTCGTCCCGGCGGATGGCTTCATGGCCTTGGCTGCTGATCAATGCGCTTGTGTGTCCAGTGCGGACAGGCATCCCGGGCGCATCCGACGGCCCGCAACAGGCAAACATCCAACCCGACACCGCCGCACCGTGGACTCATGCAGAGCACGATAGCAGACTTCATACGCTGCGTTGAGAGAGCCCCCGCTGCATGCCGCGGGCCTCAGGCCCGCTTGGGATGCCGCAACGCTTCATAAGCCGGCCGCTCCAGGCACTGGGCCAGCCAGGCGCTGGTCAGGGGGTACTGCGCCAGCAGCTCACGCGCCGGCCGCACCCACATCAGCACGCTGGCCACGCACAGGTCAGCCACGGTGAAACGCGCGGCTGCCAGATACGGCTCACCGCGCGCCTGCTGCTGCGTCAGGTGCTGCTCGAGCACGCGCAGCGGCACCATCAGGCGCTTTTCAGCCGCGTCCGCCAGATCGTGCCGGCGCTCCTCGGCGGGCATCACCAGGCGGTGCATCAGCACCGTCAGCGCATCCTTCTCGACTTCGGTCACGGTCCAGAAGCTCCAGCGCAGCGCCTCGGCATCCTCGCGCGGCGTGGTAGGCACCAGGTTGACGCCGTCGGCCTGGCCATGGTGGCGCGCCAGGTAGAGCGCACAGGCCATGCTCTCCCACACGGTCACATCGCCCTCGGGTCGATGGTCCAGCAGCACGGGGATGTGCCCATTGGGGTTGAGTGCCAGAAACTCCGGCATGCGGGTGGTGCCGGCCTTGTAGTCGGTCTGCACATGCTCGAAATCGAGCCCCAGTTCGGCCGCCACCCACAACGGGCGGATGGCACGCGATGCGTTGATGCCATAGATCGTCAAGCTCATGTCGTCTCCTCGTTCTTGTTCGTGAATCCAGACGCCATTCTGCCAAGCTCCAGCCCGCCGGCTGCCTCAAGCGGGTCAGTGCTAAAGTGCGGCCGACAGATGGAACAACTGCGCATCGACAAATGGCTCTGGGCCGCGCGCTTCTACAAGACGCGCTCGCTGGCCAGCGAGGAAATCGGCAAGGGCCGGGTGCTGGTCAACGAGCAGCCGGTGAAGCCGGCCCGCGACATCAAGCCTGGCGACCATGTCACCGTGCGCCAGGGTGTCGTCTCGCGCACCGTGGTGGTCAAGGGTGTGAGCAACCAGCGCGGCCCGGCACCGGTGGCGCAACAGCTCTACGAGGAAACCGAAGCCAGCCGGTCGACGCGCGAACAGACGGCCGAGCAACGCCGCCTGGCTGCTGAACCGGCGTTGAGCATCGAACAGGGGCGCCCCACCAAGCGGGACCGGCGGCAGATGGAAAAGGTGCAGTGGAACGAGCGCTGGAGTGCGGCGGTGGATACATGATCCGTAGTCACGCCAACCACGGAGGGATTGCTCGAAATTCGTCTTACGCGAATTGCTCGGGGCTTCGCCCCCGCGCTGCGCGCGTCCGAAAACAGTCTCCCAGACTGTTTTCGAGCGAACCAGAGGACTCTCACCCTCCCCTGTCCGCCAAAAGCAAAGCCCCGCCACAGGCGGGGCTTTTCTTTTGGCGGAGACGGAGGGCTCCACACATCAAGCATTCATGCGGTGTTCCACATGAAACAGCACTCACATACCCACGATTGTGCCTACATGCCTACGGCTTAATCGGCGCGGTGCAGGCCTGCAGGCCAGCCAGTAGCTGACCCTCGTAGCCTTCCCGGATCTCCAGCTCGGCCATGGCGGCCTGGGTGAACTGGTCGATGCTGGGCCGCGTTTGGAATCCCTCTGTGGGCATGGCCGGGCGCTGCGGCACGGCCACCCGGCACTCCACCGGCACGGGCACCTTGATGGGTACGGTCACGGTCTGCTCGGGGGTGGTCCAGCGGCCACCGAAGAAGGCCAGGACGATCAAGACGACTTCGAGCATGACTCAGCCTTCCACTTCAGGTGATTGCGGCCGTAGACCAGCCACAGGGCGATGTTCATGGGCAGCATGCCCCAGGTGCCAGACGCCACGATCCAGACCAGCCACAGGGCCTGATTGACCAGGCCGACCAGCCAGGCCATGGGGTGCTTGTTGCCCGCCAGCAACGTCATCCAGATGGTGATGGCCGACAGCAGCCACGGCAGGAGATCGGCCACCAGCTTCACGGCCTCGATCTCCGGGTCCACCAGTCCGCCACCCGGTCATCCGCGCTGCGGCAGGCATCGCCCGGGGTGCTGGGCGGCATGCTCAGGATGCGGATCGCTTCCTCCTGGCGCCTGCGTGCCGCGTCGGCCGCGGCGTCGATCCTCGGCCGGGCGGCCTGCTGACGGGCCTGGGCCTGCGTTTCGAGCTGCGCCGTGCCCTGGCTGCACTCCAGGGCGGTCGCGGTGACTTGGATCTCGCGCACGCCGCTGGCCACGGCCTTGTCGCGCTGGCCCAGGTAGGCCCAGCCTAGCAGCAGGTTCACCACCAGGCTGACCGCCAGCAGCAGGTTAAGCGGCCGATTCAGCATTTTTCCGATCCTCCGGGGTCTTGATCTTCTGGGTAGTGTTGCCCGTGATGTAGGCGGCCACCGTGGCAATGACCACGATGGCGAATGTGTTGCCGCCGGGGTCCAGCTTGCCGAACCACTGCAGCACGGTCGTGGATACGCCAGCGCCCAGCGCCATCAGGAAGCGTCGGCCGCCACAGGACTCAATGATGTTTCTCAAGCCATGTCCTCCCACTTCTTGGGCGCCGCGGCCAGGGCCGGCGAGCTATTCGGGATGTAGACGGTCTTCCCCGATTTGGGCGGGACCGATTGCAGATGCACCCAGGTCGGCGTCCAGCGCGGGTCTTCCATGTGCAGGCCGTTCTCGGCCAGCGTGGTGAAGTGCTCGATGCACCACGACGCGAAGCTGCGCCTGGGGTCGTAGGTGTCGATGCCCTGACCATCCTTGTGTGTGCTGTTGGGCGCGCCCACCTTGGCGTCTCGCGGGCGCAGGCCGCCATTGCCAGAGCCCGAGATCACCGAGCCTGTGGCCGGGTTGGTCTGCAGCTCGCCGCCGTCTGCCACGTAGAGGGCGTAGACCTTGTTCACTCGGGTGAGCAGATCGTTCGCGTTGGCGATGATCTGCGGGGTCACGTCGGCGTGCGCCTTGTAGGGGCCGAGATACTCGCCCAGGGTCACAAACACCGACCGGCTGGCCTGGGCTGGGCTGCGCACGGCGCTCACCGGGCGCTCCTGCTTGCTGCAAAGCCGTCGACGCTGCGCTTCATGTCCTTCACGTCGGACTTGATCTCTTGCAGCGACTCCTTGATGCGGGCCTCGTACTCGGTGGACCTCTGCGCTTGAATTTCTGTCTTGACCTCGACCACGGACAGGCGCTTGTCGAAGTGAGAGTAAACGCCAAAGCCAGTCGCCATGAAGCCGATGAAGGTGAGGATGTGGCCCAGGTTGACCGTGGGGTCGAACCGTGGGCGATTCGGGTGAAGTGATGTTTCTCTTGCGTCTTGTTAGCATCTTGACACCAAACAACCAAGCGGTCAGTTTTGTGGGCGACATCCAAATCCGCCAG
>CAZJKR010000049.1:5325-10543 GCA_964546615.1 uncultured Curvibacter sp.
CTTGCGTCCATGAGCATAGGCTGGTGATTTCCAAGATTGGAGCCCATCGCCCTCCACCATTCAATGGGGCTGCTTTTCATTGCGCTGCCAGCTCGCGCTGCACGGCGCCGCGGATCTCGCTGGGCGCCGTCTTGGCGATGCGGTCCTCCTTGGACATCCGCATGGCGCGCACGCGCTTGAGGATCTGAGGCAGCTCGATGCGAATGGGCGTCTTGGGGTTCTTGCGGTTCCAGTCGCGCACCATCTGGCGGGCTTCCTCGATCTTGGCCTTGTTGCCCTCGTAGATGCCCTGAGCCCACTTCTCGGCGATCTCGGCCTCGCGCATCTTGTTCTGGCTGACCATCTTCTGCACCGTGAAGGTGGCGTCCTGCACCTGGGCCACGTTCTGAGGCTGGAAGCCGATGAACTTGGCCGCCGCGTCGCCCAGGTCCGTCTCGATGACCTTGCGGCCACGGGTGTCGGTGTAGACGCCCGTGTTGGCCATGTCGACGCCCTTGGCTGCGTTGGCTACGGCGCGCGGGGAAACCTCCAGCAGTGCCTTGCCGAACTCGCCAGACAGCGCCAGGTCGGCGCCCTTCCAGCCGCGCTTGACCAGATCGCCTACCGGGCCGACCAGCTCCTGCATGTCGCGGGACTGGTCCGGCTTCTTCAGCAGCAGGCCCGTGCCCGGGATCAGGTTGGCCATGGACATGCGCCCGGAAATGTCGATGGGCGAGCCAGCCAGGCCGGTGACGCCCTTGTCCACGAACTCAGCGCCGGCCCGGCCGAACAGGTCTTCGAGGAATTTGCGCTTGGCCTGCTTGGAGCTGAAGTTGTAGCCCATGCGCTGGGCGATCATGTCCACCACGTCCTCGGCGTCCTCCACGAACGGCAGGCCGCCGGCACCGGCCACCAGCAGCAGCATGCCCAGCATCATGGCCGCGGCCTTCTTGCCCTCCGGCCCCTCGCGGGTAGCCAGACGGTGCATCAGCTCCATGTAGTGGACGCTGTAGCTCTTGAAGGTCATCAGCGTGGCGCCCACCGGGCCGCGCGCCCAGCGCGCCTTGTTGGCCCGATTGTTCACGAACTGCGTTTCGTTGACGGCCTTGGTGGCGAAGGCGGCCGGGTTGCGCATGCCGCGCTCGGCCGCGATCCGGTAGGCCGCGATGAAGGTCGACCGGCGGTTGATCTGCTCGGCCATGCCGAAGAGCTTGCCCCAGGCCAGCGTGGTGCGGGTCCAGGCGTTGCGCGTGGCGGCCAGGGCCTCGCCGGCCCGCGTGCCATCGCCGGCCTTCAGGGTGGACTCACCCCGGGCCTGCGCCATGAGCTGGTGGACTTCCTGCGGCGCCACCACGCCCTGCTCTTCTGCCGTCTTGAGCGCGCGTGCCAGCCCGTCCTCCAGCTTCACCCCGTCGCGCTGGTCGGCCATGGCCTTCATCAGCGCCTGCGCAGAGCGGCGCGCGCCACCGAAGCGAATCAGGTAGGGGAACGTGACCGTGAAGGGCTGGGTGAAGTTGACGAAGGCAGACGCCACCGAGCCGCCCAGGTACTGAGCGAACAGCAGGCCGCGCAGCGCCTGCGCCTCTTCGCGCGGCTGCTTGATGTAGCTCGACAGCTCGATGGCCACGTCCTTCAGCTCGCCCTGCCCCTTGGGTATCTCCTGCACGGCCTGACCCATTTCGCCCATGTGAAGGGCGGCCGAGGTCTGGCGCGCGTTGGAGTAGACGAACGCGGCCAGCACGCGGCCCATGTCGTCGCTGTAGCCCGTCACGCCCTTGCGGTGGATCAGGCGCTTCATGGCGCTGCGGTTGGCCTTGGTCAGCTTCAGGTAGGTCTGAAACACCTTGTCCTGCGCCTCGTCCCCGGTGGAGTCCAGGCCCAGCATGTTGCCGAACAGCTCCAGGCTCTCGGGGGTGATGCCCTGGAAGGCCTCGAATTCACGCTGGGACAAGGTGCCCTGGCTCACGGCATCGTCGCCGAACTCCGCGCGCATCTTGGCGGCCATCTTGTTGGCGTCGCGCGCGCTGTCGAAGAGGCTGAAATACTTGCGCTCGCCCTTGACCACCACGTCGACCGTGTAGCGGCCAAAGCGCGACAGGGGGGCATAGCCTCGATCCTTCAGGGCCTCGATCTTCTCGGCGCGCTTCTCCAGGTCGCCGGCCATGGAGATCAGCTCCTTGCGGCGCTCAGGGTCGGCGTCAGCCAGCTCCTGCAGTTGACCACGCATGACCTTGGCCGCTGCCGTCACGTCCGGCGCGTCCATCACCATGTCGCGCAGGTCGGCCAGATCCTTGCCGGCGTAGCGCAGCAGGTCCGCCTTGCCCATGTTGTCCAGGCTCAGGTCGGTGGCGGCTCGGAACTCGCGGTACAGCGCGATCTGCTCGTCCGTCAGGTTGAACATGCTGCGCAGCTCGGCGGCAGACCAGACGATGCCCGCGCCCTCGATCTGCTCGGTCCTCACCGGCTTGCCGTCCTCGTCGCGCGTCCAGCTCAGGGTGCCCTCCAGGATGGGGCGGGCAATGGCGTTGTTGTCGGCCGCCTTGATCGGCGACTTGGCCAGGTCGCGCCACGTCTCCAGCCTGGGCAGGATCTTGGGCGCCTGCTCGGCCGCCTCGGTGGCGTAGAAAGAAACGTCGTTGATGAAGTTCTGCGCCGCACTGAAGACGCGCCGGAAGGCCGGGTAACGCTGGGCGATGTGGTACATCGAGCCCACGGACTTGTCCCAGAAAGACAGCTTGCCCGGGTGCGAGAAAGCCTCGTTCAGCAGGTCGGTCGCGCGGTTGGACAGGTTGCTGACTGCGGAGCGGCTGTAGCGGATGTCAGGGTTCGCAGGGTCGAAGGTGCCCACGTTGTCGGTGGCGCTCTTGATCTGCTCGGGTCGGAACACCGTGTAGGTGGTCGTGGCCTCGCCCTTACGTGGCTTGTCGATGCTGCTGTAGTCGTCGCGGACATTGCGAATGATGACGCCATCGTGCCCGGCGGCTTTTGCTTCTTCGATCACATCGCTGGTCTTGCCGCGCTGCTGCGCGTCGCGCCACATCTGGCCACCAGCATCCACCACCAGCGGGTTTTCCAGCTTGATATAGGCCGCGATTACGCCGGCCTCGGCGTTCTGGTAGTCAAAAGCACGTCGGTCGTCGGCATAGGTTTCGGCCACGCGCCGGCTGGATGCGAACCAGAAGACACCCTCGGGATTTTGCGTGAAGCCCAAGCGATTCTTGGTGGAGCGAAACACACCATCCGTTTTTGCGAATCGAGCATCCGGGGCGCCGTGATACACCACCAGCGGCTTGCCCTGGTCGTCCACCACCTTGCTGTCGCCGAACCACTTGCGGAATTCGGGCGTCTCGGTCTGGTCGGTTCGGCTGAACGCCGCATCGTTCTCAAACACTGCGCGAGGCACCGCTACCAGAAGATCCGGCGCCCAATTCTTGAGCTGGCGAACCGAAGTGATCTCGCTGAGTGTGTCGGCCATTTCGTGCATCGCAAAAATTCGATCACCAGCGGCGTGCCTGCGCTCTGCGTCAATCTTGGTGGCGATGGGCTCGCCGAACTCTTGCACCAGAGCTTCGGTGTCTTCATCAACCTCAAGCAGATCAGGAAGTTTGCGACTGAACGCCGGCAGGGCCTTGGGCGCTGAAGCCTCACGGCCGCGCTCGATGAAGCCGCGTGCCGGCAGGATGTAGTCGCGGATGATCTCGTCGTCCGTGATCTCCGAGTCGCGGAACAGCGCCACGTTGTTGCGCAGCCAGGTGCGAATCGCCGCAATGGCGCGCTTCACGAAACCCAGCTCGGGCGCGGTCTGCGCCATGTTGGCCAGGACTTCCTCGGCGGCCTGCAGGCGGTCGGCCTCCTTACTCATGTCCAGGCCGTACTCCTTGGCCTTGGCGCGCACGTCCTTGGCACGGACCACCGCGATCTGGCGCAGGATGGGCTTCAGCTCGTCGCCAAAGACGCCGCGCAGGCCGGCGTGGCCCAGGGCCTCGTGGAAGAGCACGCGCGCCACGTCTTGCGAGCTGCGGAGCTGATCGGCAATCAGATAGACCTTGCCCTGGTAGATGAAGCCCTCGGGCTCGCCGGTCGCTCCGGCCGACTTGGCGGCATCGTTGTGCTCGCGCACGCGCTGCGGGATCACGTAGTCGCTCATGTCGCGCGCCACGATGATCTCGGGCGCATTGGCCCACCGCGCGCTGATCGCGTCGGCAATCTGCTGGGTGGATTCGCGGGTGAGCGCGCCGGCCTGCTGGCCGCGCGAGTAGAGGACGCCCCTCAGTCCGTCAGACGGGCCGCCAGAAATGTCGCCAAGGACTTTCCGAATGGCAGCGAGCGCAGGCGATCCAGAGCGCCCCACACCGCCGTCTTGCCCGTCAGGGCCGAGTGCCGCCTGAGATTTTCCGGCGTTAATTGCTCGCCCGACAGACGCCACAACCGCGTAGCGTTGAAGGGTGCTAGAGCCCACGCCTGAACGCGCGGGCTGTAGTACGACACCGCGGACGTTGACTTTGCCAGTCGCACCGTCAAGGTCATCGTCATCCAGAGGAATGTCAGCCACATCGCCGCGCTTGCGCAGCGCGCCGTCAGCGAACTCCAGGCGCCGGATATTCGGCTCCCGAAACGCTGCGAGCTGTGCAGAGGCTTCAATGAGATGTTGGACATTGGAAGCAATGCTATCAGGGTCGCTGTTGTTTGTCCACAACGCATTTTTCAGAGCCTCCACCTGGGCGTAAAGGTCCGGCCGGCTGTATTCCTTCAGGTCTTCAGGCTCTTGCTTGGACTGCTGCATCTTCTCTGTCAGCGCCACGTACTGGTCAACATGGGGCTCAAGATGCTTGGTCGTGCCGTGGCGGAACGCCGACGAGATCATGGCCTCGGTGCGGCGCAGGCGGTTGATGACCGTCAGGCCGGCAGGGTCCGGGACCATACGCTTGCCGTTGTTGTGCGCCCAGGTGAATGCCATCTGATAGGCATAGGCGCCGCCGATGTTCTGGCCCAGCTCGGAATTTCCGATCACCACGAATGGCGTGGCGCTGTCGGCCTCGAAGATGTCCAGGATCTTGACGAACTGGCCGGCCTTGTTCTTGGTCTTTAGCGTCAGTGTCGGCTTGCGGTTGCCCTGGTGCAGCTCCGTGCTCTTCTCGGCGATGAACTCGCTCACGTCGCGGCCTGCCGTCATGTCGCGCGCGATCTGGTCCAGCTCCTTGGCATCGCTGTAGCCGATCTGGAAAGACTGGTCGAAACG
>CAZJKR010000049.1:10553-17169 GCA_964546615.1 uncultured Curvibacter sp.
GCCTCGTACAGCGGCGTCTTGTCCGGGTTGCGCGAGACTGGCGCCACCGGGCGCGCTGCGCCGCGGCTGAACATCGGCGCATCGTCGTCGGCAGCCTTTGCGCCCTGGGCGGCCGGCTTGTCGATCACCACCATGCGGGCGTTCACGGCCGTGTTCACCGGCAGGGTCGGGTCCATGAAACTGCCCTCGGGCAGCTTCTCGGCGGTGCCGCCCTTCTCTTCCAGCCAGTCGCGGAAGTCCTGGGCCTTCTTGTCCTTGCCGAAGAAGACGCCCTCGCCCATGATGGCCACCAGCCGGCCGCCGGGGCGCAGCAGCTCGAAGGCATGGCGCACATGCTCGGCATCGCGCCGGTCGCTGAACGGCGGATTCATGATGATGCGGTCGTAGCCGCTCTCGGTGCCGCGCAGGCGCACGCCGGTCAGCTCGTCGCGGTCGTAGTAGCCCAGCATGTCGCCGGCCTCGTTGACCAGGCGCACACGGTTGGAGCCCATGCCGCCCGCGCCTCGCATGATGCCCTCGATGCCATCGGCGGTCTTGAAGACATCGCCGAAGGTGTAACTCTCGCGCGGCTTGATCTCCATGAAGTCCCGGGCCAGCACGTTGAAGCCCTTGGCCTCCAGCAGCTCGGCGCGGTCGTTGGCCATTTCGATCACGTCCGGCTCGGCGCCCGCCTCGCGGATGCGGTCGGCGATGTGGCCCATGCCTGCGCTTGGCTCCAGAACGGCCATGTCCGGCTCGATGCCTGCGGCCTCCACCATCTGGTCGGCCACGGTCTGCGGCGTGGGGAAGAAGTCCAGGCCGTCTTTCTTGCGGCCCACCATGGCGCGCTCAAGCATCTTCACGCGGTCGGCTTCCTTGGCCTGCTCCTGCAGCCCGATGAACTCGCGCAGCGCGCTGCGGAACTCTGCCGGCGTCTCGATGCCGATGCGGGCCATGGCCTTGAGGCGGTCGGATGCGCTTTCAAACTGCCACGGCACGCTCAGGCCGTTGGTTTTGTTGCCCCGGCGGCCGATGGCGTCGACCAGCTCCTGGCCGAACTCGCGCGAGAGCGTGATGCGCTTGTCGCCGTCGCCGGTCCAGATCCCGCGGCTCATGGCCTCGCTCGGGCTCAGGATCACGCGGTTCTCGCCGCGCTTGACGGGCAGCACGATGGCCTTGCCCACCAGGCCGGACCTCTTGATGGCGCGCTCGGCGTCCTCGCGGCTGGCAAACACAGCCAGGCCGCCGGCCTTGTTGCCGAATTGCGACACCTGGAGCTGGTTGGCCTTGGCGAACTCCATGTAGGCGTCCGTCACGTCGTCGGCCACCTTCATGAGCTGGGCGCCCATCTTCTTGGTGCCCTCGACTTCCAGCATCTGGCGGGCCAGGCTGGCCAGATCCGAACGGAAGGCGGTGAAGCTCGGGAACTCGGCGTAGTCGGCCGTCTCGGCCGTGGGCGGCTGGCCCTTGCGCTTTTGCTGCTCGTCGTAGCTGTCGTACTTGGCGCGCAGCTCGTTGTCCTTGGCCGTACGCACAGCGCCGGCCAGCATTTCCACCTGGGTCTTGGTGCGCACCGAGTCCAGGAACTTGGCCCGCCCGGCCTCGATGGCCTGGGCGATGTTGCGCATGGTCTTGGCCAGCGCCTGCTGCTGGCGGGCCGCGTCCTCGGCCGCGCTGGCAAAGCGCGCGCGCCGCGCCGTGTTGGTCTTGCGCTCGACGTTCAGGGCCTGCTCGGCCTGCTCGTCCAGCTTGTCGGCCATGGCGGTCAGGCGCTCCACAGCCGACTGGCTGCGGTCGTCCTCGAAGGCGTCGCGGCGCGCGGCGACCTGCTCCTGGGCTGCCGCCGTGTCGCCGCCGGCCAAGGCCTTGAAGGCCTCGGCCTGGGCGCGGTCCTTGAACTGGAAGCCGGGCACGGCACCGTTGCCCCGGAAGCTGCTGTACCAGCCGCCCATGCGCTTGGCGCTGGACAGCAGGGTCTGATAGTCCTCCTTGCTCACCCGGTCGGCGAGCTGCACCACGTACAGGTCATAGCCGTCGCGGGTGTGCTTGGTGGCGATGATCTCGCCGCCCGTGGTCTGGCTGGCCGCGCTCACCTTGGTCTTCAGCTCGCGCTTGCGGCGCTCGCGCGCCTCGCGGGTGCTCTCGGCCTCCAGCTCGTCGTACTTCACGCGCTGCTCGGGCGTGAGCATCAGGAAGGCCTCCTTGCGGGTCTTCCCGGTCATGATGTGGGCGTTGAGCAGGTTGCGGTAGTCGTCCAGCGTCTGCGGGTTGTCCAGGGCCGCGGCGCGCGCCTCGCGCTTGGCCTGGGCCTCGGCCACGGCCGCCGCGCGGTCCTTGGCGTACTGCGCCAGCTTGTCGGCGTCGGTGGCCTCGACGTGGCGGCGCACGGCCGCCTCATAGGCGCCTTTGCCCATGCCGTAAGACAGGGTTTCGCCCAGCACGTACTCGCCCACCAGCTCGCGGTAGAAGGCGTCCACGATCTCGGGCTTGCTCTCGTTGGCGTAGCGCATGCGGATCATGTAGCCGCCGTCCCGGATAAGCTCGGCCTTGGTCTTGGTGCCAAGCTCGGCCACGATGGCCTCTTTGTTGGCCACCACGGACTCGAATGAGGCCTTGAACTGCTCGGGCGTGGCCGTGCCCTCGCGCACGGCCGCCATGACCTTCTCGTGGGCGTCCACGGTCGGGGTCTTGCTGGCGGGCTGGGCCGTGCCGCTGCCCACCTTGGCCACCAGGCCCTCGATGGTCTTGCGCGTGGCCGGCACGATGTCGGCCCATGCGCGTTTGGCCAGGCCCTTGCCCACGGCATTCAGGCCGCCCTTGGCCGTGCTCCAGCCGCCCGGGGCGGTCAGGATCTGGGTGCGCTGCTCGGGGCTCATGGTGTCCCAGCCGATGTCGGTGGATCCCGGCACGCGGTCGGCGTCGGTCAGGCCCTCGCCGTTCTTGGCGTTCATCTTCTCGATGACGCTGGACAGCGGCACGGTATCCGGCGCAGGCTGGGCCGGGCGCTCTGCCTTGTAGGCAAACCCGAACGGATGCCACAGGCCGTCCACGCTGAACTCGCGCCGGGCGTGACTGATGCCGTCGATCTCTCCGGATGCATCCTTCCCGCCGGTCAGCTTCACGCTCACATACTCGCCGCGCTCGAACGTCACCGGCTCCATCTGGCCGGTTTCTGCATTCAGGCGCTCCAGGGTGAAGCTGTCGCGGTCATTGGTTCCGGCCGCTGGCACTTCGCCGCCTTGGCGTGTCTTCACGAACTCATCGAATCCGTCCTTGCGGCGGCCCTTCTCCTTGGCCCGGTCGATGGCGTTCTTGAGCTGCAGCGCATCAATGCTGGGGAAACGCACGCCGGCCACACCGCGGCGCCCTTCCAGCACCATGCCGTAGCCGTTCTCGCCGGCCTTGGTCACGGTCACGGCGTTGCTCATCTTGCCGTCGCTGGTGACGATGACGCCGATCTTGTCGCCTTCCTTGAGGTTCAATGCGTCGAAGGCATCTTTCACGGCAGCGGCCATCTTCTGGGCTTCAAGCGTCTTGCGTGCCATGTAGGCATCGGTGGAGAAGGTGCCGCCTTCTCCAGTGTCCACGTCCTGCAGGCCCAGGATCTCGGCGGCGCGCTTGCGCACTGCGTCGTTGTAAAACTTGCCTTCTTCGATGGCCTTGCCAACGGCATCCATGATGGCCTGCTGGCGCGCGGTGGGCTTGAAGCCTGGCGCCTCGCTGCCTCGCCAGTCGTCCCAGACGCTTCCTTGCGGAAGACTGTAGCCGGCCGCATCTTGACCAGCATCTGCTGGTGCTTTCTCGTCGCGCTGCACCACCTTGTCACGCTTGTCGGGTCGCGTCGAATGGGTGCGGATCTCGCCAGCCGGCTCCCACTTGTCGCCTTTCTTCTCAACGCTCTGGACTTTTACCGACCAGTTGCCACCGTTCCAGTCGAAGGAAACCACGCGGTCATGCTTCTTCCAGTAGTCGGACAAGATCACATTGCCCGGGGCGAAGTGGTCTTCGAGCTGTTGGCGCAGCGCGTCGTCGCCTTTGGCTTTCTTGGCCACCGGCGGGGTCTTCTGCAGCTTCTTGGCCTCGTCGCGGATGTTGGCCGCCCACTCAATGGCCTGCTGCTCGGTCAGCCGGGGGCTGCTCTTGGCGCTGCCGTGGACTGCCTGCAGGCCAGTCAGCTCGGGGCGAACTTCCACCAGCAGGTTGCCGTCGCGGAGCTGGAAGATCCCGTTGCCCATGGGCGTGCGGGTAAAGCCCTTCAGGTCCAGCTCGGGCTCTTTCTCGGTCAGCGCCGCAATCCAGGCATCGGCTTTTTCCTCGGCTTTGTAGCGATCCGTGCCGCGGAACTTGCTCACGCCGTCGATCTTGATCTCGATCTCTTCGTAGACCCCGGCGTTCTCGTAGATGCGCGCCACAAGCTCGCGGCCGTCGTCCAGGGTCATGTTGCGGCCGATGTACCGCTTGCCGGCAAAGCCGGTGCCAGCCATGTTCCAGCCGGTGTCCTTGGGCTTCTCTGGCTTGGCCGGCGTCTCGGGCACCTTGTCGGTCTTGCGCAACTCGCCGCGCACGTAGGCCGCCATGAAGCTGCCATTGCCGGCGCTGCTCTGGGCCGTGCCCAGGCTCTGCATGCCGGTCTTGCTCTTGATCTTGACCTCGCCGTCCTGGTGCAGTGTGGCCTCGGTCATGCCGTAACTACGGTAGCTCGGGAAGGCCTTGAGCAGCGAATCCACGTCCAGCTGCACGGGGAAGCTCAAGCGCGCAATGGCAGGTGCCGCCGGCAGCGTGCCGTCCTTCAGGAACTGCTCCCACTGCGGCTTGAACTCTCCGCGCGGCACTTTCACGTCCTTGATGTCGATCCCGACCGCTTCGGCATACTCCTTGGCCGCCTCGAAGTCGCCCTCTTCGATCATGCCGATCACGGCGTCTTCCTTGGAGCGGCTGCCGTTGCGCACGCTGTCGATCACGGGGCGCGGCGTCTTGCGCTCGGTGTCACGGAAAGCCGGTGACGACTCCACGCTCTGGCGGAAGCGGTACAGGTTGCGCACCGACTTCCCGACCTTGAAGCGGCCATCCCCGGGCACGTTGAATGTGACGTGGCCGTCCTCAGCGTACTGGTTGCCGATGCGCTCGGCCAGCTTCTCGGGCTTCTCGCCCATGGACTTGCCCAGCTCCAGGAAGTCCTTGTAGCCCGGGATGTCGGCCAAGGCCTTGTCGATCTCGCCCAGCAGCCACTTCTTCATTTCCGAGGGCTTCATGCCTTCGTTCTTGGCCGCCTTGGTCAGCGACTCGGCCACGACTGCCGGGGTGGCCTTCTCGGGGCTCTCGCCGGGATCTTGGTGAGTGGCCTGGGCGGGCTGGGCGCCACCGGGGCCAACCGGATCTGCCTCACCCCACAGGTCTTTGACCTTGAACGTGCGAGCCGCACGGTCGGATGCGCCAACGCCATCGACCATGATCTGTCCCGCCTTGGTGAACGGAGCGCCGGATTCACCTACTTGAAAGCTGGCGCCCTGGTAGATCCCGGCCATCAGGTCATCCGGGCCTTTGCCTGGGTTGTTGCTGCGCCACCACTTGATGTAGTCCAGCGCCTGCTGTCGAGGCTCTGTAGCTTCTGCAGGCGCCGCGCCACGCTGCGCGATCAGATGCTCGGCGTAGTCCATCGCCGTCTTGCTGATCTGGTCTTCACCCAGATAGGCGCCGCTGGGCATCACCAGCCGGCGGCCTTCCTTGGCCTGCTCGACCTTGGCGCCGGCAGCCACGCGCTCGCGCACCAGGGCCTTGCGGGTGGTCTGCTTGCCGCCCTGCATGATGGGCGTGCTCAGGGTCTTGACGATCCGGCCGCGCACCAGCTTGGTCGCGTTGGGCATGAAGCCGTCGATGTCCTCCTCCTCGGCTTTCTGGCGCTCTGCGGCCTCCAGCTCGGCCTTGCCCTTTGCATCGCGCTCGGCCTGGGCGCCCATCTCCTCGGAGCGCGCCACAGCCTGCTCACGGGTGTCCACCAGGGCGTCACCGCCGATCTGGCGCTCGCCCTTCTTCTCGCGCTCGGCGTTCTCCGGGGTCTGCACGGCCCAACGCTCGACCGGCTCGCCGTCTTGGCCGCGGATTCGGGTCGGGTAGACCTTCAGGCCGGAATGGGTGAAGGGCTCGCGCGGCTCCACAGGTTCAGGCGCGGCGTCAGCCTGGGTGCGCGCTGATGCACCCTCACCGGCTTCCGTGGCCGGGGCTTGGCTCTCAGCTACAGGCTGGGCGCCGGGTTTCTCCTGATTCTTGTCTGCGGCCGGGGCCGGCTCGGCCGCCGGCTGCGTCACTGCATCGTCAGCAGCTCCGAAGGGCAATTCAGCAGATTGACCCACGCCACCATTCTTTGCTCGTCGCGTGTTGGCTCCCACCCGAACAGCATCAGGCACTCCAGATCCCACGCCTGGTGCGGCGTCAGGCCGCCCAGCTCCATCGCTTGCTGCACCAGCGGGTGCAACGCCAGCTCCTGCTCCATCTGTCACCGCCTGTTGTTTGCGAACCACGAAACCGCCCGTGACGGGCACTACCTGGCCGCCCTGCTTCTTGGCGGCCGTGGTGGCGCTGGCCTTGGTCTTGAAGGGCTCGCCCTTGGGGTTGAGCACGTCGTCGGTCTGCACGCCCG
>CAZJKR010000050.1:0-2097 GCA_964546615.1 uncultured Curvibacter sp.
ACGTAGCCGCCGGTCCAGCCCATCAGGAACAGGCCGCCGCCGTAACCCATGTTGGAGATCAGGCCGGCCATGGAGATGAAGGAGGCCGCGGACATCCAGTCGGCGGCCGTGGCCATGCCGTTGGTCACCGGGTGCACGCTGCCGCCGGCAGCATAGAACTCGCTGGTCGAGCCGGCACGGGCCCAGACCGCGATGCCGATGTAGAGCGCGAAGCTCAGACCAACGACGAGGTAGATGGTGGTTTGCAGATCCATTTTTTATGTGTCCTCAGTCTTCGTGCACGTCGAACTGACGGTCGATGTCACCCATCTTCTTGGCGTAATAGAAGATCAACGCGATGAAGATATAGATGGAGCCTTGGTGGGCAAACCAGAAGCCGAGCGGGTAGCCGCCGAGCTTGATGTTGTTGAGCAGGTCGGCAAACAGGATACCGGCGCCAAACGACACCACGAACCAGACGATGAGAATCTTGGTCAGCAGCGCGAGAGTGGCCTTCCAGTAGGCCTGACTGCTGTTGTCATCCTTCATGAAATTATTCCTCGTTAGAACTCGAAACCCAGCGGCAGAACCGCTGAACAGGTACATTCCGCGGCAATTGCCACATCAGCAGGCGAACTCTGGCCGCCATTCCTTACAGATTTCTGATGCGGTGCAATAAAACGCCGTTACAAGCGCATAACGAGGGAAAACACTTAGAGCCGGCGTGGACGGCGGCTGCGTTGCACAGCGCCGTGTCGGTCCACTACCGCGCCGAATCGAACCAGGCGTCGCCCTGCAGATAGGCGCGCAGCATGGGCAGGGCCTCGAAGCCCCAGAACAACTGCCCATCGACGACACAGGCCGGCACGCCGAACACCCCCGCGGCCACCGCCTCGTCGGTGTTCTGGCGCAACCGGCGCTTGACGACTTCGTCGTCCGGCGCCAGGGGCGGTGCCAGTTGGTCGTGCAAGGCCTGCAGGCGCTGCGCCTCCAGCGCATCGCCGCCGCCGTGCCAGACGTGGTGAAGCAGGGTCTCGCACACATGGCGGTTCGGGTCACCGCCCTCGGCGCAGGCGATTGCCAGCCGCAGCAGCGGCAAGGGGTTGAAGGGATGGACGGCCGGCAAGGCCAGCTCGATGCCGTGCCGGTGTCCCAGCCACTGCACATGGCGGTAGATCCAGGCTCGCTTGGCCGGAATTTCGGCCGGCCCGAGCTGGCCGTGGTGCTTGAGCAGCGCCCCCAGCAACACCGGCTTGTAGCGCACGGCATAGCTCAGCCCCATCAAGGCTTCGGGCAACTGCTCGAAGGCCAGATGGGCATATGGCGAAACGAAGTCGAGGTAGAACGTGATCTGTTTCATCTCCGCGCCCCCTGCGCTGCCGCGCGTTCTTCAATCAGCCCCCACACCATGCGCTTGTCAGCGTCGCCCATCGTGGACCAGGCCTTGATTTCCTGCAGGGTGCGCAGGCAGCCCAGGCACAGCACACGCTGCGCATCCATCTTGCAGACCGAGATGCAGGGCGAAGGAACGTTTTCGACCTCCGCCCTTGCCAGTCGGGCGCGATCAGCTATCGAAACAGTAGCGCTCATGGGTTCGAGCCACGCTTGTTGAGCAGTGCCGTGGCCGCGCGCGAGTTCGGCTGGCGCTGCAGAAAGTCGCTGATGAACTTGCCGGCATCCACCAGCCGCTCGAGGTCGATGCCGGTCTCGATGCCCAGGCCCTGCAGCAGATAGACCACATCCTCGGTCGCCACGTTGCCGGTGGCGCCTTGGGCGTAGGGGCAGCCGCCCAGCCCCGCGACGGAGGACTGGAAGTTCCACACCCCCATCTGCAGCGCCGCGTAGGTATTGGCCAGCGCCTGGCCGTAGGTGTCGTGGAAATGGCCCGAAACATCGTCAAGACCGAAGTGCACCAGCGTCGCCTCGATGGCACGCTGCACCTTGCGCGGCGTGCCGACGCCGATGGTGTCGGCCACGTCCACCCGCTGCACGCCGATGTCCTTCATCAGCTTCGCCAGCAGGCCGACGCGCTCGGGCGGGATATCGCCCTCGTAAGGGCACCCGACGGTGCAGCTCATGGCACCGCGCACACGGATGCCGTCCGCACGCGCGGCTGCC
>CAZJKR010000050.1:2107-16664 GCA_964546615.1 uncultured Curvibacter sp.
GGGCGCGAAACGTTCGATGCTCTCGGCAATCGAGCAGTTGATGTTCTTCTGGCTGAAAGCTTCACTGGCGGCACCGAAGACCACGATCTCGTCCGGCCGGCTCGGCAGCGCCGCCTCCAGGCCCTTGAGGTTGGGCGTCAGTACCGAGTAGCGTACGCCGGGCTGGCGCCGGATGCCGGCCATCACGGCGGCGGCATCGGCCATCTGCGGCACCCACTTGGGGCTGACGAAGCTGGTGACCTCGATCTCTTTCAAGCCGGCCTCCTGCAGGCGGTGCACCAGCTCGATCTTGACGGCCGCCGGCACCGGCTGCTTCTCGTTCTGCAGGCCATCGCGCGGGCCGACGTCGATCAGTTGGACTCGCTCAGGAAAATTCATTTCAATAGCCTTTCGATGGGTCCACGATACCGGCGATCGATTCCCCGCGCTCCAGGCGGGCGATCTTGGCTGCGATCTGCGCCACGCTCTCGTCGCGCAGGGTACGCGCCGCGGTGTGCGGCGTGAGCGTGATCTTGGGATGGCGCCAGAACGGGTGGCCGGCCGGCAGCGGCTCCTGACGGAACACGTCGAGCGTGGCGCCGGCCAGCTGGCCGGCCTCCAGCAGGGGGATCAGGTCTTCCTCCACCAGATGCCCGCCGCGCGCCACGTTGATCAGGTAGCCGCCCGGCCGCAGTTGCGTCAGCGTCTGGCGGTTCAGGATGCCCTCGGTCTCGGCGGTCAGCGGCAGCAGACAGACCAGCACGCGCGTTTCGGCCAGAAACTCCCCCAGTTGATCCATCCCTGCATAGCAGCGCACACCGGATATCTGCCTGGTGCTGCGGCTCCAGCCCAGCACCGGGAACTCGAACGCCTGGACGGCGCGCGCCACGCGCTGACCCAGCACGCCCAGCCCCATGAGGCCGACCGGAAAATCCTGCCGCAGGCGTGGCCGGCGGAACGACCACTTGCCTTCGGCAACATCCTGCGCATAGACGTCGAACTCCCGGAAGTGGCGGATCAGCGCATGCACCACGTACTCGGCCATCTGCACCGACATGCCGGCATCATCCAGCCGCACCAGTTGGGTCGCGGGCGGCACCTTCAAGGCGGTCAGCGCATCGACGCCGGCGCCAAGGTTGAACAGCGCCTTGAGCTGCGGCTGCTCGTCCAGAAAGGCTTGCGGCGGCGCCCAGACCACGGCGTAGTCACCGGGCGGCGCGCCCGGCGCCCAGACCTCCACCTCGGCCTGCGGCAGGGCGGAGCGCAAGGCGGCCAGCCAGGGTTCGGCCTTGAAGTCGGTACCGCAGAAATAGAGCTTCATGGCCGTAAGCTTAAATGTTGAACACCCTGCCGCACGTCACGCGGCCGACAGCTTCAACAGCTCGGCCCCCTCCGCCACCTGGTCACCCGGCGCATACAGCAACTCGGCCACCACGCCATCAACCGGTGCGGCAATGGTGTGCTCCATCTTCATGGCTTCCATCACCGCCAGCACCTGGCCCTGGGTCACTGCATCGCCCGCCTTGACGGCGAAGGACACCACCTTGCCCGGCATCGGCGCCGTCAGGCGGCCGCCCTCGGTCTGCGTCTCGCCGGCGTGGGCCAGCGCGTCCAGCACGGTGATCTGGGTCGCCCCCTGCGGCGCGAACACATGCGCCACCTCGCCGCTGCGCAGCACCTGCACACGCTGGCGCTGGCCGCCGAACTGCAGGTCGATGCCGTCCGCATGGGCCGTCATCTGCAAGACGCCCACCTCACCTGCCTGGAGCTGCAATGTGCCGTCATGCCAGTAGGTCAGCACGGCGGTCTGTGGTTCGCCATGGAACTGGAAATCGAAATAGCGTTGCGTCAGACCGTGCGAACGCCAGCCGTCGCGCTGTGCCCAGGGATCGACCCAGCCGGAAGCGGCCACGCTCGCCTGTTCCTGCAGCAGGGTGTGTGCCACCACGCTGGCCGCTGCCAATGGCAAGCCGACGCGCTCCTGGTTGAACAGCACATCCGACTCACGCACGATCAGCGCGGTATCGAGGTCGGCTTCGGCAAAGGAGCGGCTTTGCGCCACGTGGCGCAGGAACTGCACGTTGGTGCTCAGGCCAACGATGCGCGTGGCCGCCAGCGCGGCATCGAGCCGGGCCAGCGCCTGTGCGCGCGTGTCGCCGTGCACGATCAGCTTGGCCACCATCGAGTCGTAGAACGGGCTGATGGTATCCCCCTCGCGCACGCCGGAATCGACGCGCACCGCCGACCGCTCAAACGTGCTGCAGACCGGCAGGCCATAGACCTGCAGCGTGCCGGTGGCCGGCAGGAAATGGTTGTCCGGGTTCTCGGCGCAGATGCGCGCCTCGATGGCGTGGCCGTGGATGCGCAGCTGATCCTGCTGCAGCGGCAGCGGCTCGCCGGCGGCCACGCGCAGCTGCCATTCCACCAGATCCAGCCCGGTGATGGCTTCGGTCACCGGGTGCTCGACCTGCAGGCGGGTGTTCATCTCCATGAAGAAGAAGCTCATATTTCCGTCGCGCTGTTCAACGATGAATTCCACCGTGCCGGCACCGACATAGTTGACCGCGCGCGCCGCGGCCACCGCCGCCTGCCCCATCTGCTGGCGCATCTCCGGCGCCAGGCCCGGCGCCGGCGCTTCTTCCAGCACCTTCTGGTGGCGGCGCTGCACCGAACAGTCGCGCTCGAACAGGTAGACGTAGTTGCCCTGGGTGTCGCCAAAGATCTGGATCTCGATGTGGCGCGGGCGCAGCACGTACTTCTCGATCAGCACCGCAGCGTCGCCAAAGCTGTTGAGGGCCTCGCGCTGGCAGGACGCCAGCGAACTTTCGAAGTCCTCGCGCTTTTCCACCACGCGCATGCCCTTGCCGCCGCCGCCGGCGCTGGCCTTGATCAGCACGGGGTAGCCGATGCGGTCGGCCTCATGCTGCAGCAGCTTGGTGTCCTGGTCGGCGCCGTGGTAGCCCGGCACCAGCGGCACACCGGCCTTTTCCATCAGGCGCTTGGACTCGGCTTTCAGGCCCATGGCCAGGATGGCCGACGCCGGCGGGCCGATGAAGACCAGGCCGGCCTGGGCGCAGGCCTGGGCAAACGCCTCGTTCTCGCTCAGGAAGCCATAACCCGGGTGGATGGCCTGGGCACCGGTGGCCTGGGCCGCCTCGATGATGCGCTCCCAGCGCAGGTAGCTTTCGGCCGGCGCGCTGCCGCCGATGTGCACCGCCTCGTCACAGACGGCGACATGCTTGGCGTGGGCATCGGCGTCGGAATAGACGGCCACGGTACGGATGCCCATCCGACGGGCCGTCGCTGCCACGCGGCAGGCAATCTCCCCCCGGTTCGCAATCAGGATTTTCTTGAACATGCTTGCTCCAGCAAAGTCAGGTTGAGACAGGCCGCTGCGGCTGCGGCGGTAGGTTGTTCGAGATACGGCACGTGGCCCAGCAACGGAGCGTCGATGCGCGCTGCAATGGCCTCGATGTTGCCGGCCATGTAGCCCATGGCGGGGTCGACGGTGTTGGCCACCCACGCGGCCAGCCGCAGGCCGCGCGCGGCGACGGCCTCTGCCGTCAGCAGGGCCTGGTTGATGCAGCCCAGACGCAGGCCGACCACCAGCACCACGGGCAGCCCCAGATCACAAGCCAGATCGGCGGTGTCGTAATCATCGGTAAGCGGGACGCGGAAACCGCCCACGCCTTCCACCACCACCGCCGCGGCCTGCGCGCGCACCTGCGTGTAGCTGTCCAGGATCTTGCGCGGCATGATCGTCACGCCCTCCCTCTCGGCCGCGATATGCGGCGCAGCCGGCGCACGCAGCAGGTAGGGCGTGGTCAGCTCACGCGGCAGCTTGAGAGGGGCCGCGGCAAACAACCGCGCCACATCGTCGTTGTGCCAGGCGCCGTCGCGCAACTCGGCCCCGGCCGCCAGCGGCTTCATGCCGGCCGCACGCACGCCCGCGGCGCCCAGCGCATGCAACAAGGCGCTCGTGACCAGCGTCTTGCCGATCTCGGTGTCGGTGCCGGTGACAAAGCAGGAAAAGGCCTTCATGCCTGCTGCGCCAGTTGCTGCAGCGCGGCCAAGAGGCGCGCCACGTCGTCGGCGGTATGCGCCGCCGAAAGGGTGATACGCAACCGGGCCGTGCCCGCCGGCACCGTGGGTGCCCGGATGGCAGAGACCCAGATGCCCTGGGCATCCAGCGCCCGCGCCGCGGCCAGCACCTCGGCATTGCCGCCGATCACCAGCGGCTGGATCGGCGTCCCGGACGGCAGCTGTCGCCAGCCCGCAGGCACCGGCATGCCGGCCAGCTGGTGACACAGCAGCCCCAGCTGCATGCGACGCTGCTGCCCCTCGCGGCTGGCGATGATAGCCACGCTGGTCAGCAGCGCATGGGCCAGCGCCGGCGCCGACGCGGTGGTGTAGATGTAGGGGCGGGCGCGCTGAAGCAGCCAGTCGATCACGGTTTCATGGGCAGCCACGAAGGCCCCGCTGACACCAGCCGCCTTGCCCAGCGTCCCCATGTTGATGAGCTGGGGCGAACGCAGACCGAAATGCTCCAGCGCACCGCGGCCCTGCTCGCCCAGCACGCCAAAACCATGCGCATCGTCCACCACCAGCCAGACCCCCAAGCGTTCGCACAGGGCCAGGATCTGGGGCAGGGGCGCGATGTCGCCGTCCATGCTGAAGACGCTGTCCGTGACCACGATCTTCGTCTTCGCCGTGCTGGCTGTCAGCGCCGCCTCCAGCGCGGCCACATCGTTGTGCGCGTAGACCGTGACCTGGGCGCGCGCCAGCCGCGTGCCGTCGATGATGGACGCGTGGTTCAGCGCATCGGAAAAGATCTCGCTCTCTCCCGGCGTGGCCGCAGCCAGCGCCGTGAGCACCGCCAGATTGGCCATGTAGCCGGTGCTGAAATAAAGCGCACGCGGCTGCACCAGCTGCGGCGCCAGGAAATCGGCCAGGCGCTCTTCCAGTTCCGCATGCGCTTTCGAATGGCCACTGACCAGGTGCGAAGCGCCGCTGCCGGCGCCATACCGGCGCACGCCTTCCTGCAGCGCCGCGGCAATGCGTTCGTCGGCGGCCAGACCCAGGTAGTCGTTGCTGTTGAAGCTCAGCATGGGCCTGCCATCGACCTCGACCTGCGGCGCGCAGGCGCTGCCGGTGGTGCGCCGACGGCGGCGCAGCCCCTGCGCGTCCAGGCGCTCGATCTCCTGCTGCAGAGTGGCAATCAGCGGCATGCTCATGCGGCCATCACCTCTTCGAAGGTGGCACGCGTGCGTTGCGCCAGCTGGCTGATCTCTTCGTCGTTCAGGATGTAGGGCGGCATCAGGTAGACCGTGCGGCCGATCGGTCGCAGCAACAGGCCACGCTGCAGGGCGGCGGTGAAAAAACGGCGCGAGAAGGTGGCCGCGCGCCCGGGTTCGTCGATCACGGCGTCGAAGGCCCAGATCATGCCGCGTCGGCGGAAATGCCACACCCGCTCGTCGGTGGCCAGCGGCAGCAGCGCCTCGGTCAGTTCGTGCGCCTTGCGACGGTTGCTGTTCAGCACATCGTCCTGGGCAAAGATGTCCAGGGTGGCCAGCGCAGCGCGGCAGGCCAGCGGATTGCCGGTATAGGAATGCGAGTGCAGGAAGCCGCGCGTGACGTCCGGGTCGTAGAAGGCCTGGTAGATGCTGTCGCGCGTCATCACCAGCGACAGCGGCAGGTAGCCACCACTGATGCCCTTGGACAGGCAGAGGAAATCCGGCCAGATAGCCGCCTGCTCGCAGGCGAAGAAGCTGCCGGTGCGTCCGCATCCCACGGCGATCTCGTCGGCAATCAGGTGCACGTGGTGCCGGTCGCAGATGGCACGCACCTGCCGCAGATAGGCCGGGTCGTGCATGGCCATGCCGGTGGCGCACTGCACCAGCGGCTCGACGATCACCGCCGCCACCTTGCCGGCGCGCTGTTCCAGCAGCGTTTCGAGTTCGTGCGCGGCACGCTGCGCCACGTCGGCCGCGCTCTCACCCTCCTGCGCCAGCCGGGCATCGGGCGAGGCCACCACATGGGCGCGCTGGATCAAGGGGCCGTAGGCATCGCGGAACAGGGCCACGTCGGTCACGGCCAGGGCGCCGAGGGTCTCGCCGTGGTAACTGCCCGAAAGGCAGACGAATTCCTGCTTCTGGCTCTGGCCGCTGTTACGCCAGCAGTGGAAACTCATCTTCAGCGCGATCTCCACCGCCGAAGCGCCGTCGGAGGCATAAAAGCAATGGCCCAGCACACCCCCGGTCAGCGCGCCCAGGCGCTCGGACAGCTCCACCACCGGCTGGTGCGTGAAGCCGGCCAGCATGGCGTGCTCCAGGCGGTCAAGCTGCTCTTTCAATGCCGCGTTGATGCGCGGGTTGGCGTGGCCGAACAGGTTGACCCACCAGGAACTGATGGCATCCAGATACTCACGCCCCTGGGTGTCCACCAGCCAGGGCCCGCGCCCGTGGCTGACCGGGATCAGCGGCACCGTCTCGTGGTGCTGCATCTGGGTGCAGGGATGCCAGACGCTGCGCAGGCTGCGCGCGACCCAGTCGTCGGAGGCGTGCGACATTTTCACTTCGATCGAGCGAGCTTGCATGAGGCCGGCATTCTGGCAGGCCTGCGGCCTTACATCCGGAACACGCCGAACTTGGTGTCCGGGATCGGTGCGTTGAGCGCCGCGCTCAAGCCCAGCGCCAGCACGCGGCGCGTGTCGGCGGGGTCGATCACACCGTCGTCCCACAGCCGCGCGGTGGCATAGTAGGGATGCCCCTGGACCTCGTACTGGGCACGGATCGGCGCCTTGAAGGCCTCCTCCTCCTGTGCGCTCCACTGGCCACCCTTGGCCTCGATGCCGTCACGCTTGACGGTGGCCAGCACGCTGGCGGCCTGCTCACCGCCCATCACGCTGATGCGCGCATTCGGCCACATCCACAAAAACCGCGGTTCGAACGCGCGGCCGCACATGCCGTAGTTGCCGGCGCCGAACGAGCCGCCGATGATGACGGTGAACTTGGGCACCTGGGCGGTGGAGACGGCCGTCACCATCTTGGCGCCGTTGCGCGCAATGCCTTCGTTCTCGTACTTGCGCCCGACCATGAAGCCGGTGATGTTCTGCAGAAAGACGAGCGGAATCTTGCGCTGGCAGCACAGTTCGATGAAGTGCGCGCCCTTCAAGGCGGATTCACTGAACAGGATGCCGTTGTTGGCCACGATGCCCACCGGCATGCCCTCGATGCGGGCGAAGCCGCACACCAGTGTGGTGCCGTAGCGCGCCTTGAACTCGTCGAACTCTGAGCCGTCGACGATGCGGGCGATGATCTCGCGCACGTCGAACGGCTTGCGGGTGTCGGTCGGGATCACGCCATACAGCTCTTCTGCTGCAAATTTAGGAGCTAGAGGCGCAGCATTGACGAGGCTTTGGGCCTTGTTTGAGTTCAAGTTCTTGACCGCGGCACGCGCCAGCGCCAGGGCGTGCAGATCGTTCTGCGCCAGGTGGTCGGCCACGCCGGACAGGCGCGTGTGCACGTCGCCGCCGCCCAGGTCCTCCGCCGTCACCACCTCGCCGGTGGCCGCCTTCACCAGCGGCGGGCCGCCGAGGAAGATGGTGCCCTGGTTCTTGACGATGATGGCCTCGTCGCTCATGGCCGGCACATAGGCGCCGCCGGCGGTGCACGAGCCCATCACCACCGCGACCTGCGCAATGCCCAACGCGCTCATGTTGGCCTGGTTGTAGAAGATGCGGCCGAAGTGGTCACGGTCGGGAAACACGTCGTCCTGGTTCGGCAGGTTGGCGCCGCCCGAGTCCACCAGGTAGATGCAGGGCAGGCGGTTCTGCGCTGCGATCTCCTGTGCGCGCAGGTGCTTCTTCACCGTCACCGGGTAGTAGGTACCGCCCTTCACCGTGGCGTCGTTGCAGACGATCATGCAGTCCACGCCGCTGACGCGGCCGATGCCGGCGATCAGGCCGGCGCAGGGCGCCTCGTCGTTGTACATGGCGTAGGCGGCCAGCGGGCTGAGTTCCAGGAAGGGCGTGCCGGGGTCGAGCAGGCGCTGCACGCGTTCGCGCGGCAGCAGCTTGCCGCGCGCCGTGTGCTTGGCGCGGGCGGCCTCACCCCCCCCTTGGGCAACTTTTTCCACCTGTGCCTTGAGGTCATCCACCAGGGCGCGCATGGCCGTGGCATTGGCCTGGAAATCGGCCGAGCGGGCATTGAGTTGGGTTTCCAGTATCGGCATGGCGTGCTTTCCGTGCAGGTCGGCGGCACGTCCAGGCGACGGCCGTCGAGTTGACGTTTACGTAAACGTCAATTGTGGCAGATTTCAGCCCAGCGCCGCCGGCAGATCGGCCATGTCCCGCAGCACCACAGCTGCGCCGGCGCGCCGGAAAGCCTGCGCCTCGCCCTGGGGCACATAGGCAAACACCGTGGCGCCGGCCGCCACGCCAGCGGCGACGCCGGTCAGCGAGTCCTCCACCACGGCACAGCGGCGTGGCTCAGCCGCCAGGGCCGCGGCGGCCGCCAGATACACATCCGGGTGCGGTTTGGAGCGCGGCATCTCATGGCCGCTGAAGATACGGCCGGCAAAGTAGTCATGCAGGCCGACCTTGCGCAGCTGCAGTTCCACCTTGTGCCGGTCGGCGCCGGAGGCGCAGGCAATGCGCGCATCGAGCCGTGCGTGGACGGCATGCACCGCTGCCTGCGCGTTGGCCACGATCTGCAGCTCCTGCGCCAGCGCCGCGTTGCGCCGCTCACGGAACAGCGCCAGCCAGTCCTCGGTCAGCGGCCGGCCGGTCTCCTGCTCGATGCGCGCACGCTCGTCCTTCACCATCTTGCCGACGAAGAGCCGCAGGCACTCGGCCTCGCTGAGCTGCCAGCCGCGCTCGGCCAGCATGTCGCGCAAGACGCGGTTGACGATGGGCTCGGAATCCACCAGCACCCCGTCACAGTCGAACAGCACCGCTTCGAATCGCATGATCAGGATGCTATCGATTCAGTAGCAAGCGGTGCTTGACAGGCAAGGGCTGAGCGGCGATTTCACGCATGATCGCCGTCAATGTAGTACCAGCGACCGTCTTCGCGCACGAAGCGGCTGCGCTCGTGCAGGCGCACAGCACGGCCGCTCGGCTCACGCAAGCGGGCAACGAATTCGACCTCGGCATGGCTGTCATCCGTCACCTTGTGCGCACGCACTTCCAGCCCCAGCCACTTCACGCCGGCATCGAAGCTCACGCGCGAGGGGCGCCTGCTGGCGTGCCAGGTGGCGCGCAGGTAGTCGGCCCGCTCCAGCACGAAGGCGCTGTAGCGCGAGCGCATCAAGGCCTCGGCATCGGGTGCCGGCGCGTCCGCCAGGTTCTCGACGTAACGGCCACAGCACTGCGCGTACGGCAGCGCACGGCCGCCAGCGTCGGTCCGCCCGCAGGGGCACGCCTGCCGCATCAGCCGCCCTTCTTCGCCTTGCGCTCTTCCAGCGTCTCCACCGGCCCGCCGTGCTTGACCCATTCGGCAAAGCCGCCGTCGATGTGTGCGACATTGGTCATGCCCATGTCCTGCAGCGTCTTGGTCGCCAGCGCGCTGCGCCAGCCGGCACCGCAGAACAGGATGAAATGTTTGCTCTCGTCGGCCCACATGGGCTTGTGGTACGGCGACTCCGGGTCGACCCAGAACTCCAGCATGCAGCGCGGCGCGTGCGTGCTGCCGGTGACGGTGCCCTCTTTCAGCTCGCGCACGTCGCGGATGTCCACGATGTGCACCTTGGGGTCGTCCAGCATGGCCAGCACCTCGGGCACGGTGTAGGTCTTGACCTGGGCCATGGCTTCGTCGACCAGGGCGCGGAATCCTTTGGTGATCGGCATGTCTGTCTCCTTGCGCGTTATTTTCGCCAGAACTGGGCGGTGAACAGCACCAGCACGCTCAGCAGTTCGAGCCGGCCCAGCAGCATGGCAAAGCTCAGCACCCAGGTCTGGAAGGCGGTCAGGTGGCCGAAGTTGCCGGCCGGCCCGACGCCGCCCAGACCGGGGCCGATGTTGTTGACGGTGGCGACCACGGCCGAGAACGCCGTCACGATGTCCAGCCCGGTGAACAGCAGCAACATGGTGAGCCCCATGGTGGCAGCACCGTAGATCAGCATGAAACCCAGCACCGACGTCATGACCGAGGCCGACAGGATGGCGCCGCCCAGCGTCACCGGGTTGACCACCCGCGGGTGGATGATGCGCACCAGCTCACGGCGGGCCTGCTTGATCAGGAGAATCATGCGCACCATCTTGATGCCGCCGCCGGTGGAGCCGGCACAGGAGACGAAACAGCCGAGGAACATCAGGAGCACGGGGGCGAACACCGGCCATTGCGCGTAGTCGGTGGCGGCATAACCGGTGGTGGTGGCGAGTGACAGCACATGAAAGGCACTGGCCCGCAGCGCCTGCGGGAAACTCTCATACACGCCGTGCTCGGCGAGCAGCATCGCCACCAGGGAGATCGACGCCAGCAGCACGACAACATAGGTGCGGATCTCGCGATCGGCCGTCAGGGGCCGCAGTGAACGGTTGCGCAGCACGATGAAGTAGCGCACGAAACTGATCCCCGCCAGCATCATGAACACGATGGCCACCATTTCGATCGCCGGCGAATTGAAGTGGCCCAGGCTTGCGTCGTACGAGGAAAAGCCCCCCAGGCCCATGGTGGTGCACATGTGCATGAAGGCATCGGCCCAGCTCATGCCGGCCCAGCGGTAGGCCAGCAGGCAGGCCGCCGAGAACAGGAAGTACACCCCCCACAGGCCGCGCGCGGTCTCGGCAATGCGCGGCGTGAACTTGGTGTCCTTCATCGGCCCGGGCGTCTCGGCCTTGTAGAGCTGCACGCCGCCCAGCCCCAGCAGCGGCAGCACCGCCACCACCAGCAGCATGATGCCCAGACCGCCGATGAACTGCAGGAAGCAGCGCCAGACATTGACCGACACCGGCAGCGCATCCAGCCCCGACAGCGCGGTGGCGCCGGTGGCGGTGAGCGCGCTCATGGCCTCGAAGTAGGCCCGGCTCCAGGTGATGTCGGGAACGGTGAACATCAGCGGCACGGCGGAATAGGCCGGCAGCAGCAGCCACACCATGTTGACCAGCAGGAAGCCGTCCTTGGGCAGCAGTTCGCGCCGGTGCTGCCGGGTCAGGCCCCACAGCAGCAGGCCGGAGACGGCCGTGAGCGCAAAGCCATAGGCCCAGATGAGTCGCAGGGGCTCGGCGTCCTCGGCCCAGGCCCAGGCCAGCGGCACCAGAAAGGCGGCGGAAAACGCCACCTGCACACGCGCCATGACCGCCAGAACGGGCAACAGGGTGGTGCGCATCAGCCAAAGAAGGTCGCGCTGACCTGGAACAGCTTCTCGACCTCGCGCACCGAACGCTTGTCCGGGATGAAGATGATGATGTGGTCGTCACACGCGATCAGCGTGTCGTGGTGCGGCATCAGCACCTGCGAGGCGCGGCCCTCGCCGCGCACGATGGCACCGATGCGGGCCCCCTTGGGCAGCTTGACCTCCTCCACCCGGCGCCCGACCAGCCGGGACGTCTTGACATCGCCGCGCGCCACCCCCTCCAGCGCCTCGGCCGCGCCGTGCCGCAGGCTGTGCACGGCGGCCACGTCGCCGCGGCGCAGATGCGCCAGCAGCTCGCCGATCACCGTCTGCGCGGGCGAGATGGCAATGTCGATGGTGCTGCCCTGCAGCATGTCGGCATAGGCGCGGCGGTTGATCAGCGCCATCACGCGCCGCGCACCCAGGCGCTTGGCCAGCATCGCCGACATGATGTTGTCCTCGTCGTCGCTGGTCAGCGCCACGAACAGATCCATCTCGCCGACGTTCTCCTCCAGCAGAAGACCTTCGTCGGCAGCATTGCCGTTGAGCACCAGAATGTTCGAGGGCAGCTGGCTGGCCAGGTATTCGCAGCGCTTCTTGTCGTGCTCGATCAGCTTGACCTCACACTGGCCGATCAGGCTGCGTGCCAGGCGCAGGCCGACCTTGCCGCCGCCGGCGATCATGAGCCGCTGCACCGGCTTGTCGATGTTGTGGATCCCGGCCAGCACCTGACGGATCTGGCGGGTATCGGCCAGCACGAACACCTCGTCGCCCGGCAGGATGCGGGTCTCGGGCGCGGCTTCCATCTCGGTGTCGAGCCGGTACAGCGCCACCACACGCATCTCGGCGTGCGGCAGGCGCTCCCGGAATTCAGCGATGGTGCGCCCCACCAGGGCGCCCCCCACCGCCGCGCGCACCACGATCAGGCAGGCACGCCCCTGCGAGAACTGCACCACCTGCAAGGCCTCCGGGTATTCGATCAGCTGGTGGATGTACCGGGTGACGGACTCCTCCGGGCAGATCACGCGATCGACCGAGAAGCCGTTCTTGCCCAGCAGCTCATCACCCTCCTTGAATTCGGGCGAACGCAGGCGGGCGATGGTGGTGGGCACGTTGAACACATCGTGTGCCACCTTGCAGACCACCAGGTTCGACTCGTCGGCGGCGGCGCAGGCAATCAGCATGTCGGCATCCTTGGCGCCGGCCTCGCGCAGCACCGAAGGCTGGATGCCGTTGCCCACCACGCCGCGCAGGTCGAGCCGCTCTTCCAGCAAGCGCAGGCGCACCGGGTCCTGGTCGATGACGGTGATGTCGTTCTGCTCCGACACCAGGCTTTCCGCCACGCTCTCGCCCACGCGGCCCGCCCCCAAAATGATGATGTTCATGGCGCCGGAATCATACGCTGCCCTTTGCCGGCAGTTGACGCCGGATCAGGCGAGCGCGCGCTGGATCAGGATCTTCTGCACGTCACTGGTGCCCTCATAGATCTGGCACACCCGCACGTCGCGGTAGATGCGCTCGACCGGGAAGTCGCTCACGTAACCATAGCCACCCAGGGTCTGGATGGCGGCGCTGCACACGGCCTCGGCCGTCTCGCTGGCGAACAGCTTGGCCATGGCGGCTTCCTTCAGGCAGGGCCGGCCGGCATCGCGCAGCGCGGCGGCGTGCCAGGTCAGCTGGCGCGCCGCTTCCAGCCGGGTGGCGCACTCGGCCAGGCGGAAGCCCACGGCCTGGTGCTCGAAGATCGGCTTACCGAAGCTCTCGCGCTGCTTGGCGTAGTCGATAGCGACTTCCAGCGCGCTGCGCGCCATGCCAATGCTTTGCGAAGCAATGCCGATGCGCCCGCCCTCCAGGGCACCGAGCGCAATCCTGTAGCCCTCGCCCTCGGCGCCGATCAGGTTCTCGGCCGGGACGCGGCAGTTGTCGAAGTTGATCTGCGCCGTGTCGCTGCTGTGCTGGCCCAGCTTGTCCTCCAGCCGCGCCACCACATAACCCGGCGCATCGGTGGGCACCAGAAAGGCGCTCATGCCCTTCTTGCCGGCGCCCTTGTCGGTGACGGCAATCACGATGGCCACGTCGCCGTTCTGGCCGCTGGTGATGAACTGCTTGACGCCGTTGATGACGTACTCGTCGCCCACCTTCTCGGCTGTGGTGCGCAGCGAGGAGGCGTCGGAGCCGACATGCGGCTCGGTCAGGCAGAAGGCGCCGAGCAACTGGCCTTGCGCCAGCGGCGTGAGCCAGCGCTGCTTCTGCTCGGCATTGCCATGCTTCATCAGGATGGCGTTGACCGGACAGTTGGTGACCGAGATCGCGGTGCTGGTACCGCCGTCGCCGGCGGCGATTTCCTCCAGCACCAGCGCCAGCGTGACGTAGTCGAGGTTGGCGCCGCCGAATGCTTCCGGTACGCAGATGCCGTAGGCCCCCAGTGCCGCCAGTCCCTGGTGGGCGTCTTTCGGGAAATGGCGCTCCTTGTCCCAGCGCGCCGCATTCGGCCACAGCTCCTGCTGGGCAAAGGCGCGCACGGCGTCGCGGATCATCTCCTGGTCCTGGGTCAGCAGCATGGTTCGGCTTTCTTTGAATTGACGTTTACGTCAACGTCAATTATGCCGACTCGGCCGCCCCACCCGGGCCGGCCTCAGAGCCGGAAGGTGCCGACCAGCTGGTTGAGGTGCTGGGCCTGCTCACGCAGGCTCATGGCCGCAGCCGTGGACTCCTCCACCAGCGCAGCGTTCTGCTGCGTGGCCTGGTCCATCTGGGTGATGGCTTCACCCACCTGGCTCACGCCGCTGCTCTGCTCGGAGCTGGCCGCGCTGATCTCGCCCATGATGTCATTGACACGGCGGATGCTGCTGACCACCTCGGTCATGGTGCTGCCAGCCTGATCGACCAGGGCACTGCCCTGCTCGACCCGTTGCACGCTGTCGTCGATCAGGGTCTTGATTTCCTTCGCCGCTTCGGCGCTGCGGCCGGCCAGGCTGCGCACCTCGCTAGCCACCACGGCAAAGCCGCGGCCCTGCTCGCCGGCCCGCGCGGCTTCCACCGCGGCGTTCAAGGCCAGGATGTTGGTCTGGAAGGCGATGCCGTCGATGACGCTGATGATGTCGGCAATCTTCTTCGAGCTGTCGTTGATGCCCTTCATGGTGTCCACCACCTGGGCCACCACCTCGCCACCCTGCACCGCCACGGTGCTGGCGCTTTGCGCCAGCTGGTTGGCCTGTTTGGCGTTGTCGGCGTTCTGCTTGAC
>CAZJKR010000051.1:0-4479 GCA_964546615.1 uncultured Curvibacter sp.
AGACCGTCCAGCAGGACCTCCACCCCGCTCGGCGTCGTGGTCAGCACCAGGGTGCGTCCGCCCAGCACGGCAGCCAAGCGTGCAACCAGCGCGGCCACCGCGGCACTGTGCGACGGATCTGCCGGCTTGGGCAGGCCGCCGGGAACGTACAAGGCTGCCTGCCGCCCATAGTCGAACGGGCTTTCCACGCGCAAGACCTCGGCCTGCGTCAAACCGCACGGCTCGGTAAACCAGCTCAGGGAGGCATCATCCCCCAGCGTGGCCGAAGTGAAGATCCAGGATTTGGCACGGGACACGTTGTCGGCGTCGGCAAGCAGCCGGGTCTGGACCGCCGTTGCAATGTCCAGCGGGGACTCTACGAGACGCAACTGGCTGCCCACATCCAGCCACCGCACGGAACCAGGCTCACACGCATGAAGGAAAAAATCCGTCAAGGCGGCCAGTGCTTCCGCCCGCTCCTGCAAGCGCACAAAATCCGGTGCGATCTCGCTCACGGTCGACAGCGCCTGGATGGCATCCCGACAGGCCTGCTGCAAGCCGGCCAAGGCCTCCAGCCAAGCCTGGGGATCGACGTCGCCAGGTGCAATGCCGGTCCAGCCCAGCTTGGCGCCGGGGTAGGCCCGGCCGACACACAGACGCAGATCCCGGGCCGCCCGCTCCAGTGTCGAGGCACGCTGCGACCAATCGACCAGCCCCCGCGCCTGCTGCAGACCACAGGCCAGCATGTCGCGGGCAAAGTCCAGCAACTGACCGGTTGACAGTTGTCGTCCGAGAAACTGGACGCCGATTTCATTGAGCTGGTGCGCCTCATCGAAAATCACGGTCCTGACGGTGGGCAACAACTCGGCCATGCCCGACTCACGCACCGCCAGATCGGCAAAAAAAAGATGGTGGTTGATGACCACCACATCAGCGGCCAAGGCCTCGCGGCGCGCCTGGTTGACATGGCAATCACGGAATGTCGGGCACTGGCTGCCCAGGCAGTTCTCGCGTGAGGAAGTCACCAGCGGAATCACCGGCGAACGCTCATCCAGCCCGGGCAGTTCGGCCAGATCGCCGGTGCGGGTCTGCTGAGCCCAGATCTCGACCCGTGCCAGCGCCCGGGCGACGCCGGGCTCACCCGCCGCCGGCCCCTGGCGCGCCAACGCCAGGCGGTGTGCGCACAAGTAGCTGCCGCGTCCCTTGAGCAGCGCCGCGCGCACCGGCAGCCCCAAAACCGCGATCAGCCGAGGCAGATCGCGGGCAAACAGCTGGTCCTGCAGCGTCTTGGTCGCCGTCGACAGCAAGACCCGCTCACCACTGAGCAATGCCGGCACCAGGTAGGAGAAAGTCTTGCCTACGCCGGTACCCGCTTCCACCACCAGCGCGCCCCCCTGCTCCACAGTGCGCGCCACCGCCAGTGCCATCTCGGTCTGGCCCGGGCGCAACCGGAACTCCTCCAGCGATTGCGCCAGCACACTGCCAGGGGCGAACGCCTCCAGAACCAGGCTCTGCAAACTCATGCGTCAGGCCGGCTCGTTGGGTGCGAGGCTGGCCTCGATGCGGGCGATCTCGTCGCGCAGGTGCAGACGCCTTTTCTTGATGCGCCGGATCTGCAGCTCATCCAGCGGAATGGCGTGACTGAGGCGGTCGATCATGGCGTCGAGATCGGCATGCTCGATGCGCAGCTCGATCAGTCGACGTTCGGGGGAGTGGAGATTGGAGTCCAAGAGTCGCGGCAAAAAGACAAACCGGGGGAAGCAAGCATCCTCATCTCCCCGCTTGCTTCGATAATACGTCTTTCACACCGACTTATCGAGGGCAATCCCCTCCTGATTGCTGACCATGCGCAAAGGCTATCGACTCACCGCGTCCACCGGCATCCACAAAGGCGACCGTGAATACCAGCAGGACCAGGTCGCCTTGCTCAACCATCCGCGCGTCAACGGCTGTGTCCTGGCTGTCGTGGCCGACGGCATGGGCGGCCGCAGCGGCGGGCGCACTGCCTCAGACCAGGTCATGCTGACCGCCAGACAGTTGTTCGAGCGTTATGCGCCGGACACCGACGACGCCCCCACCTTGCTCAAACAACTGGTGCAGGAAGCGCATCTGGTCATCAAATTGGCGGCCATCTCCTCCGAACAGGAGCCCCACAGCACGGTCGCGGCCTTCCTGATCAACCCTTCAGGTGACTGCCACTGGATCCATGCTGGCGACTCCCGTGTCTACCACTTCCATGGTGATCGCCTGATCAGGCGGACCCTGGATCATTCCTATGTCCAGACACTGGTGGCCAGCGGCAGCATCACCGAGGAAGAAGCCAATGTCCACCCCCAGTCCAACATCCTCATGGGCTGCCTCGGCACGGAAACCGAGCCCCCCATGGACATGCACTTCATCCCCCAGCTGCGCCCCGGCGACACCCTCATGGCCTGCAGCGATGGCATCTGGCACTACTTCAGCAGCGCAGAACTGGCGACTGCGCTCTCCAGCCTGTCGGCCCGTGAGGCCAGTGAGTTCCTGATCGACAAGGCCCGCTTGCGTGCGCGCGGCAGCGGAGACAACCTCTCGCTGGTGATCGTCAAGCTCGAACCACTGGACTGAGCCCAGCTCACGGAGGGGTCGGCAAGGAGCGTACCGGCGGTTGCCCCACCTTGTCGGCCAGGGCCTTGTCTCGGCGCGCCCTGTTTTCCTGCACCTGCCGCTGTTTTTCCTCGAACGCCTGCCGGTCGGTCGCCCGGGTTTCGGGAGTCGGTCGACCCGTCTCCTTGTTGCGTTCAACGCGCGGCGCCGCCTGCTGTCGCTCTTGCTCGGCCTGCTGCTTGTCGACCTGCTTCTGCGCCGCGCGCTCCTGGCGCTCCTGATGCGCCCGCAGGGCGGCCTCACGTCGCTCGGCAGCCTCCTGCAGAGCCGCCGGGGAGGATTTCTCCTCCTGCCGCTGCAATTGCTCGATCCCCTTGATACGACGACGCTCGTCATTCACTGCCACCTCCTGGCGTCGAAGGTCATCCATCACGAGCCGGCGTCGAGACCGAACTTCACGCAGACAGTCATTGACTGCGAAGCGCTGGTAGCAGGCGGCTTCCTGCTCAGCGAAATAGGCCTCCTGACGCACGCGCTCGACCTGGATGCGGTCAAGTTCGGCTTGCAACGCATCCGGCGCCTGTGCCCGCGCAGCACCGGCAAGCGCCAAGAGTCCGAAAAGGAAAAAACGGGTCTTCATGTCAGGCTAGTATCCACCACGCGCCGCTCCAGCGACAGGAATTCCTGCGACTGCATTTCGTTGAGCCTGGACACCGTGCGCGGAAACTCGTGCACCAGCGGCCCCTCCGTGTACAGCGCCTCCGGTGCCACGGCGGCCGACATGATGAGCTTGACGCGCCGGTCGTACAGCACGTCCACCAGCCAGGTGAAACGGCGTGCCTCGGATGCCATGCGCACCGGCATGTGCGGCACATCGCTCAGGAATACGGTGTGGAACTGGGTGGCGATTTCCAGATAGTCGTTCTGTGAACGGGGTCCGCCGCACAGGGTGCGGAAATCGAACCAGACCACGCCACCGGCCTTGCGGCGCGCACGGATCTCGCGCGCCTCGATATGCAGCACAGGGTCCTCATCCTGCGTCTCGGCCAGGCGATCAAATGCAGCGGACATGGCGGCATCGGCCTGGGGACCCAGCGGCGTGTGGTAGAGCTGCACCTGCTCCATGGCGCGGCGACGGTAGTCCATGCCGTTGTCCACATTGACCACCGTCATCTTTTCGTTGAGCAGGGCGATGGCCGGCAGAATGCGCTCGCGGTGCAGGCCGTTGGGGTAAAGCTCGTCCGGCTTGAAATTGGAGGTGGCCACCAGCCCCACGCCGTTTCTGAACAGCGCCGCCAGCAGGCGGTGCAGGATCATGGCGTCGGTGATATCGGCGACGTGGAACTCATCGAAGCAGATCAGCTTGTACTTGTCGGCCATGCGCTCGGCCAGCGCATCGAGGGGGTTGACCGTGCCTTGCAGCTCGGCCAGCTCACGATGCACCTCGCGCATGAACTCATGAAAGTGCAGCCGGGTCTTGCGCACCAATGGCACCGCATTGAAGAAGCAGTCCATCAGGAAACTCTTGCCCCGTCCCACCCCGCCATACATGTACACCCCCCTGGGGATGTCCGGGTGATTGATGAGTTTCTTCAGACGGTTGGAGCGCTTTTCCTTGTAGGTCGCCCATTCTTCGGCGCAGCGCTTGAACTCCATGGCCACCACCGCCTCGGAAATCAGCTCGCTGGCCATGGGGCCGACGATGTGCACACCCAGGATCTCATCGGTCTTGGCATCGGCCAGGAACTTCACCATGCCCGTCGTATCACCGAGCGCGCGCGCGCGACCATTGGCCAGGAAGGGAAAGGTACCCGCCTTGTAGGCCACGCCGTCCGCTTTCAGCTGCTGCTCGGTGCGGCCCACCCAGGCGATCTCCGGGCTGGTGTAGATGACCCAGGGGATGGTGTTGAAATTCAC
>CAZJKR010000051.1:4489-12115 GCA_964546615.1 uncultured Curvibacter sp.
GGCAATGCGCTCGGCCACCGCCACCCCCTCTTCCTCCGCCTTGTGCGCCAGCATCGGGCCACGCACCACGTCACCCACGGCCCACACGCCCGGCAGGTTGGTCTTGCAGTCGCCGTCGACCACGATGGCGCCGCGCTCATCCAGCTGCAGGCCTACGGCCTCGACATTCAGACCATTGGTGTTGGGCACACGGCCGATGGAGACGATCAGCTTGTCGACCTCCAGCGTCTGCGCCTCACCCTTGGCATTGGTGTAGGCGATGCTCACACCCTTCTTGCCGGACTTGATTTCGCCGACCTTGACGCCCAGCTCGATCTTCAGGCCCTGCTTGTCGAAAGCTTTCTTGGCTTCCTTGGCGATCTGCTCGTCAACGGCACCGAGGAACGTCGGCAGACCTTCGAGGATGGTCACCTCGGCACCGAGACGGCGCCAGACCGAGCCCATCTCCAGTCCGATCACGCCGGAGCCGATCAGGCCCAGCTTCTTCGGCACCGCACCAATACGCAGCGCGCCGTCGTTGGACAGGATGTTCTGCTCATCAAACGGCGTGCCCGGCAGGGCACGGGCGTTGGAGCCGGTGGCGACGATGACCTGCTTGGCGACCAGGGTCTCTTCGGTCGCACCGGACACCTTGATCTCGTAGCCACCCTCGACCGCGCGCGCGAAGGAACCGCGGCCGTGGAAGAAGCTCACCTTGTTCTTCTTGAACAGGTAGAGGATGCCGTCGTTGTTCTGCTTCACCACGGCGTCCTTGCGCGCCACCATGCGCGCCACGTCCATGGACACGCCTTTCACATCGATGCCGTGCTCGGCAAAGTGCTTGTTGGCATGCTCGAAGTGCTCGGACGACTGCAACAGCGCCTTGGACGGGATGCAACCCACGTTGGTGCAGGTACCCCCCGGGGCCGGGCCGCCCTTCTCGTTTTTCCACTCGTCGATACAGGCCACGTTCATGCCCAGCTGGGCGGCGCGGATGGCGGCAATATAACCACCAGGGCCGCCACCGATGACGACCACGTCAAATTGTTTGCTCATAGTAATTTCCTTGAAATTCGCCCCATCGCTGTGGCTCCTGGCCGTTTGCCCAGGGCTCCCGCGGAACTGGCTTTGCCAGGCCGCTGGGAGCGCCCCCTTGAGGGGGGATGCGAGCTACACGCAGTGAGCGAGAGTCGGGGGTGGGTCAAATATCAAACAGCAGGCGGGCCGGGTCTTCCAGTGCTTCCTTCATCGCCACCAGACCCAGCACGGCTTCGCGGCCATCGATGATGCGGTGGTCGTAGCTCATGGCCAGGTAGTTGATCGGGCGGATCACGATCTGGCCGTTCTCCACCACGGCGCGGTCCTTGGTGGCGTGCACGCCCAGGATGGCCGACTGCGGCGGGTTGATGATGGGGGTGGACAGCATGGAGCCGAACACACCACCATTGGAGATCGAGAAAGTACCGCCGGTCATCTCTTCGATGCCCAGCTTGCCGTCACGCGCCTTGGCGCCGTACTCGGCAATCTTCTTCTCGATATCGGCAAAGCTCATCTGATCGGCATTGCGCAGGATCGGCACCACCAGGCCGCGCGGCGAACCGACGGCGATACCGATGTCGAAGTAACCGTGGTAGACGATGTCGTTGCCGTCCACCGAAGCGTTGAGCACCGGATACTTCTTCAGCGCATGCACGGCCGCCTTGACGAAGAAGCTCATGAAGCCGATCTTGACGCCGTGTTCCTTCTCGAACTTGTCCTGGAAGCGCTTGCGCATCTCCATCACCGGGGCCATGTTGACCTCGTTGAAAGTGGTCAGGATGGCGTTGGTGGACTGCGACTGCAGCAGACGTTCGGCCACACGGGCACGCAGGCGGCTCATCGGCACACGCTGCTCCGGACGCTCGCCCAGGTCCACCGAGGGCGCCGCCACTTGCGGCAGCGCCTTGGTCGGCACACCGGTCGGAATGGCAGCCGGAGCCACCTTGGCACCACCCGCCACCGCAGCCAGCACGTCACCCTTGGTCACGCGACCATCCTTGCCGGTGCCAGGCACGGAGCCGGCCGCCAGGTTGTTGTCCGCCATCAGCTTGGCGGCGGCTGGCATGGCCACGCCAGCCTTGGAGGCGGACGCCGCAGCGGCAGCCGCCGGTGCAGCGGGCGCTGCCGCAGGAGCGACAGCAGCAGCCGGGGCGGCAGCACCGGCCTTGCCCTCGGTGTCGATGCGGGCAATCAACTGCTCGGCCACGACGGTACCGCCGTCACCGACCAGCACCTCGGCCAGCACACCAGCAGCCGGGGCCGGCACCTCGAGCACCACCTTGTCGGTTTCGATCTCGATCAGGATCTCGTCGGCAGCCACGGCTTCACCGGGCTTCTTCTTCCACTGCAGCATCGTGGCTTCAGCCACGGACTCGGACAACTGCGGAACTTTGACTTCTACGATAGCCATTTGAATTCTTTCAGTATCTTGTTGGGGTGTGCGGGGCGACGCTTCAATGCGGCCCCGTCCTGTATCAGTAAACGATCGTGCCTTACTTGCTCAGCACAAAACCCTTGAGCTTGGCGAAAGCCGCCTCCACCAGGGCCTTCTGCTGGTCCTGGTGCAGGTGGGCGTAACCCACGGCCGGCGAGGCCGAGGCGGCACGGCCGGCATAACCCAGCTTCTGCCCTTCGCTCATGTTCTCGTGGATGTAGTGCTGCACGAAGAACCAGGCGCCCTGGTTCTGCGGCTCGTCCTGGCACCACACCAGCTCGGAGACATTGGGGTACTTCTTGAGTTCGGCGGCAAAGGCCTTGTGCGGGAAGGGATAGAGCTGCTCGACGCGGATGATGGCCACATCGTCATGACCCTTCTCCTCCCGCTTCTTCACCAGATCGTAGTAGACCTTGCCGGAGCAGGCGATGACGCGCTTGACCTTGTCGGCCTTGATGTCCTTCTGCTCACCCAGCACGGTCTGGAAGGTGCCCTTGGTGAACTCGGACAGCGGCGAGGTGGCGTCCTTGTTGCGCAGCAGCGACTTGGGCGTGAAGATGATCAGCGGCTTGCGCAGGTTGCGGATCATCTGGCGGCGCAGCACATGGAAAATCTGGCTGGCCGTGGTCGGCTGCACCACCTGCATGTTGGTATCTGCGGCCAGCTGCATGAAGCGCTCCAGACGGGCCGAGCTGTGCTCAGGGCCCTGGCCTTCATAACCGTGCGGCAGCATCAGCGTGACGCCGTTGACGCGGCCCCACTTCACCTCACCGGAGGCGATGAACTGGTCGATCACCACCTGGGCGCCGTTGGCGAAGTCGCCGAACTGGGCTTCCCAGATCACCAGGGTGTTGGGGTCGTTGGAGGCATAGCCGTATTCGAACGCCAGCACCGCCTCTTCGGACAGGATGGAGTCGATCACGGTGAACGGCGCCTGATTCTCGGCCACGTTCTGCAGCGGCACATAGGTGCCGACGTCCCACTTCTCGCGGTTCTGGTCGTGGATCACCGCATGGCGGTGCGTGAAGGTGCCGCGGCCACAGTCTTCGCCCGACAGGCGCACCGGGTAGCCGCTGGCCACCAGCGAGGCGAAGGCCATGTGTTCACCCATGCCCCAGTCCACCGGGATTTCGCCGCGCCCCATGGCAGCACGGTCGTCGTAGACCTTTTTCACCAGCTGGTGCGGGGTCACGCTCTCAGGGATGGTGGTGATCTTCTCGGCCAGACGTTTCCACTCGGCCAGCGGAATGGCGGTTTCGGCGGCATCGGTCCACTTCTTGTTGAGGTAGGGCGACCAGTCCACCGCGTACTTGCTCTTGAAGTTGGTCAGCACCGGATCGACCGTGTGCTTGCCAGCGTCCATGGCGGCACGGTAGGCCTTGACCATGTCGTCGCCCAGCGTCTCGCCCAGCCCCTGGGTCGCCAGCTTGTCGGCGTAGAGTTTGCGGGTGCCGGGATGGGCGCTGATCTTCTTGTACATCAGCGGCTGGGTCAGGCTCGGGGTGTCCTGCTCGTTGTGGCCGAGCTTGCGGAAGCAGATGATGTCGACCACCACGTCCTTCTGGAACTCCATGCGGTATTCCAGCGCCAGCTGCGTGGCCAGCACCACGGCTTCGGGGTCGTCGCCATTGACGTGCAGCACCGGCGACTCGATCATCTTGACGATGTCGGTGCAGTACAGCGTGGAACGCAGGTCACGCGGGTCGGACGTGGTGAAGCCGATCTGGTTGTTGATGATCAGGTGCACCGTACCGCCGGTGGAATAACCTCGGGTCTGGGCCAGTGCCAGGGTTTCCTGGTTCACACCCTGGCCGGCGAAGGCGGCATCGCCGTGCACCAGCACCGGCAGCACCTGCTTGCCTTGCGGGTCACCGCGGCGATCCATACGGGCGCGCACCGAGCCCTCGACCACCGGGTTGACGATTTCCAGGTGCGAGGGGTTGAAGGCCAGGCTCAGGTGTACCGGGCCACCGCGGGTCGTGACGTCGGAGCTGAAGCCCTGGTGGTATTTCACGTCACCGGCCGGCAGGTCCTCCGGCGCGGTGTGGTCGAACTCGGCGAACAGGTCCTTGGGCATCTTGCCCAGGGTGTTGACCAGCACGTTCAGGCGGCCGCGATGCGCCATGCCGATCACGATCTCCTGCACTCCCTTGGCGCCGGCCTGCTGGATCAGCTCGTCCATGGCGGCGATGAAGCTCTCGCCACCTTCGAGCGAGAAGCGCTTCTGGCCGACGTACTTGGTGTGCAGGAAGCGCTCCAGACCTTCAGCGGCGGTCAGGCGGTCCAGGATCTGCATCTTGCGCTCGGGACCGAAGCTGGGTTTGCTGCGGATGCCTTCGAGCTTCTGCTGCCACCAGCGCTTTTGCGCCTGGTCGGTGATGTACATGTACTCGGCACCGATGGTGCCGCAATAGGTTTCACGCAATGCGTTGAGCAGCTCACGCAGCGACATGGTCTCCTTGCCGAAGAAGGTGTTGCTGGTGTTGAACACCGCTTCCTGATCGGCATCGCTGAAGCCGTAGAAGGACGGCTCCAGTTCGGGGATGGACGGGCGCTCGGTCCGCTTGAGCGGGTCGAGGTCGGCCCAACGCTGGCCGACGTTGCGGTAGGCGGCAATCAGCTGCTGCACAGCCACGCGCTTGCGGCCCATTTCGGTGTCGGCACCAGCCACCACCACCACCTTGGCGGCACCCTGCTTGGCGCGCTCGGCAAAGGCATTGATGACGGGAAGATGGGGAACGTCCTTGGCTTCGCTGCCGTCCACAGCCGGCACGTTCTGCAAGGCATCGAAATAGTCGCGCCAGTTGTCGGGCACGCTGCCGGGGTTGGCAAGGTAGTTCTCGTACATCTCTTCGACGTACGGCGCATTGCCACCGAACAGGTAGGTGTTGTCGCGGTAGGTCTGATAGACCGACGTGGACGCGGAACCCTGCGTATTGGATTCACTCATGTTTCGCTGACCTCCGTTTCCCTCTGGGAAACTTTTAGCTGGTTGAGAAAACCTTCCGCGACACGGCTGGACCGGTTGGCGGATGCGACTGTGGCTGGGAAGGGCCTAGTACGGGTGCGATTGTGCCACTGAATCGCCCCCCGCGCCGGAAACTTATGGGTTTTTCGCCTGTGACTTATGGTTTCGCGACTACGCCGACCAGATCGCGCACCTGCTGCAGCGCCGTCGGATCGTCCATGGTGGTCAGATCGCCCGGATCACGGCCCTCGGCCACGGCCTGCAGCGCCCGGCGCAGCAGCTTGCCGCTGCGTGTCTTGGGCAACAGGTTGACGAAAAACACGCGCGAGGGCCGCGCCACGGCACCGAGCTGGCTGTCCACCAGCTTCATGACCTCACCCTCGAGCTTCATGCGTGCGGCATCGTCGGTCAGACCGCTGGTGTCCTTGGCCACGGCAAAGGCCATCGCCACCTGCCCCTTGAGCTGGTCCGCCACGCCGACCACCGCCACCTCGGCCACATTGGGGTGGCTGGAGATGCATTCCTCGATCTCGCGTGTACCCAGGCGATGCCCGGCGACGTTGATCACGTCGTCGGTACGACCCAGAATGAAAAAGTAGCCATCGGCGTCGCGGATGCCCCAGTCGAAGGTGCTGTAGACCAGCTTGCCGGGGATGCTTTTCCAGTAGGTGTTGACGAAGCGAGCGTCGTCGCGCCACACGGTCTGCATGCAGCCGGGGGGCAGCGGGCCCTCGATGGCCACCACGCCTTTCTGGTTGGCGCCCTTCAGTTCCTCACCCGTGCTCTCGTCAATCAGCTTGACGTCGTAGCCGTACATGGGCACGCCCGGGCTGCCGAACTTGCTGGGGGCCTTTTCCACACCATTGGCAATGGTGAGGATGGGCCAGCCGGTCTCGGTCTGCCAGTAGTTGTCGATGATCGGCACGCCCAGGCCCTGGCTGATCCACTGCGCCGTGGGCTCGTCCAGCGGCTCGCCGGCCAGGTACAGGGCCTTCAGGCTGGTCAGGTCGTATTTCTTCAGGAAGGCCGGGTCCTGCTTCTTGAGCACGCGCACCGCGGTGGGTGCCGAGAACATGCGCGTCACCTTGTACTTCTCCACCAGGTGCCACCAGATGCCGGCGTCCGGGCGGATCGGCAGGCCTTCGTACATGATGGTCGCCATGCCCGCGATCAGCGGGCCGTAGATGATGTAGCTGTGGCCCACCACCCAGCCGATGTCGCTGGTGGAGAAATAGGTCTCGCCGGGATTGCCCTCGTAGATGTACTTCATGCTGGCTGCCAGCGCCACGGCGTAGCCGCCGGTGTCGCGCTGCACGCCCTTGGGCTTGCCGGTGGTGCCTGAGGTGTAGAGCGTGTAGCTCGGGTGGGTGGCGTCGAGCCATTCGCAGGGCACCTGGGTAGTGAGGTGTTTTTCGCGCAAAGCGCCCCACAGCTGGTCGCGACTCGCTACCAAATTCATAGCAGACAGCTGACGATCCACCAGCAGCACCGATTGCGGCTTGTGCTTGGAGAGATGGATCGCCTCGTCCAGCAGCGGCTTGTAGGCCACCACCTTGCCGCCGCGCGAGCCGGCATCGGCGCTGACGATCACCTTGGGTTCGGCATCCTCGATGCGCGAGGCCAGCGAGCCGGAGGCAAAACCGCCGAACACCACCGAGTGGATGGCGCCGATGCGCGTGCAGGCCAGCATGGCAAATGCGGCCTCGGCAACCATCGGCATGTAGATCAGCACGCGGTCGCCCTTCTGCACCCCCAGTTCCTTGAGGACGGCGGCCATGCGCTGCACTTCGGCGTGCAACTCACGGAAGGTGTAGACCTTTTCCTGGTCCGTCTCGGTGCTGACGAAGATGAGTGCAGGCAGGTCGGCCCGCTCCTTCAGGTGCCGGTCCACCGCGTTGTGGCACAGGTTGGTGGTGCCGCCCACATACCAGCGCGCAAACGGCGGGTTGCTGTAGTCGCAGATCTGCTGCGGCTGGGTCTGCCAGTCGATCAACTGCGCCTGCTCGGCCCAGAAATCATCACGCTGCGCAATGGAACGGCGGTGGAACTCGGCGTAACGGCTCATCCTGGGTCTCCTTCGGGTTCTTGGGGTCTAATTTGAATTCATAATTATGGATAACGGGCTTGCAGGAAGCTGACGCCTGCTTGTACGGCGGGCCGGTATCACCCGGCGATTCTCAGCCGACGTGCCATCCAAGGCAAGCGG
>CAZJKR010000051.1:12125-16633 GCA_964546615.1 uncultured Curvibacter sp.
ATAGTGCAAGCCCAGCGCCACCCGGCTCATCCCGACACAGCACGCCAAGCCCAGCCACAGCCACCACCGTCGCCAGCGGTGCAGATGCAGCCACAGCACGGCCAGCATGAAGGCGTTGGCCGCGTGCCCCGACGGGAATGAACTGGCCGGCGCGATCCCCTCGGTGCGCTCGGGTGACAATCGCAACGCCAGCGTCACGAACGGCCGTTCCCTTTGCACCAGTTGCTTCACCCCCAGGTAGGCGGCGGCCACGACGCCATAGACCAGGGCCAGGCTCAAGGCCAGAACCAGCACATGGCGCCACCCCTGCCCGCGGCGCCGGGACTGCCAGGCGCAGACGCCAATGAGCGCCGCGACGGCATAGGCACTGCCGAGCAAGGTCAGCCCCCTCATCAGCGTCTGCAACGCTGGCGCAGCCGCATGGGCCTGCCACCACAGCAGCACCGCCTGATCGAGTTCCAGCCACGCACCGGGCAACCAGGTCTGCATGGCCTTACCCGCGCCCACGACGAGGTGGAAAACGGTGCCAGAGCCAGGCCACCAGCGCACCGAACAGGCTGTACGCGAGCACGAAGACCCAGGCGGGCGCCTCGTAGTACAGCAGCCGCTGCACCCAATGCTCGATGAAGCTGCCTTGGTAGACGGGCGCGCGCGCCTGCAGCCGCAACCAGTTCTCCAACGTGGTCAGCGGACAGACCGCGCCCATCCAGGCCTGCAACGCCACCACGCCGATGGCCAGCAGATGCAGCACGCGAAACCACCATGCGTTGGCCTGCGGCCAGCCGCGCAGATTGCCCGCCACGATGACTACGGCACCGCCGACCACGAAGAGCGCCACGGCCAGATGCAGCACCAGTACCGCATCCGCCGCGGCTGGGTACAGCAACGATCCGATCATGCTGCGCTCCGATGCGCCTTCAGGCACCGCGCTGCACGAAAGCGACCCCCAGCGCGAGCACTGCCAACGCCACGCCACCCAGCGCCACGGCCAGCCGCCGCACCCAGCGGCGATGCACCTCGACGCGCTGGATCAGCTGGGTGTTCTGTTCGGCCAGGGCCTGGATGACCTCGGATGACGCCAGCATCTGCCGGTGCAGATCAGCCACCTGGGCCTCCAGTATCGCCACCCGCTCCGCTGGCGTGGCAGGTTCCGGGCCAACCTGCGCTGCGTCGCCGGTCGCGGCGGCCGGCTTGCGGGCCACCGAATCCCAGAGCTTCTTGGCGCCGCCGGCCACCTTGGGCGCATTGCTGATGACATCCGACCAAGGCACGCTTTGCAGCACGGTCAGCCAGGGGATGGGCATGGTCAGGTCTCCAATCACAAGTTGCAGAACCGTCGATTGCTATATTTTTAATAGCTATCGACGCATATCCAGCAAGGTCAAAGTGCCATTTTGGCTCACAAGCTCAACGAGCGGACACAAGGGCCGCAGCTACTTCACCAGCGCCAGCACGTCCTTGAACGCCGGGTGCTCGGCCGAGCGCAGCCATTCGAAGGCCACCATTTCGGTGCTCACCAGTTCGGCCCCGGCACCGGCCAGGCGGTCGAAGGCGGCGTCGCGGTTGCGTTCGCTGCGCGAGGCGCAGGCGTCGGTCACCACCCAGACGTCGAACTCCTCCTCCAGCAGCTCCAGCGCCGTCTGCAGCAGGCAGACATGGGTTTCGCAACCGGCAATCACCACGCTGTTGCGCGCTGGCGCTGCCGCCGCCGGCTTCTGCAGGTGCTTGGGCAGGCTGCGCGCATTGCCCTGCGTCGCCCGGACCGGCGGGCGCAGCAGCTCGGCCAAGCCGTCGGCCACGGCGCTGAAGGCCATCTTGGCCACGGTCTTGCCGCCAGCCTGCGCAACCGCCGCCTGCAAGTCGGGCACCGTGCTGCCCAGGCCGGCCGGGTTTTCCTCGGTGGCGAAGAGCGGCACGCGCAGCAGCTTGGCCATCTTGGCCAGCCGGACGGCATTGGCCAGGGCCGCCGCACCATCGTGGATGGCCGGCATCAGGCGGGCCTGGTAGTCCACCAGCACCAGTTGGGAATCGTCAAGGTCTAACAGCATGTTCTGTTTCTCGATTCATTCAGACGGTTGTTCAAGTTCGTTCGGTCTCGTCGTTCAAGCAGCGATGCGCACCACCACCCGGCCGCGCACCTGGCTGGCCATCAACTGTTGCGCCTTGGCAATCGCCCCCTCCAGCGGCACTTCCTCGATCATGCGCTCCAGCAGCGCCGGGTCCAAGTCGCGCGCCAGCCGGTCCCAGGCGCGCTGTCGCTTCGCCAAAGGCGCCATCACCGAATCGACGCCGGCCAAAGTGACGCCGCGCAGGATGAACGGCGCCACCGTGCCCGGCAGGTCCATGCCCTGCGCCAGGCCGCAGGCCGCCACCACGCCACCGTAGCGCGTCTGCGCCAGCGTGTTGACCAGGGTGTGCGAGCCCACGGCATCCACCACCGCGGCCCAGCGCTCCTTCTGCAGCGGCTTGCCCGCGCTGGCCAGCTCCGCCCGGTCGATGATGCTGCTGGCACCCAGCGCCTTCAGGTAGTCTGCCTCGCTGACCTTGCCGGTGGCGGCTACCACCTGGTAGCCCAGCTTGCCCAGCAGGGCGATGGCCACGCTGCCGACGCCACCGGTCGCGCCCGTCACCAGCACCTCGCCGGCGCCGGGCTGGATGCCGTGGTCTTCCAGCGCCAGCACGCACAACATGGCGGTGTAGCCGGCGGTGCCGATGGCCATGGCCTGGCGCGGCGTGAAGGCCGCCGGCAGCTTGACCAGCCAATCTCCTTTCAGGCGCGCCTTCTCGGCCAGGCAGCCCCAGTGCGTTTCGCCCACGCCCCAGCCGTTGTGGATGAAGGCATCGCCCGCCTTCCAGGCGGGGTGGCTGGATTCCAGCACCGTGCCGGCGCCGTCGATGCCGGCCACCATGGGCCAGCTGCGCACCACCGGGCCTTTGTTGCAGATGGCCAGGCCATCCTTGAAGTTGAGCGTGGAATAGTGCACCGCCACCGTCACGTCACCGGCTGGCAGCTTGGCCTCATCCACCTGCTGCACCGCAGCAGAAAAACCGTTGGCATTGTCCAGCCAGAGCGCTTTGAACATGGTGCTTACTCCTCTATTTTTGATATGAATCAACGGCTTGGCGTTCTTTCAAGGAAAAAACTTTAACTTGACAGCCCGTTTGCCAAGCCACTATGCTACCCGCCATGCGTCTTCCTGTCGTCCTCATCAGCCTTTTGTTCGCGGCCGGCGTGCACGCCGAACCGGCGGGCTCGGCCGACGACATGGACCGTTTTCTGGTCGAAAAAGGTCTGTTGAGCACGATCAATCAGGTCGGCCACGACGTCGGCCACAAGGCCTCGGAACTGGTGCTGGCCGCCATGGGCGCCCTGGGTGTGCCTTACCGCCGTGGCGGCAACACGTATGAATCCGGCTTCGACTGCAGCGGTTTTGTGCGTGCCGTGTACGAGCAGACCCGCGGCCTGCTGCTGCCGCGCCGGGCCGACCAGCAGGCTGCTGCCACGCAAAAAATCGACCGCCAGGAACTGCAACCCGGTGACCTGGTGTTCTTCAACACCATGCGCCGCGCCTTCAGCCACGTGGGCATCTACGTCGGCGACCACAAGTTCATCCATTCACCCAAACCGGGCGCCGAAGTCCGGATCGAAGACATGCGCGTGGCCTACTGGCATCGCCGCTTCGACGGTGCACGCCGAGTGTCCGACCCGTCGTCGGCAGGCCCCGAGCAGATCTCCAGTCTGACGGCCGACACGGCCCTGCAGCGCCACTGAGTCCCGCGGCCCGCGGGCCGCCGGCACGCTTTCCTTTTCACACACGAAAGTCCCGCCCCATGTACTACACCGTCGACACCCCGAAGTCTTTCGAGCAGGCCAGCGCCGACCTGGATGCCGCCGTCAAACGCCATGGCTTCGGTGTGCTGCATGTGCACGACATCGGCAATACCCTGCGCAGCAAGGGGCTGGAGTTCAACGAGAACTGCCGTGTGTTCGAGGTCTGCAACCCCGGCCAGGCAGCCAAAGTCCTGGCCAGCGACATGCAGATGAACATGGCGCTGCCCTGCCGGATCTCGGTCTACACCGAAAAAGGCCAGACCCGCATCGGCATGATCAAGCCCAAGGACATGCTGGCCCTGCTGTCCCAGGACCCGGCTCTGGCCCAGGTGGCCCAGGAAGTGGACGACAAGACCACGTTGATGATCAACGAGGCGAAATAAGCCGCGGAAGTGCCGCCGCAAACGCGGCACACCCCTACGACCGGGACGGCACGGGGCACCCTGCGACCGACGCCCCGCTGAAGCGCTAGCGGTGGGTGACAGCTCAGCGTCCGGGTGAGAGATCCACCTCCACGCCCTGCCCGCGGTCGAGCGACTCGCCCGCCGCCTTACCCGGCGCGTTGCGCGTTACCGTCACCGGCCGCGGCCCACCGCCCGCAGCCACCACAGCCCCACCGGAACTGCCGCCAGAACCACCGCCGCTGGCGCCGCCCGAACCCGAGCCATTGCCCCCG
>CAZJKR010000052.1:0-16248 GCA_964546615.1 uncultured Curvibacter sp.
GCGCCACCCCCCTCCTGCTGCGCGGAGGGGGCGCACCCAGCGGCCCGGCGAAGCCGGTTCCGCGGGTGCCCTGGAGCGGCCGGCGCTGCGCGCGGCCTTGCCTTGGATTGATCAAATCTTGAGCAATCTGCCCAAATCTCGTTATAATTGCAGGCTTTGCTGGACTCTCCAGTCCATCATGGGTTACCGCCACCCTGCCCTTTGAGGAAATCTGGCGAGGTGAGGCGCTCACGTCTGTGACCGCCGTTTTATAGAAAGCGAAGTGTCCTCATGGCACGCGTATGTGAAGTCACGGGCAAGGGCCCGATGGTCGGAAACAATGTTTCCCACGCCAACAACAAAACCAAGCGCCGGTTCCTGCCGAACCTGCAATACCGCCGTTTCTGGGTCGAGTCCGAGAACCGCTGGGTCCGTCTGCGCGTTTCCAGCGCCGCCCTGCGTCTGATCGACAAGAATGGTATCGACTCCGTGCTCGCCGACCTGCGCGCACGTGGCCAAGCTTAAGGAGCTGAATCATGGCAACCAAAGGCGGACGCGAAAAGATCAAGCTGGAATCCACGGCCGGCACCGGTCACTTCTACACGACCAGCAAGAACAAGAAAACCATGCCCGAGAAGATGGCGATCATGAAATTTGATCCCAAGGCTCGCAAGCATGTGGAGTACAAGGAAATGAAGCTGAAGTAATTCAGGCTTCTTCTCTCTCACGCAAAGGCCCGCGCAAGCGGGCCTTCGTGTTTTCAGCTTCCTTATCCGGAACGGCCCGGCGACTCAGCACTCAGCAGCCACAAAAAAGCCCGCACACGGCGGGCTGTTCCGGAAGCCGGAGGACTCCCGGCCGGGATCAGGCCCGCGCCGCCCGCAGCTGGCGGGAAAAGTCCTGCAGCGCGGCGATGCCGCTCTCTTCCGCGCGGTGGCACCAGGCCTGCAGATTGGCCAGCAGCTGCTCACGCGACAGCGAGGTGTTGAGCCAGAGCTGGCGCAGCTCTTCGCGCATGGTCACCATCTTGTCGAGCACCGGCGATGCGGCACGCACCTTGGCCAACTCGGGCACCACGGTCGCGGGCACCTTGTCGGCATCGCGGTGCAGCCATCGGCTGGCGGCCTTGAGGAGGGTTGTGTCGGCACTGCGGGCCTTCAGGGCAGCCACTTCCTGCTGGAAGGCGCGCTGCATGCCGACGGCGTAACCGGCCATGATCTCGTAACGGTTGGCAATCAGGGCTTCGAGCGTCTTCTCGTCCGCCACCGGCTTGATGTCACCGAAAGCAAGCTTGGGCGGCGTCTTCTTGACCTTGGCCAGACCCACCATCTGCATCAGGCTGATGTAAAGCCAGCCGATGTCGAACTCATAGGGCTTGACTGACAGCTTGGCCGAGGTCGGGTAGGTGTGGTGGTTGTTGTGCAGTTCCTCACCGCCGATGATGATGCCCCAGGGCGAGATATTGGTGCTGGCGTCAGGCGCCTCGAAATTGCGATAGCCCCAGTAGTGGCCAATGCCGTTGATGATGCCGGCCGCCGTGATCGGTATCCAGGCCATCTGCACCGCCCACACCGCGGCGCCGGCGGCGCCGAACAGCGCCAGATCCAGGATCATCATCAGACCCACACCCTGCCAGGAATAACGGGTGTAGAGGTTGCGCTCGATCCAGTCGTCCGGCGTACCGTGGCCATAGCGGGCCATGGTTTCCTGGTTCTTGGCTTCGGCACGGTAGAGTTCGGAGCCTTCGAAGAAGACCTTCTTGATGCCATGAACCTGCGGGCTGTGCGGGTCTTCGGCCTGTTCGCACTTGGCGTGGTGCTTGCGGTGGATCGCGGCCCATTCCTTGGTCACCATGCCGGTGGTCAGCCAGAGCCAGAAACGGAAGAAGTGCGAGGCAAGCGGATGCAGGTCAAGCGCGCGGTGCGCCTGATGACGGTGCAGAAAAATGGTGACGCTGGCGATGGTCACGTGCGTCATGGCCAAGGTGACCAGAACGATCTGCCACCAGGTCAGATCCCACAGGCCGTGGGCCAGCCAGTCAATGGCCGCATTCAGCACAGCCCAGTCAGGTAAAAGCATTGTCAGAGACTCTCAACGAAGTGTAGTAATAAGGGTGGCCGGAAGACCACCCCTGAGGATGGATTTTAAGGCTTTCACCCTGCTTTGGCCATAACCGGACACGTGGCGGTGAGAAAGCCGGATTCAAGTGAGATCACGGCTTTTTTTGCCAGATGGCGGCAAAAAAGCCATCGGTCTGGTGCTGATGTGGCCACAGGCGCAGATAACGCTGACCGCTGTCGCCGCCATGGCACAGGTGCGCCGCAGCATCCACCTTGAGCTGCGCCAGCACCTCCCCGGCCTCCAGCGGCAGAAAGTCGTCATGGGCCGCCGTGAAGGCCTCGGCGATGGCCTCGTTCTCCTGCTGCAGGATGCTGCAGGTGGCATAGACCAGCCGCCCGCCCGGCTTGAGCAGCCGCGCAGCGCTTTGCAGGATGGCGGCCTGCTTGACGGCCATCTCCTGCACGGCCTGCAGACTCTGGCGCCATTTCAGGTCCGGGTTGCGCCGCAAGGTGCCCAGCCCTGAACAGGGCGCATCAACCAGCACCCGGTCCATCTTGCCGGCCAGGCGCTTGATGCGCTCGTCCCGCTCATGCGCAATGGCCGCCGGATGCACGTTGGACAGGCCGCTGCGCGCCAGCCGCGGCTTGAGGGCGTCGAGCCGGTGCGCCGAGGTGTCGAAGGCGTAGAGCCGGCCGGTGCTGCGCATGGCCGCGCCGATGGCCAGCGTCTTGCCGCCGGCGCCGGCGCAGAAGTCGACCACCATTTCACCGCGCTTGGCATCGAGCAGCAGCGCCAGCAGTTGCGAGCCTTCGTCCTGCACCTCGATGGCACCGCGGGTGAAGGCATCGAGCTTGTTCAAGGGCGGCTTGCCTTCAATGCGCAGACCCCAAGGGGAATACGGCGTGGCCACCGACTTGATGCCCGCAGCCTGCAGCTCCTTCTGCACCGCCTCGCGTTTGGCCAGCTGGGTGTTGACACGCAGGTCGAGGCCGGCGCCCTGGTTCAGGCTGTCCACCAGTGGCCAGAAGCCGTCGCCGAGCTGGTCTTTCAGCGGCTGCACCAGCCAGTCGGGCAGGTTGTGACGGTGGCGGTCCATCAGGTCGGCCGGCTTGACCTGGTCGCACTGGTCGAGCCAGGCCTTTTCCTGCTCGGTCAATGCGCTCTTGAGGAAGTCACGCGGGCCGTAGAAGCCGAGGATGGCCAGACGCCGCTCCTTGGGCCCGCTGCCCGACAGCGCCAGCTGGTCGAACAGCAGCTTCTTGCGCAACACGTTGTAGGTCGTCTCGGCCAGGGTGGCCCGTTCGCGCGGGCCCAGGCCGCGGTGCTCGCGAAAGAAACGCGACACGATGGCGTCAGCCGGGTGATCGAACTTGAGGGTGAGCCGGACCAGTTCGGAGCAGACGTCCAGCAGGGATTTGGGGTGCATAGGCAATAAGATCTCGTAACCCAGGATTGTCCCATGGCAGAAGAAAAACTCCCCTCGCTGATCGAAACCCGCCCCGGCTTCTACCGCCACTACAAGGGCCTGCTGTACGAGGTGCTGGGCACGGCACGCCACAGCGAGACGCTGGAACCCATGACGCTGTACCGCGCTCTTTACGGCGAACGCGGCCTGTGGGTGCGGCCAGCGACGATGTTCAGCGAAGAGGTGGTGATCAACGGCGTGCGGCAGCCCCGTTTTGCCTGGATTTCAGAGCAGAATCCGACCCCGGATACCGAACCATCGGCGTAAGCAGCTACAGTTTTTGTAGCAATTCAGCCACCGCATGCGGATAGATCTGGTGCTCCTGCGTCAGCACGCGGGCGGCCAGCGTGTGCTCGTCGTCGCCCGGCAGCACCGGCACCACCGCCTGCGCCAGGATGGGGCCGTGGTCGAGTTCGGCGGTCACCTGATGCACCGTGGCGCCGGCGAACTTGCAGCCGGCCTCGATGGCTCGGCGGTGCGTGTGCAGGCCGGGGAAGGCCGGCAGCAGTGAGGGGTGGATGTTGAGCAGGCGGCCGGCGTAATGGCCAACGAATCCGGGTGTCAGGATGCGCATGAAACCAGCCAGCACCACCAGCGCCGGCTGGTGGGCATCGATGGCGGCCATCAGCGCGGCGTCAAAGGCCTCGCGCGAGTCGTAGGCCTTGTGGTCCAGCACCGCGGTGGCCACACCCTGTTCGCGGGCAAACACCAAGCCTTTGGCCTCGGCCTTGTTGCTGATGACGGCGGCCACACGCGCGCCGAACTTCTCTTGCCAGCGCTCGCGCTCGGCGGTCTTGACGATGGCCGCCATGTTGGAGCCGCCGCCGGAAATCAGGATGACGATGTTTTTCATTGTTTGCTTCTGAACCAGACCGGATTGTGCACGGGCATGCGCCCAGACCGCAAAAGACGCCACACGGGGAACGCCGTGGAACCGGCTGCGCCGGGCCACTGGCGTTGTCCCCTGGAGGGGAAGGCGGCCACACGCAGTGGGCCAGTCGCAGGGGGGAGCCTGTATCCCGCTTGTCGCGGTTTGGACAGGCTGATGCGAACGATCGTGCTAAAAACGACATCTGGAGCCGGCGACATGGAAGCGACCGGCCTGTTTGGAGACTTCTATGGATCTGGCATTCACCCCTGAAGAACAGCAATTCCGCGCGGAGATCCGTGCCTGGGTGCGCGACAACCTGCCCGCCGACATTGCGCACAAGGTGCACAACGCCCTGCACCTGACGCGCGACGACCATCAGCGCTGGGCGAAGATCCTGGGCCAAAAGGGCTGGCTCGGCTGGGGCTGGCCCAAGGAATTCGGTGGCCCGGGCTGGAACGCGGTGCAGAAACACCTGTTCGAGGAAGAGTGCGCGCTGGCCGGTGCGCCGCGCGTGATTCCCTTCGGCCCGGTGATGGTGGCGCCGGTCATCATGGCCTTCGGCAGCCCGGAGCAGCAAAAGCGTTTTCTGCCCGGCATCGCCAGCGGCGAAGTGTGGTGGAGCCAGGGTTACAGCGAGCCGGGCTCCGGCTCCGACCTGGCCTCGGTCAAGACCCGCGCCGAACGCCGTGGCGACAAGTACATCGTCAACGGTCAGAAGACCTGGACCACCTTGGGCCAGTATGGTGAATGGATCTTCTGCCTGGTGCGCACCAGCACCGAGGGCAAGCCACAGACCGGCATCTCCTTCCTGCTGATCGACATGAAGTCCCCCGGCGTGACCGTGCGCCCGATCCGCCTGCTCGACGGCGAGTGCGAGGTCAACGAGGTCTTCTTTGACAACGTCGAGGTGCCGGCCGAGAACCTGATCGGCGAAGAAAACAAGGGCTGGACCTACGCCAAGCACCTGCTCAGCCACGAACGTACCAACATCGCCGATGTCAACCGCGCCAAGCGCGAACTGGAGCGCCTGAAACGCATTGCCCAGGCCGAAGGCGTCTATGACCCTACCGAAGGGGGCCTCACGGCCCTGCGCTTCCGCGACGAGATCGCCAAGCTCGAAGTCGACGTGGTGGCGCTGGAGATGCTGGTGCTGCGCGTGCTCTCGGCCGAGAAGTCGGGCAAGAACTCGCTCGACATCGCCGGCCTGCTCAAGATCCGCGGCAGCGAGATCCAGCAGCGCTACAGCGAACTCATGATGCTGGCCGCCGGCCCCTATGCGCTGCCGCTGATCCGCGAGGCCATGGAAGCCGGCTGGCAGGGCGACGCTGCCGCAGGGGCGCTGGGTGGTTTTCCCGGCGGCATCACTGCCAACGCACCGCTGGCTTCGACCTACTTCAACATGCGCAAGACCACCATCTACGGCGGCAGCAATGAAGTGCAGCGCAACATCGTCGCGCAGACGATTCTTGGCTGATCGCGTACACAGGAGAACAACATGGATTTCGATTTCAGCGACGACCAGCAGCAACTGCGCGATGCCGTGCACAAATGGGTGGAAAAGGGCTACGGCTTCGAACGCCGCCGTGGCATCGAGGCCGGCCAGGAAGGCGTGGCCGGTTTTTCGCGCCAGGCGTGGGCCGAGCTCGCGGAGCTGGGCCTGTGCGGTCTCTACATCCCGGAAGACGACGGCGGCCTCGGCATGGGTCCCATCGAAGGCATGGTGGTGATGGAAGAACTGGGCCGCGGCATCGTGCTGGAGCCGCTGGCGCACAGCCTGATCGCCGGCGCCGTGCTGGCGGGTTATGCCGGGGCCGACCTCAAGGCAGCCTGGCTGCCGAAGATCGCCAGCGGTGAAGCGCTCGTGGTGCTGGCGCAGCAGGAACGCCGCGCCCGCTACCGCCTTGACATCTGCGACGCAAAAGCGACTCAAACGCCCACCGGATGGGCGCTGAGCGCTACCAAAAACGTAGTGCCCGCGGGCGACCAGGCCGACGCCTTCCTGGTACCGGCCACGGTGGACGGCCAGATCGCCCTCTTCCTGGTGGAACGTAGCGCCGCCGGCGTGCGCACACGCGGCTACGGTACCCAGGACGGTGGCCGCGCCGCCGATGTGGAACTGAACCATGCACCGGCGCAGCTGGTCACGCTGAACGGCCTGACCGCGCTGGAACACGCGGTGGACATCGGCATCGCCGCCGTCTGTGCCGAAGCAGTCGGCGTGATGGACCAGACGCTGGCGGTCACGCTCGACTACATGAACACGCGCAAGCAGTTCGGCGTGGCCATTGCCAGCTTCCAGGCGCTGCGCCATCGTGCCGCCGACATGAAGATGCAGCTGGAACTGGCGCGCTCGATGAGCTATTACGCCAGCCTCAAGCTCAACGCGCCAACCGAGGAGCGGCGCCGCGCACTGGCGCGCGCCAAATACCAGTTGGGGCAGTCGATGCGCTTCGTCGGCCAGCAGGCCGTGCAGCTGCATGGCGGCATCGGTGTGACCGACGAATACATCGTCAGCCACTACTTCAAGAAACTGACGCAGCTGGAGATGAGCTTCGGCGACAGCCTGCACCAGCTCGGCGAGGTGTCAGCCCGCATGCAGGAGACGGCCGGCGTCTTCGCCTGAAGGAGGCCGGCTTTCCCGGTGCCGCACCGGGAAGGCGCCTGTCGGCGCCGCCGATCAGCGTTGCAGCAGGCCTTTGAGCGCGGCCATCATGGCGCGCGAGGCGTGGTGGACCGACTGGCCGGACTCGAGCATGGCCTGCGCCTCCGCCATGCGTTTCTGGTTGACGGCCTCGGCCGCACGGCCCAGCTCCTGGTGCATGGCGCGGTGGTGCTTGACCAGCTCCCGGAATGCCGGCACCTGGCCATACCGCTGACCGCCGGCACCACCAACCCACGCGCCCAGATCGCAACAGTCGTCGCGGCGGTAGCGGTCGACCTCCAGCGTGAGCTTGCGCAGGATGGCGTTGCGCAAGTCAACGATGTACTGCTGGTGGGACTGCAGCGCGCCCTGGTAACTGAACTCGCCACCGACCGCCTGACCTTCCTTACCCTCCCGACGCAAGGCCACCGCATCGATCTCGGCCAGCGTGGTGTCGTTGTGCGTCAGACGGAAGACGCGGATCGAGTCGTGCACCTGCTGCACCTGGGAATTGAGCGACTGGGCGGCAGCCGCCAGCTCTTCCACCATGGCCGCGTTCTGCTGCGTGATGGCGTCGAGATCAACCACCGCCGTGCTGACCTTGGCCACACCGAGCGACTGCTCACTGGTGGCCTGGCTGATGTTCTCCAGCACGGCCGCCACCTTCTCGACCGATTCCATGGCTTCGCCCATGCGCTCACGCGCCTCGGCACTGCGCGCTGCACCGCTCTCCACCCGCTCACGCGATTCCTCGATCAGGTCGCGGATTTCCTTGGCGGCGGCCGTCGTGCGCTGGGCCAGGGCCCGCACCTCGGCGGCCACCACGGCAAAACCGCGCCCCTGCTCACCGGCGCGCGCGGCTTCCACCGCGGCATTGAGCGCCAGGATGTTGGTCTGGAAGGCCACGCCTTCGATCACCTGGATGATGTCGCCGATGCGGCGCGACGAGTCCGAGATCTCCTGCATGGTCTGTGCCACGGCCAGCACGGCCTCGTGGCTGCGGCGGGCCACGGTGGAGGTCTCACGTGCTACGCCGGCCCCGTCGCGGGCCAGCTGGGTGGTCTGCTGGGTCGTGCCGTTGATCTCCTCCATCGAGGACGCGGTCTGCTCCAGATTGGTGGCCTGCGACTCGGTGCGAGACGACATGTCCTGGTTGCCGGCGGCGATCTCCTGCGTGGCCCCACGCAGATTGGCCACCTCATGCCGCACATCCCGCACCACGGTGCGCACCGACAGCGCCATCTGCGCCATGGCCAGCTGCAGCTCCCCGATCTCGTCCTTGCCGGTGACCTGCACGAAACTCGTCAGATCGCCGCTGGCAATCAGGTTGGCGGTCTCCACCACCTCTTTCAGGGGACGCAGGGTCAGGCGCATGGCCAGCAGCGCTGCCGTGGACACCGTGACCGCCGCCACCACCGCCGTGACCCAGTGCGGCGCATCCAGCTGGGCCGTGGTGAACGGCCCGGCGGCCGCCCACAGGTTGAGCAGCACGATCTGACTGCGCAGCCCGGGCCTGAGCGCGCGACCGATGGCACCGAGCCAGTCCGCACGGATGACCTGCCCATGCCGCAGCTGGTGCAGGCGCCGCCCCCGCTCCGCCTCGGCGCGCATGGTGGCATACAGCGCCTCGGCCGCCTGCACCTCCTGCTCGGCCGGCTTGGTGCGCACCGACAGGAAGCCGATGATCTCCGCCCCCTTGCGCATGGGCGTGGCGTTGGCACGCACCCAGTAGTAGTCGCCGTTCTTGCGCCGGTTCTTCACCAGGCCGGTCCAGGGCTTGCCGCTCTCGATGGTGGCCCACATGTCGCGGAAGGCTTCCTCCGGCATGTCGGGGTGGCGCACCATGTTGTGCGGCTGCCCCATCAGTTCCTCGCGCGGGTAGCCGCTGACGGAGATGAAATTGTGGTTGCAGTAGGTGATACGCCCTTTGAGGTCGGTGACCGAGATCAAGGTCTGGTCGGACGGGAAGTCATATCCGGTCTGGGATACAGGCAGGTTCAGGCGCATGGGGATTCCTTTCTGCCCTTGTCCAGCGAGGTATTCGCGGCCTCACGACAGAAAACTATTTGATAGAAATGTGAATTGTCATTTTCGACGACGGCTGCGCTTTGTCAAGCTTGAACTGTCGGGCTTTCCCGGCCCAGTTCCCGGTCCGCTCACGCCGTTGGCTTCAGACCAGACGCTGCAGTACGGTGCTCAGGGCCCGGATGTCCAGCGGCTTGCACAAGAAGGCCGCAGCGCCGGCGGCCCGGTAATAGTCCCAGTTGCCAGCCAGGTCGTCACCGCTGACCAGCACCACCGGCGGAGGCGGCCGGACTGGATTGTGTTGCGCGCGCAAGGCCGCCAGCGTGCCCATGCCGTCGAGCACTGGCATGTTCAGATCCAGCAGCATCGCATCAAAGGGCTGTTGCTGCAGCATCTGCAGCGCACGCTCACCGTGGCCGGCCAGCGCCCCCGAGTAGCCGAGTTCGCGCAGCAGGCGCGCGGCCAGGCGCTGCTGGATGGGGTCGTCGTCGACGACCAGAACGCGCAGGATTCGCTGGGGCGGCATGGGTGGGGCAGATGACAAAAGCCGCCATGGTAATGAAAATCCGCCGTGGCGGCGGACCGCGCCCTCAGTTGACCAGCAAACGCGAGGAACGCGGCACGTGGGCCATCAGGAACTCCATCTGGTCCGCCAGGATACGGCGGTTGCGCAGAATGAAGTCTTCCCACAGGCTGGGCACATAAGGCGCATACAACAGCGGCATGCCGGCCTGCTCGGGCGTGCGGTGGCTCTTGCGGTGGTTGCAGGCGCGGCAGGCGGTGACGACGTTCATCCAGTGGTCCTGCCCGTTCTGCGCAAAGGGAATGATGTGTTCCCGCGTGAGATCGGTTTCGTGGAAATGGTCCCCGCAGTAGGCACAGACGTTGCGGTCGCGGATGAACAGCTTGCTGTTGGTCAGGCTCGGGCGCAGATTGAAGGGGTTGATGCTGGGCACGCCCTTGGTGCCGATGATGCTGTTGACCGTGATGATCGATTGCCGGCCGGTGATGGCATTGTGGCCGCCATGGAAGACGGCAACCTCAGCGCCGGACTCCCAGCGCACCTCATCGGCAGCGTAATGCAGCACCGCCTCTTCCAGCGAGATCCATGACTGGGGCAGCCCTTGGGCCGACAGCTTCAAGACTTTCAAAACACGCCTCCTGACCGGTCATCGAAACCATTCACACGAAACGCTTGCGTCTACGGCAGCCCCTCGAAGGAGCTGCCTCGCCATGGGTCACAATATACCCCGTTTTCATGACAAATTGGCGGCAGTTGCTCAACGGCGCAGCGCTGGCTGCTATCAAAAAGATACTGATTCCATGAAGGTTTTCCGTGGCTTCCACCATCCCGGCATTGCCCCGGCCTGCGCCCTGACCATCGGCAACTTCGATGGCGTGCACCGCGGCCACAAGGCCATGCTGGCGCTGCTGCGCAGCGAGGCGGCGCAGCGTGGCGTGCCGAGCTGCGTCATGACCTTCGAGCCGCATCCGCGCGACTATTTCGCCGGCGCGCTGCACAACGCCGATCTGGCGCCGGCACGCATCGCCACCCTGCGCGACAAGCTGGCCGACCTGCAGCGCTGCGGCATCGACCAGGTTGTCATCCTGCCTTTCGATGCCCGGCTGGCGAGCCTGTCGCCGCAAGCCTTCATTGACGACGTGCTGGTGCAAGGCCTGGGCGCGCGTTACGTTCTGGTCGGCGACGACTTCCGCTTCGGCGCCAAGCGCGCCGGCGACTACGCCATGCTCGATGCCGCCGGCGTCGACAAAGGTTTCGACGTGGCACGCATGAACAGCTACGAGGTGCATGGCCTGCGTGTGTCGAGCTCGGCCGTACGCGCCGCCCTGGGCGAAGGCCGCATGGCCGATGCCGCCCGCCTGCTCGGCCACCCGTACCACATCTCCGGCCATGTGGTGCACGGCCGCAAGCTCGGGCGCGAACTCGGCTTCAAGACGCTGAACCTGCGCTTTTCCCACTGGAAGCCGGCCGCCAGCGGCATCTTCGCCGTGCTGGTACACGGCCTCGCACCCGAGCCGCTGCGCGGCGTGGCCAACCTCGGCGTGCGTCCCTCGCTCGATCCGAACGACATCAACGGCGGCCGCGTGCTGCTGGAAACCCATTGTCTGGACTGGCCGGCCCACCTGGGGGCGGAGGGGGCCTACGGTAAAATCATTCGCGTGGAACTGCTGCACAAACTGCACGACGAGCTGCGCTACGACAGTCTGGACGCCCTGACCGCGGGCATTGCCAAGGACTGCGACGATGCACGGGCGTTCTTCGCTTCCATGCATGCCGAAACGCACCGGCAGACCACACGCGACCGAATTTAGACCGACTTCCTTGCGGTCGCCGCCCTTCGACAGGCTCAGGGCGTCCGGCTTGTTTCCTCGTTCCGACCACTCCCGTTCGGGCTGAGCCTGTCGAAGCCCTTTCGAGTTGACCATGTCCGACGCCAAAACCGATTACCGCAGCACCCTGAACCTGCCCGACACACCCTTCCCCATGCGCGGCGACCTGCCCAAGCGCGAGCCGGGCTGGGTCAAGGACTGGGAGGACCAGGGCCTGTACCAGCGGCTGCGCGCGGCCCGCGCCGGTGCCCCGAAGTTCATCCTGCACGACGGCCCTCCCTATGCCAACGGCCAGATCCACATCGGCCACGCCGTCAACAAGATTCTCAAGGACATGATCGTCAAGGCGCGCCAGCTGAAGGGCCTGGACGCGCAGTACATCCCGGGCTGGGACTGCCATGGCCTGCCGATCGAAAACGCCATCGAAAAGCTGCACGGCCGCAACCTGCCGCGCGACGAGATGCAGGCGAAAAGCCGCGCCTTTGCCACCGAGCAGATCGCGCAGCAGATGGCCGACTTCAAGCGCCTGGGCGTGCTGGGTCAGTGGGACCACCCCTACAAGACGATGGACTTCGTCAACGAGGCCGCCGAAATCCGCGCCTTCAAGCGCGTGATGGAGCGCGGCTTTGTCTACCGCGGCCTCAAACCCGTCTACTGGTGCTTCGACTGCGGCTCATCCCTCGCCGAATTCGAGATCGAGTACCAGGACAAGAAGAGCACCACGCTGGACGTGGGCTTCGAGTGCGCCGAGCCCGAGAAGCTGGCTGCGGCCTTCGGCCTGCCGAAACTGGAGCAGCCGGCTTTTGCCGTGATCTGGACCACCACCGCCTGGACCATCCCCGCCAACCAGGCGCTCAACCTGAACCCCGAGCTGGAGTACGCGCTGGTGCAGACCGAGCGCGGCCTGCTGGTGCTGGCGGCCGTACTGGTCGAGAAGTGCATGGAGCGTTTCAATCTGTCCGGCAAGGTGCTGGCCACCACGCTGGGCAAGAACCTGGGCCTGATCAACTTCAAGCACCCGCTCTACGACGTCGACGCTGGCTACCGCCGCCTCTCCCCGGTGTATCTCGCCGACTACGCCACCGCCGACGACGGCACCGGCATCGTGCACTCGGCGCCGGCCTATGGCGTGGACGACTTCAACAGTTGTGTGGCGCACAGCATGGCCTACGACGACATCCTCAACCCCGTGCAGGGCAACGGCAGCTACGCGGCCGACTTCCCGCTCTTTGGCGGCCTCAACATCTGGAAGGCCGTGCCGGTGGTGCTGGAAGCACTGAAGAGCGCCGGCCGCCTGTTTGCCACCCAGGACATCACGCACAGCTACCCGCACTGCTGGCGCCACAAGACGCCGGTGATCTACCGTGCCGCCGCCCAGTGGTTCGTGCGCATGGACGAGGGCGAGGGCATCTTCACCAAGGACAAGGCGCCGCAGACCCTGCGCCAGCTGGCCCTGGCCGCCATCGAAGAGACCAGCTTCTACCCCGAGAACGGCAAGGCTAGATTGCGCGACATGATCGCCAACCGGCCCGACTGGTGCATCTCGCGCCAGCGCAGCTGGGGTGTGCCCCTGCCCTTCCTGCTGGATGTGGACAGCGGCGAGCCGCACCCGCGCACGCCCGAGATCATCGACCTCGCGGCCGAGGTGGTGGAGCAGGGTGGCATCGAGGCCTGGAGCAAGCTCACCGCCGCCGACATCCTGCAGCGCATCGGCGATACGGGCAACGCTGCCCAGTGGAGCAAAAGCAGCGACATCCTGGAAGTGTGGTTCGATTCCGGCACCACGCACACCACGGTGCTCAAGACCTCGCACCCGCACAGCGGCCATGAAGACGGCGGCCCCGAGGCTGACCTGTACCTGGAAGGCCACGACCAGCACCGCGGCTGGTTCCACAGCTCGCTCTTGACCGCCTGCGCCATGTACGGCCGCGCGCCCTACCGTGGCCTGCTGACCCACGGCTTCACCGTGGACGGCCAGGGCCGCAAGATGAGCAAGAGCGTCGGTAACGTGGTGGCGCCGCAGCAGGTCAGCGAGAAGATGGGCGCCGAGATCATCCGCCTGTGGTGCGCCGCCACCGACTACTCGGGTGACCTGGGCATCGACGACAAGATCCTGGCGCGCGTTGTGGACGCCTACCGCCGCATCCGCAACACCCTGCGCTTCCTGCTGGCCAATGTGAGCGACTTCGACCCGGCGAAGGATGCCGTGCCGGCCGACCAGTTGCTGGAGATCGACCGCTACGCGCTGAGCCGCGCCGCCGAGCTGCAGGCCGAGATCCTGGCGCACTACGAGGTCTACGAGTTCCACCCGGTGGTGGCCAAGCTGCAGGTCTATTGTTCGGAAGACCTGGGCGCGTTCTATCTGGACGTGTTGAAGGACCGCCTCTACACCACGGCGCCGAAGTCGCTGGCGCGCCGCAGCGCGCAGACCGCGCTGTACCAGCTCACCCACGCCATGCTGCGCTGGATGGCGCCCTTCCTGAGCTTCACGGCCGAGGAAGCTTGGAAGGTGTTCGGCTCGTCCGAATCGATCTTCCTGGAAACCTACACCGATCTGGGTACGCCCGACGCCGCGCTACTGGCCAAGTGGAACCGCATTCGCGCGATCCGCGACGTGGTCAACAAGGACATTGAGGCGCTGCGCGCCGCGGGCCAGGTGGGCGCTTCGCTGCAGGCCGAGGTGACGCTGACCGTCGGCCCCGACGACCACGCCCTGCTGAGCAGCCTGGGCAAAGACCTGAAGTTCGTGTTCATCACGTCTGCTATCAAATTGGTAGCTGGCGACGCCCTTTCCACGAGCGTCGAAGCCTCAAAACATGCCAAATGCGAACGCTGCTGGCACTACCGCGAGGACGTCGGCCATGACGCCGCCCATCCGACGCTGTGCGGCCGCTGCACCAGCAACCTGTACGGCGCCGGTGAAGAAAGAAAGGTCGCCTGATGCCCCGCAAACCCCAAGGCAGCAGCGGCATGCTGCAGTGGCTCGGCCTGGCTTTCCTGCTGGTACTGGCCGACCAGTTCACCAAGGTGCTGATCCTGGCCTACTACCACCCGGGTGAAAGCACCTTCGTCACCAGCTTCCTGAACATCGTGCGGGTGCACAACAGCGGCGCGGCCTTCTCCTTCCTGGCCGGCGCGTCGGGCTGGCAGCGCTGGTTCTTCATCGGCATTGCCGCCGTGGCCGTGATCTTCATCCTGTGGATGCTGCGCTCGCATGCCGGCCAACGGCTGTTCTCCTTCGCACTGGCCTGCATCCTGGGCGGTGCCATCGGCAACGTGATCGATCGCCTGCTGCATGGTTACGTGGTGGACTTTCTCGATTTCCATCTGCGCCACTGGCATTTCCCGGCCTTCAACGTGGCCGACGCCGCCATCACCATCGGCGCCGCCTGCCTGATCCTGGACGAATTGCTGCGCGTGCGACGCAGCCGCTGAGCCCCCCAAAAACGACGGAGGCCGCCGGGACCCCAATCCCGGCGGCCTTTTTGTGCGCTCAGCCCTTCTTGGGATAGCGGTTCGGGTAGATCTGGTTGAGCTTCAGGCTGGCCTCACCTTCCACGATATCGCCGGTGCGGCGCGCCTCGAACAGCTCGGCCTCGACCTCGGCGCGTGTGCGGCTCTGCACAGCGGCCTTGGCCGGATAGCGGTTCGGATACAGCTGGTTGAGCTTCTGGCCGGACTCGCCTTCGACGATGTCGCCGGTGCGGCGGGCTTCGGCCAGTTCAGCCTCCACCTCAGCCCGCGTGCGGCCCTGCACCACCGGCTTGGCCGGGTAGCGCGTGGGGTACAGCTCGTTGAGCTTCTGGCCCAGCGAGAGGTCCACGATGTCGCCGGTGCGCTGGGCATCCAGCAATTCAGCCTCGACCTGGGCACGGGTCTTGGCAGCGGGGTCGGCGGCCAAGGCGTGGCCGGCAGCAAAAGTGGCGATGGCCAGGGTGATGACGCTTGCGTAGGTGCGGTTCATGATGAATTTCCTTTCAAAAACAAACAAAGTTTTCTGGGCATGGCAGGAAATCGCTTTCTCGTCTGTCCAGCCTCGGTGAGTCGGATTTATTTCGATTCATCGATGAAATGAACTTTATGACACTGTCATTTCAAGAAAAACAGCATATTTTTCAATTAACTATTTCTGAATCAGCAATAAAATAGGCAGCATGGACCGATTGCTCTCCATGCAAGTCTTTCAACGCGTGGTCGAGGAAGGCAGTTTTGCCGGCGCCGCGCGGGCGCTGGACCTGTCGCCGGCCGTGGTGACCCGGCTGGTGGCCGACCTGGAACAGAACCTGGGCACGCGGCTGCTGCACCGCACGACGCGCAAGCTCTCACTGACCGAGGCCGGCAACGAATACGGCGCGCGGCTGCACGGCATCCTGCAGGACATCCAGGAGGCGGAGCAGGCCGCCGCCGCCCACAGCCGTGCCCTGCAAGGCACGGTGCGCGTCGTGAGCACACCCACCATGGCGTCCTACTTCATCGCCCCCAGCATCGCGCTGTGGCGCGAACGCCATCCGGGGCTGCTGCTCGACCTGTCGATCGACGCGCAGCCGCTGTCGCGCATCGACAGCTTCGACCTGGCCGTCATCGCCGCCGACGAAGGCTTCGACGCCAATGTGGTGGCGCGACCGCTGGGCAGCAACAACCTGATCCTGTGCGCCGCCCCGGCTTACCTGCAGCGCGCCGGCACGCCGCGCATACCGGCCGACCTGGCACAGCATGCCTACCTCAAGCCGGTGCAGTTGCCTGGGCAGGAACAGGCTGGGCGCGGCCTGCACCTGGAGCCGCTGGACAACGGCAGCGCAACGCCGGTGGAGGTGCCGGTCACGCTGGCGCTGCGCACCGAGAGCTTTGATGTGG
>CAZJKR010000053.1:0-13541 GCA_964546615.1 uncultured Curvibacter sp.
CGCATGGCCGGGCACGCCGGGGCCGCATCGTCACGGCTGTCCGACGGCGATGCCCGCGACAGCGTGGACACCCTGGTTGGCATGCCCACCAGCAGCCTGCCCGATGTGGAAACCGAAAGCGCCGAAATCTACGTCGAAGAACTCGGCAAATGGCTCGAGGTGCGCACGCGCTACCTGACCTGGGTGGACGGCCGACTGGCGCAGATGGTCATTGCCACGGACATCACCCCGCGCCGCCTGGCCGAAGAGGAAGCCGCGGCCCAGGCCGAGCGCGCACAGACCGCCAGCCGCCTCATCACCATGGGCGAGATGGCCTCCAGCGTGGCGCACGAACTGAACCAGCCGCTGACTGCCATCAACAACTACTGCAACGGCATGGTGTCACGCATCAAGGCGCACCAGATCTCGGAAGAAGACCTGCTGATCGCGCTCGAAAAGACCGCCAAGCAGGCACAGCGCGCCGGTCAGATCATCCAGCGCATCCGCGCCTTCGTGAAGCGCAGTGAACCCAACCGCACGCTGTCGGAGATCGGCAACATGGTCGAGGAAGCGGTCGAGCTGGCCGAGATCGGCATGCGGCGCTACAACGTGCGCCTGAGCTGCTACATGGCCGACCTGCCGCCGGTGCGGGTGGATCCGATCCTGATCGAGCAGGTGCTGGTGAACCTGCTGAAGAATGCGGCTGAATCGATCGTGCAGGCCCAGCGCGCGCCACAGCAGCGCCTGGTCGAGCTGCGCGTGCTGCCGGCCGAGGCCGAGGGCCGGCCGGTGGTGGAGTTCTCGGTCACCGACACCGGCAAAGGCATCGACCCCGAGGTGATGGAGCGCCTGTACGAGGCCTTCTACACCACCAAGGCAGAAGGCCTGGGTATCGGCCTGGGCCTGTGCCGCTCCATCGTCGAGTCGCACCAGGGCCGGATGAAGGCCGAGAACCTCTACAATGGCGACGAGGTCACAGGGTGCCGGTTTTCCTTCTGGATTCCCCTGGCTGACGCGGCGCCCGATCCGGCGGCACATCCAACCAAAGCAGAGAGAGTCTCAGGTTAAAGCATGAGTTTGATTCCCAAAAAAGGTACGGTGTATGTGGTGGATGACGACGAGGCCGTGCGCGATTCGCTGCAATGGCTGCTCGAAGGCAAGGACTACCGGGTGCGCTGCTTCGACTCCGCCGAATCCTTCCTCAGCCGCTACGACCCGCGCGAAGTGGCCTGCCTGATCGTCGACATCCGCATGGGCGGCATGACCGGTCTGGAGTTGCAGAACCGCCTGATCGAAGGCCGCTCACCGCTGCCCATCGTCTTCATCACCGGTCACGGCGACGTGCCGATGGCGGTGGACACCATGAAAAAGGGCGCCATGGACTTCATCCAGAAGCCCTTCAAGGAGGACCAGCTGGTCAGCCTGGTCGAGCGCATGCTGGAGCACGCCCGCGAGGCCTTCAGCGTGCACCAGCAGGCGGCCAGCCGTGACGCCCTGCTGTCCAAGCTCACGCTGCGCGAGAGCCAGGTGCTGGAGCGCATCGTGGCCGGCCGTTTGAACAAGCAGATCGCCGACGACCTGGGCATCAGCATCAAGACCGTGGAGGCGCACCGCGCCAACATCATGGAAAAACTCAGCGCCAACACCGTGGCCGATCTGCTCAAGATTGCCCTCGGGCAAACCACCGCCAAGACCTGACTTCATTTTTGATAGCACCTCGCGCCCGCGGAATAAGACCTGGCGGGCGTTTTTACTTAGAACCCCGGAAATCACCATGACGCAGACCACCGGCCGCCTGATCGACGGCAACGCCCTGTCCAAGCAACTCCGCGGCGAAGTCGCGCAACGCGCCGCCGCGCTCAGGGCACGCGGCATCACGCCGGGCCTGGCCGTGGTCCTGGTGGGCGACAACCCGGCCTCGCAGGTCTATGTGCGCAACAAGGTCAAGGCCTGTGAGGACAGTGGTCTGCACTCGGTGCTGGAGAAGTACGAGGCGTCCATGACCGAAGCCGCGCTGCTGGCGCGCATTGACGCGCTGAACAACGATCCGGCGATCCACGGCATCCTGGTGCAGCTGCCGCTGCCGGCCCACATCGACGCCCACAAGGTGATCGAGGCCATCTCCCCGGCCAAGGACGTGGACGGTTTCCACGTCGCCAGCGCCGGTGCGCTGATGGTCGGCCAGCCGGGCTTCTGGCCCTGCACGCCCTATGGCTGCATGAAGATGCTGGAGAGCATCAACTACGACCTGAAGGGCAAACACGCCGTGGTCATCGGCCGCTCCAACATCGTGGGCAAACCCATGGCGCTGATGCTGCTGGGCCAGAACGCCACCGTCACCATCTGCCACAGCGGGACGAAGGACCTGAAGGCCATGACACTGCAGGCCGACGTGATCGTCGCCGCCGTCGGCAAGCGCAATGTGCTGACCGCGGACATGGTCAAGCCGGGCGCGGTGGTGATCGACGTCGGCATGAACCGCAACGACGAGGGCAAACTGTGCGGCGATGTGGACTTTGAAGGTGTGAAGCAGGTGGCCGGCTGGATCACCCCGGTGCCGGGCGGCGTCGGCCCCATGACCATCACCATGCTGCTGGTCAACACGCTGGAAGCCGCCGAGCGCATGGCCGCGGCCTGATCGGCGTCATCAACAAATGCAATGGCCGGTCGCCTTGATTCCAGGGTGGCCGGCCTTACTATTTCCACCATGAACAATCCCCTGCTCGACTTCTCCGACCTCCCGCTGTTCAACCAGATCCAGCCCGAACACGTGGCCCCGGCCATCGACACCCTGCTGCAGGAGTCCGATGCGGCGCTGGCCACCGTCACCGCCCCTGACTTTCCGGCCGACTGGACGGCCATCGCCCGCGTGCTGGACGTGACGACCGAAAAGCTGGGCCGCGCCTGGGGCGCGGTGAGTCACCTCAACAGCGTGGCCGACACACCCGAGCTGCGCGCCGCCTACAACGCCGCCCTGCCGCGTGTGACCGAGTTCTGGACCCGCCTGGGTGCCGACGAGCGCCTGTACGCCAAGTACAAGGCCATCGACCCCAGCTCGCTGACCGTCGAGCAGCAGCAGGCGCACAAGAATGCGCTGCGCAACTTCGTGCTCGGCGGCGCCGAGCTGACCGGCCCGGCCAAGACGCGTTTTGCCGAGATCCAGGAACGCCAGGCCGAACTGAGTCAGAAGTTCAGCGAAAACACACTGGACGCCACTGATGCCTTCGCCTACTACGCCAGCGAGACCGAACTCGATGGCCTGCCCGAGGACGTGAAGCGGGCCGCGCGCGCCGCGGCACAAAAAGAGGACAAGGCCGGCTACAAGTTCACGCTCAAGATGCCGAGCTACCTGCCGGTGATGCAATTCGCCAAAAGCAGCGAACTGCGCCACACGCTGTACCGCGCCTACACCACGCGCGCCTCCGACCAGGCCGAGGGCGAAGGCCAGAAGTTCGACAACAGTGCCCTGATCCGCGAAATCCTGGCCCTGCGCCAGGAAGAGGCCCAACTGCTGGGTTATGTGAACTTCGGCGAGGTGTCGGTGGTGCCCAAGATGGCCGAGTCACCCGAGCAGGTGATCCGCTTCCTGCGCGACCTCGCCGCCAAGGCCCGCCCCTATGCCGAGCAGGACGTGGCCGACCTGCGCGCCTTTGCCAAGGACGAGTTGGGCATCGCCGACCCGCAGCCCTGGGACTGGCCTTACATCTCCGAGCGGCTGAAGGAGGCGCGCTACGCCTTCAGCGAGCAGGAGGTCAAGCCCTACTTCACCGCACCGCGCGTGATTGCCGGCCTGTTCAAGATCGTCGAGACGCTGTTCGAGGTGGCCATCCGCCGCGACACGGCGCCGGTCTGGCACCCCGCGGTGGAGTTCTACCGCATCGAACGCACGCACCCGGAGGGTGCCCACAAGGGCACGCATCTGGTAGGCCAGTTCTACCTCGACCAGCCGGCCCGCGCCGGCAAACGCGGCGGTGCCTGGATGGACGACGTGCGCGCCCGCTGGCTGCGCCCCGACAGCGGCCACCTGCAGATGCCGGTGGCGCACCTGGTGTGCAACTTCGCCGAGGGGGTAGACGGCAAGCCGCCGCTGCTGACGCACGATGACGTCATCACCCTGTTCCACGAGTTCGGCCACGGCCTGCACCACCTGCTGACACAGGTGAACGAGCGCGATGTGTCTGGGATCAGCGGCGTGGAGTGGGATGCGGTGGAACTGCCGAGCCAGTTCATGGAGAATTTCTGCTGGGAATGGGACGTGCTCAGGCACATGACCGCCCATGTGGAAACCGGCGAGCCGCTGCCGCGTGCACTCTTTGACAAGATGATCGCGGCCAAGAACTTCCAGAGCGGCCTGCAGACGCTGCGCCAGATCGAGTTCGCGCTGTTCGACATGTTGCTGCACACCGAGCACGACCCGGCGCAAGACTTCCTGCCCCTGCTGGACCTGGTGCGCTCGGAAGTGGCCGTGCTGCAGCCGCCGGCCTGGAGCCGCACCGCCCACACCTTCAGCCACATCTTCGCCGGCGGCTACGCGGCCGGCTACTACAGCTACAAGTGGGCCGAGGTGCTGAGCGCCGACGCCTACGCCGCCTTCGAGGAAACAGTTGGTAAGGACGGCCTGCCCAGCATGCAAACCGGGCGACAATACCGCCAGGCGATCCTGGAGGCCGGCGGCAGCCGCCCGGCCATCGAGTCCTTCAAGGCCTTCCGCGGCCGCGAACCCAGCCTCGACGCGCTGCTGCGCCACCAGGGCATGAGCAACTAGTCAACGGGAAGCTGCACACCATGAAACGCTCACTCCGCCAGCATCCGGCCACGCTGGCCGCCGCCGGTACGCTGCTGGCGCTGGCCACCGCCATGGTGCAGGCCCAGGGCGTCTACCGCATCGTCGGCCCCGATGGGCGCGTCACCTTCTCGGACAAGCCGCCTTCGGCGAGCGACAAGGCCCTGCCCGTCGGTGCCGATGGCCGTAGCGCCAGCCAGGCGGGCAGTGCCACTTTGCCGTTCGAGTTGCGCCAGCTCGTCAGCCGCTACCCGGTGACCCTCTACAGCGGTGAAAACTGCGCCCCCTGCGACAGCGGTCGCCAGTTGCTGCAGTCGCGCGGCATTCCCTTCAGCGAACGGACCGTCATCACGCCGCAGGATGCCGACGCACTGCAAAAATTCAACGGCGACGCCTCCATTCCGGTGCTGACGATCGGCGGCCAGCGGCTCAAAGGCTTTCTGGGAGCCGACTGGCAGCAGTACCTGGACGCCGCCGGTTACCCCAGAAGCTCCCAGTTGCCACCCGGCTACCGCAATCCGGCGCCGACGCCGCTGGTGCCGCCGCCAACGCCCATTCCCGTCAGCGGCAATGGCGCTGCAGCAACCGAACCGACCGCCCCGGCCCCGCGTGAAGCCGCGCCGCCGCCCGCGGCGCCCACCAACAACCCGGGCAACCCGGCCGGCATCGTCTTCTGAGCCGCCGCGCTCAGAACGTCAAGGTCTTCACGCCGCTGCGGGTGCCCAGCAGGCAGACCTGGGCGCGCTGGTGCGCAAACACGCCCACCGTCACGACACCGGGCCACTGGTTGACCTCGGACTCGAAGGCCAGCGGGTCGCGGATCTGCAGGCCCGTCACATCCAGGATGTGCTGGTCGTTGTCGGTCAGCAGCGGTGCGGTGCCCTGCATGCGCACCATGGCCGAGCCGCCCAGCGCGGCAAATTGGCGCACCAGGCGCTGGGTGGCCATGGGGATCACCTCCACCGGCAAGGGGTAGCGTCCCAGGGTGGGCACCAGTTTGGACTCATCGGCAATGCAGACGAAGCGGCGCGACTGCGCGGCCACGATCTTCTCGCGCGTGAGCGCGGCGCCGCCGCCCTTGATCATGTAACCCTGGTGGTCGATCTCGTCGGCGCCATCGATGTAGACCGCCAGCTCGCCCACCTCGTTGGCATCGAAGACCGGGATGCCCAGCGCCAGCAGGCGCTCCGTACTGGCCACCGAGCTGGAGACTGCGCCCTTGATCTGGTCCTTCATCGAGGCCAACGCATCGATGAACTTGTTGACCGTGGAGCCGGTACCGACGCCGACGATCTCGCCGGGCACCACGTATTGCAAAGCGGCTTGGCCGACCAGGGTCTTGAGTTCGTCTTGGGTAAGCATGTCTGAAAAGGAGTGAGGGGGTTGATCTGGGAAAATCGCGGTATCGCACCGAATTATCCAAGATGTCCCTCATCCCCTACGCCCTCTCCCGTGCCGTGCTGTTCCGCATAGACCCCGAAGCCGCGCACGACTTCACCATCGACATGCTGGCCCGCACGCAGAACACCCTGCTGGCCTGCGGCTACCGCCAGCACCGCGTGGACGACCCGGTGCGCATCGCCGGCCTGACCTTTCCCAACCGCGTGGGCATGGCCGCCGGCCTGGACAAGAACGCGCGCTGCATCGACGGCCTGGGCGCCATGGGCTTCGGTTTCGTCGAGGTCGGTACCGTCACCCCGCTGCCGCAGCCGGGCAACCCCAGGCCGCGCATGTTCCGCCTGCCGGCCGCCAACGCGCTGATCAACCGCATGGGCTTCAACAACGACGGGCTGGATGCCTTCATCGCCAACGTCAGAAAAGCCACCTTCCGCCAGCAGGCCGGCACGCCCCTGCTGCTGGGCCTGAACATCGGCAAGAACGCCGCCACGCCAATCGAGCGGGCCACCGACGACTACCTGATTGGCCTGGCCGGCGTCTACCCGCACGCCGACTACGTCACCATCAACATCTCCAGCCCCAACACCAAGAACCTGCGCGCGCTGCAGAGCGATGAAGCGCTGGATGCCCTGCTCGGCGCCATTGCCGCCCGGCGCGAGCAGCTGTCGCAGCAACACGGCAAGCGCGTACCCATCTTCGTGAAGATCGCACCCGATCTGGATGAAGAGCAGGTGAAGGTCATCGCCGCCACCCTGCGGCGCCATGGCATGGACGGCGTCATCGCCACCAACACCACCCTCAGCCGTGAGGCCGTGCAGGGCTTGGACCACGCCGCCGAGACCGGCGGCCTCTCCGGCACCCCGGTGCTGGAGGCCAGCAACCGCGTGATCCGCCAGCTGCGCGCGGCCTTGGGCCGTGACTACCCCATCATCGGCGTCGGCGGCATCCTGAGTGCCGAGGATGCGCTGAGCAAGATCGACGCCGGCGCCGACCTGGTGCAGATCTACACCGGCCTGATCTACCGCGGACCGGAGCTGGTGCGGCAGAGCGCGGAAGCGATCAAAAACCGCTTCCAGGCCAATATCGGCGGGCGCTGAAAGCTACTGATTCGATAGCAATCCGGCGACGTACTCGCCAATGGCCATGCTGCTGGTCAGCCCCGGCGACTCGATGCCGAACAGGTTGACCAGGCCCGGAACGCCGTGCACGGCCGGGCCGTCGATGCGGAAATCCGGCGCCTTCTCGCCGGGGCCGTAGATCTTGGGCCGCACGCCGCTGTAGCTGGGCTGCAGCGCGCCATCGGGCAGCGCGGGCCAGTAGCGGCGCACCTCGGCGTAGAAACCATCGGCGCGGCGCGGGTCCACGGTGTAGTCGATGCGCTCGGGCTGCTGCGTGTCCAGCCATTCGAGGTCGGGGCCGAACTTGGCTTGCCCGCCCAGGTCCAGCGTGAGGTGCACGCCCAGCCAGGCGTCGGCCGGTGCCGGGTAGATCAGGCGCGAGAACGGCGAGCGGCCGGCCAAGGCGTAGTAGCTGCCCTTGGCATAGCTCTCCTGCGGCACATGGCGCGCCTCCAGCCCTTCAAAGCGGCGCGCCAGTGCGCAGGCGTGCAGCGCCGCCGAATTGACGACGAGGGACGCCGCGATCTCGCTGCCGTCGGCCGTGCGCAGCACATGCGGTGCACCGCCCTGCCCCAGCACGGCCGATTCGACCGCGGAACCCAGCGCCACCATGCCGCCTGCATTCTCCAGGTCGCCCTGCAGCGCCAGCATGAAGCCGTGGCTGTCCACGATGCCGGTGGTGGGTGACAGCAGCGCGGCCGTGCAGTGCAACGCAGGCTCCAGCGCCTGGGCTTGCGCCGCGTCCAGCCATTGCACCGGCACGCCGTTGGCCACTGCCTTGTCTTGCAGGCCGCGCAAGGCCGCGGCTTCGGCTTCGGTGGTGGCCACGACCAGCTTGCCGCAGCGGCGGTGGTCCACGCCATGGCTGGCGCACAAGGCGTACAGCAGTTCCTTGCCGCGCACGCACAGTTGGGCCTTGAGCGAACCGGGCGTGTAGTACAGGCCGGCGTGGATCACCTCGCTGTTGCGCGAACTCACACCCTGGCCGATGGCGGTCTGCGCTTCGACGACGATCACCTCGCGCCCGGCCAGCGCCAGGGCCCGCGCCACCGCCAGGCCCACGACACCGGCCCCGATCACCACGCTATCGACTTGTTCCACGCTTCAGCTCCGCACACAACAGGCAAGAAAAAAGGACCGGGCATTGCTGCCTGGTCCTTCAGTTCTGGTGGGCGATACATGGATCGAACATGTGACCCCTGCAGTGTGAATGCAGTGCTCTACCGCTGAGCTAATCGCCCGAAAATCCGTTTTCTTGAAGGCTTGCGTCTTCAGGAAAAACAAGATTATGCCACAAGTTTTTCGGTCTTCTGCGTCAGGCCAGGCTGCGCCACACGGTCTTGCCGCCGCTGGCCTTGTCGAGCTGGGCCAGCAGATCCTCGTGGGCGGCCAGTTCCTGTTCGTTGGCCGCCAGCACCGGCAGCTCGAAGCGACTGAGGTCGATGCGTTCGAAGCTGCCCGCGGCGCTGACGGTGTCAGCCACGTCGATCAGCAGCGCATCCTGGCCACGCGTGAGGTTGATGTAGACATCGGCCAGCAGTTCGGCATCCAGCAGCGCACCGTGCAGCGTGCGGCCGGAGTTGTCCACGCCCAGACGGTCGCACAGTGCGTCGAGCGAGTTGCGCTTGCCCGGGAACATCTCCTTGGCCATCACCAGCGTGTCGGTGACGCCGGTCACGAATTCCCTGAAGGCCGGCTTGCCGATGAGCTCCAGCTCCTTGTTCAGGAAGCCGACGTCGAAGGCCGCGTTGTGGATGATGATCTCGGCGCCCTGCAGGTAGGCCAGGATCTCTTCGGCCACCTCGGCGAACTTGGGCTTGTCGCGCAGGAACTCGTTGCTGATGCCGTGCACACGCAGCGCATCCTCGTGGCTGTCGCGCTCCGGGTTGATATAGAAATGCAGGTTGTTGCCGGTGAGCTTGCGATGCAGCAGCTCCACGCAACCGATTTCAATGATGCGGTCGCCGCCTTCGGCGGACAGACCGGTGGTTTCAGTGTCAAGGACGATCTGGCGCATGGCCGTCATCATACCGATCCGACACTCTCCCGCGTCGCAGCGCCGGAAACGAAAACAGCCCCGCGAGGGGCTGCTTTGCATGAACGCCAGAAAACCGGCTCAGTGGTTCTCTTTGGCGAGGTTGATGGTGTATTTCGGAATCTCCACCACCAGGTCCTGCTGCGCCAGGATGGCCTGGCAGCTCAGGCGCGAGTTGGGCTCCAGGCCCCAGGCGCGGTCGAGCATGTCCTCTTCGTTCTCGTCCAGCGCATTGAGCGAGTTGAAGCCTTCGCGCACGATCACGTGGCAGGTGGTGCAGGCGCAGCTCATGTCGCAGGCGTGCTCGATCTGGATGTCGTTGTCCAGCAGCGCCTCACAGATCGAGGTGCCGGCCGGCGCACTGATCTGTGCGCCCTGCGGACACAGCTCGGCATGGGGAAGGATCTTGATGATGGGCATGGTGGGCTCGGGAAGGGGTCTCAGACCGTTTCGATGTTCTTGCCAGCCAGCGCCTGCTGGATGCCGCGGTTCATGCGCAGGGCCGCGAAGGCTTCGGTGCCCTTGGCCAGCGCCTCGGTGGCGGCGTCGATAGCGGCCGCATCGTCTTGCGTGCGGATGCGCTCCAGCTCAGCCATCAGCGCATCGACGGCCACACGTTCGTCGGCCGACAACAGGTCGCCGTCGGCCGCCAGTGCGCTGCGCGTGGCCAGCAGCATGCGGTCGGCCTCGACGCGCGCTTCCACCAGCGCGCGCGCCTGCATGTCCTGCTGCGCGGTGCTGAAGCTCTCCTGCAGCATCTTGGCAATCTGTTCATCGCCCAGGCCGTAGGACGGCTTGACGGCGATGCTGGCCTCCACACCGCTGGTCTGCTCCTTGGCGGCCACCTGCAGCAGGCCGTCGGCGTCGATGGTGAAGGTGACGCGGATGCGCGCCGCCCCGGCCGCCATGGGCGGGATGCCGCGCAACTCAAACCGCGCCAGGCTGCGGCAGTCGGCCACCAGGTCGCGTTCGCCCTGCACCACGTGCAAGGCTAGGGCGGTCTGGCCGTCCTTGTAGGTGGTGAAGTCCTGCGCCATGGCGGTAGGGATGGTCTGGTTGCGCGGCACGATGCGCTCCACCAGGCCCCCCATGGTCTCGATACCGAGCGATAAGGGAATCACGTCCAGCAGCAGCAGGTCGCCGGCCGGGTTGTTACCGGCCAGCTGGTTGGCCTGGATGGCGGCGCCCAGCGCCACCACCTCGTCCGGGTTCAGGTTGATGAGCGGGTCGCGACCGAAGAACTCACCCACGGTGCGGCGGATCACCGGCATGCGGGTGGAGCCGCCCACCATGACCACGCCCTGCACCTCGTCCACCGCCAGCTTGGCATCGCGCAGCACCTTGCGCACGGCGCTCATGGTGCGGGCCGTCAACGCCGCGGTGCAGGCCTCGAACTGGTCGCGGTTGAGCGAGAAGTCCACTGCGCCACTGGAGAGTTCCAGCTCCACCGTGACGATCTCTTCGTCCGACAGCGCTTGCTTGGCGGCGCGCGCCTCGGCCATCAGGCGGGCCTGGTCTTCCGGGGTGTCGGCCGTCAGGCCGGTCTCGGCCAGCAACCAGTCAGCCAGCGCGCGGTCATAGTCGTCGCCGCCCAGGGCCGAGTCGCCGCCGGTGGCAATGACCTCGAACACCCCCTGGGACAGGCGCAGGACGGAAATGTCAAAGGTGCCGCCGCCGAGGTCGTACACCGCATAGATGCCCTCGCTGGCGTTGTCCAGCCCGTAGGCAATGGCAGCCGCCGTCGGCTCGTTGATCAGGCGCAGCACGTTCAAGCCGGCCAGCTTGGCGGCGTCCTTGGTCGCCTGGCGCTGGGCATCATCGAAGTAGGCCGGCACGGTGATGACGGCGCCATACAGGTCGTCATTGAAGGTGTCTTCAGCGCGGTAGCGCAGCGTGGCCAGGATCTCGGCGCTCACCTCCACCGGCGTCTTGTCGCCCGCGATGGTGCGCACCTGCACCATGCCCGGGGCGTCCAGAAGCGCATACGGCAGCTTGGCCGCGTTGACGATGTCAGCCAAGCCGCGGCCCATCAGCCGCTTGACGGAGGCGATGGTGTTGCCCGGGTCATCCGTCTGGTGCGCCAGTGCCTCAAAGCCGATCTGGCGCCCGCCACCGGCGAGGTAACGCACAACCGACGGCAGGATGACGCGCCCCTGCGCATCAGGCAGGCACTCGGCCACGCCGTGGCGCACGGCGGCCACGAGCGAATGGGTGGTCCCCAGGTCAATACCGACCGCGATACGCCGCTGGTGCGGATCGGGGGCCTGGCCGGGTTCGGAAATCTGCAGCAATGCCATGGTTGTTCTTTCGGGGCGGACTCTATTGTCCTGCGGCCCGGCTTTCCATCTGTTCGTAACGGGCTTCGATGTCGTGGCCGAAGCGTTCGATGAACATCAGCGCCCTGACCTGCGCTACAGCACCGGTGTAGTCGTGCGCCACGTCCAGCAGATGCTCACATTTTTGCAGCGCCTCACGCCGGGTGCAGGCCACCTGGTCACTGATCTGATCCAGATCGTCGAGACTGTCCGCCTCTTCCAGCGCTTCGCGCCATTCCATCTGCTGCATCAGGAAGGCCGACGGCATGGCGGTGTTGTTCTCGGCGTTGACCGGCGCCCCGTGCAGTTCGCACAGGTAGGCAGCGCGCCTGAGCGGGTCTTTCAGACGCTGGTAGGCCTCGTTGATGCGCACCGACCACTGCATGGCCACGCGCTGTGCCGCCGCGCCCTGGGCAGCGAACTTGTCGGGATGCGCTTCGCGCTGCAACTCTTTCCAGCGCGCGTCGATGGCCGCACGGTCCTGGCCAAACTGCTGCGGCAGGCCAAAGAGCTCGAAGTCGTTGGATTGCAGGGACGTCACTTCAATGAGACCGTTTCGTGATGGAAAGCGTCGCGAGCGACTGGCAGGCTAGGCCCACGGAGCGCAGAAACCGGAACGTACTTGCGGGTACGTGAGGATTTCGACGGAAAGGGAAATGGGCCCCTTTCCTTCCCATTTTGCGCAACGACGCATGACAGCCGCGCAGTAGCTTTACACACGAAACGACTCGCCGCAGCCGCAACGGTCACGCTCATTCGGATTGTTGAACTTGAAGCCTTCGTTCAAGCCCTCGCGCACGAAATCGAGTTCGGTGCCGTCAATGTAGGACAGGCTCTTGGGATCGATCAGCACCTTGACGCCGTGGCCTTCGAAGACGATGTCCTCGGGCGCGATCTCGTCCACATACTCCAGCTTGTAGGCCAGGCCGGAACAGCCGGTGGTCTTGACGCCCAGGCGCACACCGACGCCCTTGCCACGCTTGGCGAGGTAGCGGTTCACATGCCGGGCTGCGGCTTCTGTCAGGGTTACTGCCATATCTGTCTTTCATCCCCCGTTTGCCAGCCCCTTCCAACCAGGGCCGCCGCGGAACCGGCTTGGCCGGGCCGCTGGCGGCGCCCCTTGAGGGGGAAGCGCCGCAGGCGCCTCGGGGGGAGCCATCAGTTCATGTGTTTTTTCTTGTAGTCGTCCACAGCCGCCTTGATCGCGTCTTCGGCCAGGATGGAGCAGTGGATCTTGACCGGCGGCAGCGCCAGCTCTTCGGCAATCTCGCTGTTCTTCAGCGCAGCGGCCTCGTCCAGTGTCTTGCCCTTGACCCACTCGGTTACCAGCGAGCTCGATGCGATGGCCGAACCGCAGCCGTAGGTCTTGAAGCGCGCGTCTTCGATGACGCCAGTGGCCGGATTGACCTTGATCTGCAGCTTCATGACGTCGCCGCAGGCGGGTGCGCCCACCATGCCGGTGCCGACCGTGTCGTCGCCCTTGTCGAAGGAGCCGACGTTGCGCGGGTTTTCGTAGTGGTCAACAACTTTTTCAGAATAGGCCATTTCAGTTTCCTTTCTTCAGTTCAGGAACGCCGCGGAACCGGCTTCGCCGGGCCGCTGGCGTTGTCCCCTAGAGGGGAAGCGGCGCCAGCCGCTCAGGGGTGTCATCAATGTGCAGCCCACTGGATGGTGCTCAAATCGACGCCATCCTGGTACATCTCCCACAGCGGACTCAGGTCGCGCAGCTTGGCCACGTTGTGCTTGATGGTGGCGATGGCGTAGTCGATCTCTTCCTCAGTCGTGAAGCGGCCGACGGTCATGCGCAGGCTGCTGTGCGCCAGCTCGTCGCTGCGGCCCAGGGCACGCAGCACGTAGCTGGGTTCCAGCGAGGCCGAGGTACAGGCCGAGCCGCTGGACACCGCCAGCCCCTT
>CAZJKR010000053.1:13561-16099 GCA_964546615.1 uncultured Curvibacter sp.
CTCGCCCTCGACGAAGTTGAAGCTCATGTTCAGGTTCTGCGGCACGCGCTGGGTCGGGTGACCGTTGAGGAAGACCTGTTCGATGTCCTTCAGGCCATTGAGCAGACGGTCGTGCAGGGCCCGCGCCTTGGCGTTGTCCTGGGCCATTTCCAGCCTGGCGATGCGGAAGGCTTCACCCATGCCGACGCACTGGTGGGTGGGCAGCGTGCCCGAGCGCATGCCGCGCTCATGGCCGCCGCCGTGCATCTGCGCTTCCAGGCGCACGCGCGGCTTGCGGCGCACGTACAGCGCGCCGATGCCTTTGGGGCCGTAGGTCTTGTGCGAGGCCAGGCTCATCAGGTCGACCGGCAGGGTCTGCAGGTCGATCTCCACCTTGCCGGTCGCCTGCGCGGCGTCGACGTGGAACAGGATGCCCTTCTCACGGCACAGGGCGCCGATGGCCGGAATATCCTGGATGACGCCGATCTCGTTGTTGACGAACATCACGCTGATCAGGATGGTGTCCGGGCGGATGGCCGCCTTGAGCTTGTCGAGGTCCAGCAGGCCGTCTTCCTGCACGTCGAGGTAACTCACCTCGAAGCCCTGGCGCTCGAGTTCACGCATGGTATCCAGCACGGCCTTGTGCTCGGTCTTCACGGTGATCAGGTGCTTGCCCTTGCCGCTGTAGAAGTGGGCCGCGCCTTTGAGTGCGAGGTTGTTGGACTCGGTGGCGCCGGAGGTCCAGACGATCTCGCGCGGATCGGCACCGATCAACTCGGCGACGTAGCCGCGCGCCTTCTCGACGGCTTCTTCCGCTTCCCAGCCCCAGGCGTGGCTGCGCGAAGCGGGGTTGCCGAAGTGCTCGCGCAACCAGGGAATCATGGCGTCGACCACGCGCGGATCGCAGGGCGTGGTGGCACCGTAGTCCATGTAGATCGGGAAATGGGGGGTCATGTCCATACAGGCTCGCTACGAAACTCGATAAAGAAACAGGTTCAGGAATCAGCTCTTGGAGATTGGGTTTTTTGTGGGGTTCGGTCGTGAACTTCAAGGCTGCGCCCACCCCGGTGAAGGGTAGGTAGGGTGGCGGCGGTGTGCGGGTGCCCTGCACCAGCACAACTCATTTGGACAGCGCAACGCCCCCGAGTGCGAACACCGAGTTCGGCGCATTCACGCGCACCGGCTTGACCACCGGCATGCTGGAGATGGCCCGCTTGACGGTCGGCTTGTCCTCGATGGTCACGCCCTTGGCCAGCTGGTCGTCCACCAGCTTCTGTAGCGTGACCGAATCGAGGAACTCGACCATGCGGGTGTTGAGCGAGGCCCAGAGCTCGTGCGTCATGCAGCGCCCGGCATCGCCCAGGCAGTTTTCCTTGCCGCCGCACTGGGTGGCGTCGATCGGCTCGTCCACCGACAGGATGATGTCGGCCACGGTGATGTCGCCGGCCTTGCGCGCCAGCGTGTAGCCGCCGCCCGGGCCGCGGGTGGATTCCACCAGCTCGTGGCGGCGCAGCTTGCCGAACAACTGTTCCAGGTAGGACAGCGAGATCTGCTGGCGCTGGCTGATGGCCGCCAGCGTCACGGGGCCATTGCTCTGGCGCAAGGCCAGATCAATCATGGCGGTGACCGCAAAGCGGCCTTTGGTTGTGAGGCGCATCGCAAACTCCTAGGCTGGGTTTGACTACCGTGTTTTCCCGCCACCACCGTGGTGCTCGGGGCCGAACTCACGCTGCGGGATAACCCGCTTTGTTGAGTATTTGTGTCAAGTATAGCAAAAACCGAGCGATTCGCTCGGATAAGACGCCGGACGGGCTCAGCGCACCGTGCTGCCGGCCGCCCCCGGCCGCAATTCGGGCGGATGGTCAGGCACGGCCGCACCGAAAGCCCGCGCCTTGAGCAGGCCCAGCTGGTCGCGCACCCGGGCCGCCTGCTCGAACTCCAGGTTGCGCGCGTGCTCCAGCATCAGCTTTTCCAGCCGCTTGACCTCGCGTGCCATGTCCTTCTCGCTCATCTCCTCCACCTTGGCGCGCGCCATCGCCTCCTGCTCCAGCCGCTCGGCCTCGCGGCCGGCCTTCTCGCTGTAGACGCCGTCGATCAAGTCACGCACCTGCTTGACGATGGCCCGCGGCGTGATGCCGTGCGCCAAGTTGTGCTCGATCTGCTTGTGGCGGCGGCGTTCGGTCTCACCCATGGCCTTGGCCATGGAATCCGTCACCCGGTCGGCATAAAGAATGGCCTTGCCATGCAGGTTGCGCGCCGCGCGGCCGATGGTCTGGATCAGCGAGCGCTCGGAGCGCAGGAAGCCCTCCTTGTCGGCGTCCAGAATGGCCACCAGCGACACCTCAGGAATGTCCAGCCCCTCGCGCAGCAGGTTGATGCCGACCAGCACGTCGAAGGTGCCCAGGCGCAGGTCGCGCAGGATTTCCACCCGCTCCACCGTGTCCACGTCGCTGTGCAGGTAGCGTACCTTGACGCCGTTGTCACTCAGGTAGTCGGTCAACTGCTCGGCCATGCGCTTGGTCAGCGTGGTGATGAGCACGCGCTCGTTCTTCTCCACGC
>CAZJKR010000054.1:0-5332 GCA_964546615.1 uncultured Curvibacter sp.
CCTTGTGCTTGAGGTCGAGCCCGTGGCCGCCCCCGCGGGCAGCCCTGTTCCCAACCACTGAGGAGAACTGCCATGTCCTTCGATTTCACCATCTGGCTGCCGCTCGCGGTCGTGCTGCTGGGCCTGCTGGCCAGTGCGGTCAAGGTGCTGCGCGAGTACGAGCGCGCCGTGGTGTTCCAGCTGGGGCGGTTCTGGAAAGTGAAGGGGCCGGGCCTGATCATCCTGATCCCGGCGATCCAGACCATGGAGCGCGTGGACCTGCGCACCATCGTGATGGATGTGCCCGAGCAGGACCTGATCTCCAGGGACAATGTCTCGGTCAAGGTCAATGCGGTGCTGTATTTCCGGGTGATCGATCCGCGGAACGCCATCATCAACGTCGAGCATTACCTCGAGGCGACCAGCCAGCTGGCGCAGACCACGCTGCGTTCCGTGCTGGGCAAGCACGACCTGGACGAAATGCTGTCCGAGCGCGACAAGCTCAATGACGACATCCGCGCCATCCTCGACAGCCAGACCGATGCCTGGGGCATCAAGGTGACCAACGTGGAGATCAAGCACATCGACCTCAACGAGTCCATGGTGCGTGCCATCGCGCGCCAGGCCGAGGCCGAGCGCGAACGGCGCGCCAAGATCATCCACGCCGAAGGCGAGAAGCAGGCCGCCGAGGCGCTGCTGGAGGCGGCGCAGATGCTGGCCCGGCAGCCGGAGGCCATGCAGCTGCGCTACCTGCAGACCATGACGCAGGTGGCCGGTGACCGCGCCAGCACGGTGGTGTTGCCGCTGCCGATGGACATGATCGGTTCGCTGCTGTCGAAGAAGCCGCCGGCCGGCGATTGACCACCTCGCCAACGCAAAAAGGCCGCATGTTGCGGCCTTTTTTGCTGCTGGGAGGCAACGCGGGGGCTGCTGTCAGTTGAAAATTTCCTTCACCAGGGTGATGCTGGACTTGTAGAGGTACAGGATGAAAAGGCAGAGATCAAGCACCAGCAGGGCATGGGCCATCGTCTCGATGACCAGGTAGGTGAAGCGGCTCACGCCGCCGAGCTTGACGATGCTGTCCGCCCCCACGTCCAGGGCGATGGCAATGGAAGCCAGGCACACAAAAAGCAGTGTGCCGAAAAGCATGTGTTGCAGTTGTTCCTTGACCAGTTGGTTGTGGTTTGCCATGGTTGAAAAACGATGAAGTTGAAAGCGGTGGGGAGGAGTGGCGTTCAGGAGCTGTTGTGCTTGAGTTCGTGCACCCGCTGCAGGTTGAGCAGCGAAGCCTCGATGGCCGCGGCGGTGGCCACGGGCTGTTCCATCGGGAACAGGTGCGAGCCGTCGAGCATCATGATGCGGCCTTTGGTGACCTTCTCCGTCATGGCCATGCCGACCTGGCGCATCTCCACCGAATGGCGCCCGCCGATGAAGGCCACCGGGCACTTGAGTGGGTGGCGCTTGAGCAGGCGGTCCAGGTTGTCGGGGATGGTGTTGTAGATGGCGGTTTCCACGGCGCGGTCGAAGCTCAGCACGCGTTTGCCGTCCTCGTCGTGCATGCCGTGCTCGACGTAGTCACGCAGCACCTGCGCGTCCCAGTGGGCGAAGGCCTTCTTGTGGCGGAAGTGCTCGAAGGCGGTCTCGATGTCGGGCCAGCTGTTGCGCCGCTGACGGCTCACGGCACCAGGTGAAACCGCGCCGATGATCTGGGTGGTCTTGGCCACGCTGACGCTCTTGGCACGCCAGCCGCCCAGGATGGGCGAGTCGATCAGCAGCACCGCATGGGCCAGCTCGGGGTGGCGTGCGGCGGCCATCAGGCTCAGGAAGCCGCCCAGCGAGTGGCCGACCAGGAAGACCGGCTCCCCCGTTTTCTGCTGGTGCTCGGCTGCGAAGTCGGCCAGCTGCTGCACCAGGTGCGGCCAGTTGCTGCTGACCGGATAGCGCGCGTCGTGGCCGAACTTGTCCACCGCCTTGAGCTTGAAGCCGCGCCGGCGCAGCTCGCCGAACAGCACCCGGTAGGTGCTGGCCGGAAAGCTGTTGCCATGCGAGAAGACGATGGTGGGCAGGTGGCTGTTCATGTCTGATTTCCCAGTTTCTTGAGGACGTACAAGGCGTCCAGTGCTTCGCGCGGGCTCAGGGCATCGGGGTCGATCTCGGCCAGCCGTGCCTCCACCGCACTGGGCGCGCTCGCGGCGGCGGCCGGTGGCGGGGCAAAAAGATCGACCTGCGCCTGCGCCTCGGTGGCGCTGGCTTCCAGATGCGCCAGCGCATGGCGCGCGTGGTTGACCACTGCGGCCGGCATGCCGGCCAGGCGCGCCACCTGGATGCCGTAGCTGCGGCTGGCCGGGCCAGGCTGGATCTCGTGCAGGAAGACGATGTCGTGGCCGGATTCTGCAGCGCTCACGTGCACGTTGACGGCGGCGTGGTGTTTGGCCGGAAAGGCGGTGAGCTCGAAATAATGCGTGGCGAACAGGGTGTAGGCCTGGGTCTTGTCGTGCAGCTGGGTGGCAATGGCGCCGGCCAGCGCCAGGCCGTCGAAGGTCGAGGTGCCGCGGCCGATCTCGTCCATCAGCACCAGCGAGTTGGGCGTGGCAGCGTGCAGGATCTGCGCCGCCTCGGTCATCTCCAGCATGAAGGTGGACTGGGCGTTGGCCAGGTCGTCGGCGGCACCGATGCGGGTGTAGATGGCGTCGATCGGGCCGATGCGGCAGGCCGCGGCCGGCACATAGCTGCCGATGGAGGCCAGCAGCACGATCAGTGCCACCTGGCGCATGTAGGTCGATTTACCGCCCATATTGGGGCCGGTGATGATCTGCATGCGCTGCTTCACGCCCAGCCGGGTGTCGTTGGCGATGAAGGCGCCGGAACTCGTCTCCGCCAGCCGCGCCTGCACCACCGGGTGGCGGCCGGCCTCGATCTCGATGCAGGGCTCCATGGCGAACTGGGGGGCGTTCCAGTCCAGCGTGAGCGAGCGCTCGGTCAGCGTGCACAACACGTCGAGCGCCGCCAGCGCGCGGGCGGTGCGGGTGAGCGCCGGCACGAAGGGTTGCAGCGCATCGAGCAGTTGTTCGTACAGCCACTTCTCGCGCGCCAGCGCGCGTTCCTGCGCACTGAGCGCCTTGTCCTCGAAGGCCTTCAGTTCGGGGGTGATGAAGCGCTCGGCGTTCTTCAGCGTCTGGCGGCGGCGGTAGTCGTCCGGCACCTTGTCGATCTGGCCCTGCGTCACCTCGATGTAGAAACCGTGCACCTTGTTGAACTGCACACGCAGATTGGCAATGCCGGTACGCGCGCGTTCGCGCGTCTCCAGGTCGAGCAGGAAGCCGTCGCAGTTGGTCTGGATGGCGCGCAGCTCGTCGAGCTCGGCATCGAAGCCGTCGTGGATGACGCCGCCGTCGCGCACCAGTGCCGCCGGTTCCGGCAACAGGGCGCGCGCCAGCAGCTCGGCGCAGCCGGCCGGCGGCTGCAGCTGCTGCGAAATATCAGCCAAAAGTGCCGTCTGGCCAGACAGGACGGGCGCCAGCAGCTCTGTTTTTTGTAGCGTCTGTTGCAGCGCCACCAGCTCGCGCGGGCGCACCTGGCGCAGCGCAATGCGCGCCGTGATGCGCTCCACGTCGCTGCAGCCCTTGAGCTGTTCGCGCAGGCGCTGCCACGGTCCGGTGCGCAGGGCGGTGATGGCCTCCAGCCGCGCCTTGGCCGGCGCGCGGTTGCGCTGCGGCTCCAGCAGCCAGTTCTTCAGCAGGCGGCTGCCCATGCCGGTCATGCAGGTGTCGAGCAGCGAGAACAGGGTGGGGCTGTCTTCGCCGCGCAGGGTCTGCACCAGTTCCAGGTTGCGGCGTGTGGTCTGCGGCAGCTCGATCAGCTCGCCGCTGCGCTGCACGCGCACGCTGTGCAGGTGGGTCAGCGCCCGGCCCTGGGTGTGTTCGGCGTAGTCGAGCAGGGCGGCCGCGGCGGCGTGCGCCAGCGCGCAGTCCTGTGCGCCCCAGCTGGACAGGCTGGCCGCGCCGAGCAGTTCCAGCAGCTTGGCGTTGCCCAGGGCGCTGTTGAAGGCCCATTCGGGGCGCAGGCTCAGCGCCGTACCGCCGGTACGCAGGGCCTGCAGCCGCTGCTCGAAGGCCGGTGTGGTGCCGGCGCTGTAGAGCAGCTCGCCCGGGGCGATGCGCGCCAGCCATTCATCGAGTTCGTCCGGGCTGCACTCGGCCAGCTTGACTTCACCCTGCGTGACGCTGAGCCAGGCCAGGCCGCAGGCGTGGCGCGGGCCCTGGTGCACGGCCAGCAGCAGCGATTCGGACTTGTCGCTCAAGAGCGCGCTGTCGGTCAGCGTGCCGGGGGTGACCACACGCACCACCTTGCGCTCCACCGGGCCCTTGGTCGCACCCACTTCGCCCACCTGCTCGCAGATGGCGACCGATTCGCCGAGCTTGATCAGGCGTGCCAGGTAGGTCTCGACCGAGTGGAAGGGCACGCCGGCCATGACCACCGGCTTGCCGGGCGTCTTCGTAGAACAGCTCGTAGAAGTCGCCCATGCGGTAGAACACCAGCGTGTGGGGATACCCGGCCTTGATGGCCAGGTACTGCTGCATCATGGGGGTCGGGGTATCCAAAGGGTGTGCCTGATGTGCGGTGGCGAAACAGGGGTGAGACTTTAGCAGGCCGACCCTGTGGCCTGTGGACAACTACGGGGCGCTCCGAGCGCGGCGGCGCGGTGGCCATGGGGTAGGATTGCGCGCTGTTGGGCATGAACACATCACAAGCACACTTCTCAAGGAGGAAGCGTAGCCGCCGCGAGTGGCTGGCGCTGGGCTTGCTGCTGGTGCTGGCCGCCGTGCTGCTGGCGGGGATGCTGTGGCATGACCACCGCCTGACCAGCGCCACCGAGCGCGACCGCCTGGAGGTGCAGGCGCGGGTGATCGACGAATACATGGAGCAGTTGCTGGGCGGTGTCAACAATGCCTTGCGGGGGGTGCGTGATGAGCTGCCGCCGTACTGGGCCGGTGCCGAATTTCAGGAGCGCACCAGCCGCCGCCTGAAGACGCTGGCTGAGGCCATGCCGGGGGTGCGCTTCATCAGCATCTTGGACGCCAACGGCGTCATCCGGGCCAACAGTCTTGACGAACTGGTCGGCGAGGCGCGCAGCCAGCGCGAGTTCTTCCAGAGTGCACAGGCGCGGCCCGACCCGGATCGCCTCCTGATCTCCGAGCCCTATGTCGGCGCGCGCGGCGTGACCAGCATCATGGTGGCGCGGGTCGTGCTCGATCTCGAGGGCCGTTTCGCCGGCCTGGTCTATGCCAAGCTGGACCCGGACTTCTTCGGCGTGGTGCTGCGCTCGGTGCTGTACGCCGACGACATGCGCTCG
>CAZJKR010000054.1:5400-16097 GCA_964546615.1 uncultured Curvibacter sp.
CAGCAACTTCTACCGCGGCCAGGCCTTCGTCTCGGAAACGGACAGCCTGATGGCCTTGCGCACCATCCAGCCCAACCGCCTTCTGGTGGACCGGCCGCTGGTGATCGAGGTCAGCCGCACGGTGCAGGGCGCCTACCAGGCCTGGTACCAGCGGCTGCAGCTGGGACTGATGCTGTACGCCGTGCTGAGCCTGGGGGCCCGGGCGGGCCTGTACGTGTTCCAGCACCAGCGCCGGGCGCGGGAGCAGGACGCCGTCAGGCAGGACAAGGAGCGTCGTGCCAATGCCGAGCGGCTGGAGCTGGCCCTCAGCGGTGCCGAGCTGGGCCTGTGGGACCGCCATTTCGTCACCAACGTGCGTACCTACAACGCGCGCTGGAGCCAGATGCTGGGTTACGCGCCGGGCGAGATCGACGCTGCCGGCACCATGTGGCAGGAAATGCTGCACCCGGACGACCTGACGGCCGCCAGCGATGCGCTGGGCAGCCACATCCGGGGCGAGACGGCGTTCTTCGAGTCCGAGCACCGTCTGCGCCACAAGCAGGGGCACTGGGTCTGGGTTCTGGCCCGCGGCCGCGTGGTCGAGCGCGACGAATACAGCATGCCGGTGCGCATGGTCGGCACCCACATGGACATCACCGAGCGCAAGCGGGTGGAAGAAGGTCTGCGCGAGAGTGAGCTGCGGTTTCGCAGCCTGACCGAGCTGTCGTCCGACTGGTACTGGGAGATCGACGAGAACTACCGTTTCATGCGCATTCATGGCGACATGGAAGCCAGCACGGGCCTGGGCGCGAGTGAGCACCTGGGCCGTACCCGCTGGGAGATTCCGGCGCTCAACATGAGCGAGTCCGACTGGGCCGCGCACCGTGCCGTGCTCGATGCGCGCGAGGTGTTCCGCGAGCTGGAGCTGCAGCGCATCGCGCCGGACGGCAGCAGCGTCTGGGTCTCGATCAGCGGCATGCCTTTCTTCGACGGCAAGGGCAGATTCCTCGGCTACCGCGGCGTCGGGCGCAACATCAGCCAGCGCAAGCAGGTGGAGCGCAAGATCGAACAGCTGGCCTTCTACGACGAGCTGACCGGCCTGCCCAACCGGCGCATGCTGACCGACCGTCTGACCAAGGCCTTGGCCGCGGTGGTGCGCAGTCGCCGCCACGGCGCGCTGGTCTTCATCGACCTGGACAACTTCAAGGACCTCAACGACACCAAGGGGCACGACATCGGCGACCTGCTGCTGCGCCAGGTGGCCGGGCGGCTGCGCGACTGTGTGCGCGAGATCGATACCGTGGCACGTCTGGGCGGCGACGAGTTCGTCGTCATGCTGGAGGAGCTCAGTCCCTATGCCGGCGAGGCGGCGTTCCAGGCCGAGGCCTCGGCCAGGAAGATACTGGACGTGATCAACCAGCCGTTCGAGCTGCTGGGGCAGTTCCACCACAGCACACCCAGCATCGGCATTGCCCTGTTCCATGACCAGCTGCAAAGCGTGGACGAGCTGCTCAAGCGCGCCGACCTGGCCATGTACCAGGCCAAGGCGGCCGGGCGCAATGCGCTGCGTTTCTTCGACCCCGGCATGCAGGCTGCGGCCACGGCACGCGCTGCGCTGGAGGCCGACCTGCGCCAGGGCCTGCAGCGTGACGAGCTGCGGCTGCACTACCAGCCGGTGGTGGACGAGAGCGGCACCACCATCGGCGTGGAGGCGCTGGTGCGCTGGCAGCACCCGGAGCGCGGCCTGATCCTGCCGGGCGAGTTCATCGACCTGGCCGAGAAGACCGGCCTCATCATCCCGCTCGGCCAGTGGGTGCTGGAGGCCGCCTGCCGGCAACTGGTGACGTGGTCGGCCGAGGCGGCCACGCGCGACCTGAGCATTGCGGTCAATGTCAGTGCGCGCCAGTTCCGTCAGGGTGACTTTGCCGAGCAGGTGCTCAACCTGCTGCGCCGCAGCGGCGCCAACCCCTACCGCCTCAAGCTGGAGCTGACCGAAAGCCTGCTGCTGGCGGACGTGGAGGATGCGGTGCGCAAGATGCGCGAGTTGCGCTCGATCGGTGTCGGCTTCTCGCTCGACGACTTCGGCACCGGCTATTCCTCGCTGGCCTACCTCAAGCGGCTGCCGCTGGACCAGCTCAAGATCGACCAGTCCTTCGTGCGCGATGTGCTCACCGACCCCAACGACGCGGCCATCGTGCGCACCATCCTGGCGCTGGCGCGCAGCATGGACCTGGTGGCCGTGGCCGAGGGTGTGGAGACCGAGGGCCAGCGCCAGTTCCTGCTGGACAACGGCTGCTGGGCCTTCCAGGGTTACCTGTTCAGCCGGCCGGTGCCGGTGCATGAACTGGGCCTGGCGCCGGCGGAGCAGGTGGGCTGATGGCGCCGGCCTGCTTGACCCCGCGGCCGCGGCCTGGGACGATCCCGGCCCTGGGGACCGCTTAGGCGTTATCCTGCACCGGCATGGGCTCTGAAACCGACATCGAAGAGGTCCGGCGTCTGCGCGCTGCGCTGGACGTCGCCTTGCTGCGCCTGCAAAGCCTGGGGCAGGATGCCGAGACTGCGGCCGACGTCGCCGACGGGGCGACCGAGTCGCGCCGCAACGAGCGTGTCTTTGCCGCCGCCTTCGAGGAAAGCCCCGAGGCACTGGTGCTGTCGCGCCTGTCCGACGGTCTGATCATCGATGTCAACCGCGAATGGCTGTTCTTGAGCGGCTTCGCCCGCGAGGCGGTGATCGGACGGACCATGCTGGAAATCGGCCAGTGGCCCGACATCCAGACCCGGCAGCAGGCCTTGGCGCCTCTTCTGGCGCATGGCCGACTGCGCGGCCTGGAGGCGACCATCCGCCTCGGGGACGGATCACCCTGTCTGGTGCGGCTCAATGGTTCGCTGATCGACGTGTTCGGCGAGAAGCTGCTGCTGATGCACGTCGAGGACATCACCGCCGAGCGCATGGCCGAGGAAGCCCTGCGGGCCGGCGAACTGGCGCTGGAGCGTGCCAACGAGCAGCTCAGCGCCCAGCTGGAACTCTACGAACTGACCGAGGAGCTGGCCCGGGTCGGCCACTGGACGGCCAGCCCGGACGGCCGGACCATCACGTTTTCACGCGGGCTGACCCATCTGGCCGGCGAGGCGCTCGATGGGGAGCGGACCAGTCCGCAGGCCCGCAGCCGCATCCACCCCGACGATCTGCCGGCCTTCGTGGCAGCGCGCCAGCGCATGGACGGGGCCATCCTGGAGTACCGCTGGCAGCACCAGGACGGCACCGACCACTGGCTGCGGACGCGCATGCGCCGCCAGCACAAGGCCGACGGCAGCAGCCGCGACTTCGGTGTGGTGCAGGACATCACCCGTGAGCATGAGATCACCCAGGCGCTGCAGGACCGGCTGGACTTCATCCAGAAGATCACCAGCCGCCTGCCCGAAATGGTGTTCCAGATGCGTACCCGTCCGGACGGTCATGCCAGCTTTCCCTTTGCCAGCGATGCCGTCTACCGGATGTTCCGCATCCGCCCCGAGGATGCGCGGGCAGACGCCTTCAGCGTGCTCTCGGTGGTGCATCCCGACGATCTGCGCGGGCTGAAGGACTCGATGAAGACCCGGGCCTACGACGGGGCCACCTGGCGGCATGAGTTCCGGGTCCGCCTCAACGACGGCACCGAGCGCTGGATGCTGGGCAATGCGGTGGTCTATCGCGAGGCCAGCGGTGACCTGATGTCCTACGGCTCGATTTCCGACATCACCGAGCGCAAGATGGCCGAATTGCGGCTGCAGGAGAGCGAGGCGCGCTTTCGCAGCCTGACCGACCTCTCATCCGACTGGTACTGGGAGACCGACGAGCAGTTCCGCTTCACCCGCTTCGATGGTTCGGTGGTCAGCATCACCAGCCCGAGCCAGGTCACCAGTCTGGGCATGACCCGCTGGGAACTCGGCGCCCTCAACCTGAGCGAGGAAGACTGGGAGGCGCATCGCCGGATGTTGCGTGCGCACCAGACTTTCACCGACTTCGAGATGCAGCGCAAGACGGAGGATGGCCGCTTGTACTGGGTTTCTGTCAGCGGCATGCCGATGTTCGATGCCGAGGGGCGCTTTCGCGGCTACCGCGGCATCGGACGCGACATCAGCAAGCGCAAGCACGCCGAGGACGAGACCCTGCGCCTGGCCTTCTACGACACCCTGACCGGCCTGCCCAACCGGCGTCTGCTGATGGACCGGCTGGCGCATCTGCAGGCCCTGAGCGCACGCAGCGGTCAGCACGGCGCGCTGCTGTTCATCGACCTGGACAACTTCAAGGATCTCAACGACACCCTGGGCCATGACGTGGGCGATCAGTTGCTCGAACAGGTGGCTCGCCGCCTGGTGAGCTGCATCCGCGAGGGCGACACCGCCGCGCGTTTCGGCGGCGACGAGTTCGTGGTCATGCTCGAAGGGCTGAAGGAGGAGGTCGAAGCGGCCGCCAGCCAGGCCGAGCTGGTGGCCGAGAAGATCCTGGGGCAGCTCAACCTGCCCTACGAGCTGATGGGCAAGCAGCACAGCAGCACGCCCAGCATCGGCATTGCCCTGTTCTGCGGCAACGAGCCCGGGGTGGACGAACTGCTCAAGCGGGCCGACGTGGCCATGTACCAGGCCAAGGCGGCCGGGCGCAACACGCTGCGTTTCTACGACCCCGAAATGCAGGCGGCCGTGATGGCGCGGGCGCTGATGGACGCCGACCTGCGCCAGGGCCTGCAGCGCCAGGAACTGTTGCTGCACTACCAGCCGGTGGTGGATGTGACGGGGAAGACCACCGGCTTCGAGGCGCTGGTGCGCTGGCAGCATCCGCAGCGCGGCCTGGTGGGGCCGGGGGATTTCATCGACCTGGCCGAACAGACCGGGCTGATCCTGCCGATCGGCCAGTGGGTGCTGCAGACGGCCTGCCGCCAGCTGGTGGCCTGGCGTGCGCAGCCGGCCACCTGCGCACTGAGCGTGTCGGTCAATGTCAGTGCGCGCCAGTTCCGGCGCAGCGACTTCGTGGCCCAGGTGCTGGCGGTGCTGCACGACAGCGGTGCCGATCCGCGGCAGCTCAAGCTGGAGCTGACCGAAAGCGTGCTGTTGTCCGATGTGGAGGATGCGATCCGCAAGATGAGCGCACTGCGCGCGGCGGGTGTGCGTTTCGCGCTGGACGATTTCGGTACCGGCTACTCCTCGCTGGCCTACCTCAAGCGTCTGCCGCTGAACGAACTCAAGATCGACCAGACCTTTGTGCGCGACGTGCTGGAGGATGCCAACGACGCCGCCATCGTGCGCACCATCCTGGCGCTGGCGTCCAGCATGGACCTGTTGGCGGTGGCCGAGGGCGTGGAGACCGAGGGTCAGCGCCAGTTCCTGCTGGACAACGGCTGCACCGTGTTCCAGGGTTATCTGTTCGGCCGGCCGGCGCCGATCGACGCCATCACGCTGCCGGCCTGAATCGGGCGCTTATTCGAACGCGGTCTGATCGCGTTCGTCGACCTGCGCAGGCGTCCCCGAAACCGTAAGGGTGGTGAGATCGGCCGCAGCCTGGCGCGCCACGGCCTTGTCGCCGGCGCTGGCGAACTTGCTGTACTTGTTCAGCAGCGGCACCAGCTGGCCGTAGATGCGCGGGTTGCCGGCCAGGCACTCCTGGTGCTCCAGGAAGTCGGCCTCGCCGGTGAAGTTGCCGACCAGGCCACCGGCCTCGGTCACCAGGAGCGAGCCGGCCGCCACGTCCCAGGGTTGCAGGCCGGTTTCGAAAAAGCCGTCGCAGAAGCCGGCCGCCACATAGGCCAGATCGAGTGCGGCAGCACCGGGGCGGCGCAGGCCGGCGGTGCGCTGCATGACCTCGCTCATCATGGCCAGGTAGGCCGGGAAGTTGTCACCCTTGCGGAACGGAAAACCGGTGGAGATCAGACACTGCGACAGCTGGGTGCGCTTGCTGACGCGGATGCGGCGCTCGTTCAGGTACGCGCCGCGGCCCTTGGTGGCGGTGAACAGGTCGTTGCGGGTCGGGTCGTAGATGACGGCCTGCTCGACCTTGCCCTTGACGGCCAGCGCGATGCTGACGCAGTAGACCGGGAAACCGTGGATGAAGTTGGTGGTGCCGTCCAGCGGATCGATGATCCAGACGAATTCGGAATCCTTGGCGCCGTGCGTGCTGCCAGTTTCCTCGCCCAGGATGCCGTGGCCCGGGTAGGCGGTGAGCAGGGTTTCGATGATGGTGGCTTCGCTGGCGTGATCGACCTCGGTCACAAAGTCGTTCACCTGCTTCTGCGAGACACGCACCGATTCGATATCGAGTGCCGCGCGGTTGATGATGGCGCCGGCGGCGCGGGCGGCCTTGATGGCCACGTTGAGCATGGGATGCAGGTTGGACGACATGAATTGTGGAGGCGTTAAGGGAACGGCGGCAGGCGCGAAGTCCCCGATGGGCTGGAAGAACGGAACCGCGACCCGGCGATGCGGGCAGCGACAATAGCGTGATTTTACCTGCCCGGCCCCTTTCGCATGCAAACCCCGTCCCCGTGCCCCACTTTACGCACCCGTTTCGTGCTGATCCAGACCAGCCATGCCGGCAATGTGGGCGCTGCCGCGCGCGCCATGAAGGTCATGGGTTTTGATGACCTGGTGCTGGTGGCGCCGCGCTGGGCCAATGTGCTGCGGCGTGAGGAAACCATCCAGCGGGCCAGCGGGGCGCTGGATGTGCTGGAGCATGCGCGCATCGTCGAGACGCTGGACGAGGCGCTGGACGGCATGACCCACCTGTGCGCCACCGCCATGACGCCGCGCGACTTCGGTCCGCCCACGCGCACGCCGCGCGAGCACTTTGATCTGCTATTAAAACAGGAGCGCCCAGCGCATGATCAGCAAGCGCCAGAGGCCGAAATGGCTGAAAATCCGCAGCCGGGGCAGGGTGTGGCCTTCCTGTTCGGCTCGGAACGCTTCGGCATGCGCAACGACGATGTCTACCGCTGCCACGTGGCGCTGAGCATCCCGACCAACCCCCGCTTCGGCTCGCTCAACCTGGCCGCGGCGCTGCAGGTGATTGCCTACGAGTGGCGCCTGGCCCTGGGCGGTTTTCCGGTGCAGCAGGCCACCGCGCCGGCGGAACTGGCCGACGTGCCGCAGGTGGCGGGCATGCTGGCGCATCTGGAGCAGGCGCTCGTGGCCGTCGACTTTCTCGATCCGGCGGCACCGAAGAAGCTGATGCCGCGGCTGAATGCCCTGTTCAACCGCGCCGGGCTGACGCAGGAGGAGATCCATATCCTGCGCGGCGTGGCCAAGGCCATGCTGGAGACAGCGTCAAAGGCGAAGCGATAAACTGCCGCCATGTTTGCCCGCCTCCGCTCCGACATCCAGTGCATCCTCGACCGCGACCCGGCTGCCCGCAGCGCCTGGGAGGTGCTGACCTGCTACCCCGGCCTGCATGCGCTGGTGCTGCACCGCTGGGCGCATGGCTGCTGGACGTACGGCTTCAAGTGGCTGGGGCGCTTCATCTCGCACCTCAGCCGCTGGCTCACCGGCATCGAGATCCACCCGGGCGCGAAGATCGGCCAGCGTGTCTTCATCGACCACGGCATGGGCGTGGTGATCGGCGAGACCGCCGAGGTGGGTGACGGCTGCACCATCTACCACGGCGTCACGCTGGGCGGCACCTCGCTCTACAAGGGCACCAAGCGCCATCCGACGCTGGGCCGCGATGTGGTGGTGAGTGCCGGCGCCAAGGTGCTGGGTGGTTTTGAAGTGGGCGACGGCGCCAAGATCGGTTCCAACGCGGTGGTGATCAAGCCAGTGCCGGCCGGCGCCACGGCCGTGGGCATCCCGGCGCGCATCATCCCGTCCAAGGAAGGCGAAAGCGCCGACGTGACGGCACCGGAGAAGAAGTTCACCGCCTACGGCATCACGCAGGAAGACGACCCGCTTTCGCAGGCCATGCGTGGCCTGATCGACAACGCCTCGTCACAGGAGCACCAGATCGCGCTGCTGTGGCAGGCGATCGAAAAGCTCTCATCCGGCAAGCCGCCGTCCGAGTGCGTACCGGGTGACGCGGCGCGCGAAGAGCTGTTCGAAAAGGACAAGCTCAACCAGCTGGTTGGCAAGTAGTCTTCTTCTTGCTGGCGCCACGCGGGCTTGATTGGCACGCCGGGCGAGCGGAGGTCCCGTTCTCCGGGGCACACTCGCGGTCCGGGTTGTCGGGTTGACGATGGTTTCTTCATCAACACGGCCCATGGCTCGCCAACGTGCGGGCAAGCGCGAATGGCCCCTGCGCCCGGGCTGCTCTGCTCACCCAGCTTGATCGGTCGGGCGGGATGGGGCCGGATGAACTTCCTCGAATGCCAACCGCCCAGCGTGCCAACCCTGCCGGCGTGGCGCCAGCAGAAGCAGGAAGACAAAACTCAGGCTGTACGCGGCGGGCGAATCGCCGATTTAGGACGAAACGCCTTGCACACCGTGTCGTCGGTTTCCAGGTAGGGGCCGCCGATCAGATCGATGCAGTAAGGCACGGCGGCGAAGATACCGTCCACGACTGACTTGCCATTGGCGTCCTTCAGGCCCTCCAGCGTTTCGGCAATCGACTTCGGCTGCCCCGGCAGGTTGATGATCAGGCTCTTGTGCCGGATCACGGCCACCTGGCGCGACAGGATGGCGGTCGGCACGAAGCGCAGACTGATCTGGCGCATCTGCTCACCAAACCCCGGCATTTCCTTGTGCGCCACGGCCAGCGTGGCCTCGGGCGTGACGTCGCGCAGCGCCGGGCCGGTGCCGCCGGTGGTCAGCACCAGGGCGCAGCCGGCGTCGACCAGCTCGATCAGCGTGGCGCTGATGGTGGCCTGTTCATCCGGGATCAGGCGCGGCTCGAAGCTGATCGGGTTTTTCAGCGCGCGGCTGAGCCAGTCCTGCAAGGCAGGCAGGCCCTTGTCTTCGTAGGTGCCGCTGGAGGCGCGGTCGCTGATGGAGACGATGCCGATCTTCAGTGCATCGTAAGCCGGGTTCTCACTCATCGTTCTCTCCGGATGCTTCTTCCGCTGCTGCCAGTTGCTCGCGCACCAGCTGGAACACCTCGCGGTAGGCGCGGCCCTGGCGCGGTGCCAGGCCCTGGGAGACGGCGGCCTTGTCGGCCGGCACGGCGTCCTTGCGTGCCTGGCGCACCAGGGCGCGCAGCTGCTGGGTGTCGGTCTGCGGAAAGTTGTTGATCCACTGCGCCACCGCGTCGTCGTCGGCGATCAGGCGTTCACGCCACTGTTCGGCGGCGTGCAGCAACTGGGTCTCGCGGGCGGACGGCGCGCGCTGCTCGGCCAGCGCGGCGCGTGCCGCCTCGAGGGTCTCCGGCGGGAGCAGGCGCATGAGCTTGCCGATGAACTGCATCTGGCGGCGCCGGCCTTCGAAGTTGGTGATGCGTTTGGCGTCGTTCAGGGCGTCGCGCAGCTTGTCCGACAGGTCGAGCCTGGCCATCAGGTCGGCGCGCAGCGTCAGCAGCTCTTCGCCGAGCTTCTGCAGCTCGGCGCTTTCGCGCTTGAGATCGGTCTTGCTGATCTCGGTGTCGCCCTTGAGCTCGCGCTTGAGCTCCAGGTCGAGCTCGCTGCCTTCGGCGACGAACTGGCCCTTGACGTAATAGCCTTTTTTGGGTTTGCGTGACATGTGGGGGAAATCCGGTGTGGCGCTCTGTGGTGCGCACGGCCAAGTATCATAGCTTCGCCATGAAGAAACCCCATTCCAGCCTTGTGACCCGCGCCTCAGCCCGCACCGACAGCGGTTTCAGTTACAGCCGCGCCACCTTCGAAGACCTGGTCGACACCGCCCTGGCGCATGCCCGAAAGCTCGGTGCCACCGATGCCGGCGCCGAGGCCTCCGAGGGCTGCGGCCTGAGCGTCTCGGTGCGCAAGGGCGAGCTGGAGAACGTGGAGCGCAACCGCGACAAGTCCCTCGGCGTCACGGTCTACGTGGGCAACCGCCGCGGCAACGCCAGCACGTCGGACTTTTCGCGCGCCGCCATCGAGCAGACCGTGCAGGCGGCCTTCGACATCGCCCGCTTTACCGCCGAAGATCCGGTGGCCGGCCTGCCGGATGCCGCAGACATCGTGCACCACGACGAAGCCGGGCGGGAGCTGGATCTGTTCCATGCCTGGCCCATCACCAGCGAAGAGGCCGCCGACATTGCCCGCGCGACCGAGGCGGCCGCGTTTGCCACGGACAAGCGCATCACCAACAGCGAAGGGGCGTCGGTGTCGGCGCAGCAGTCGCATTTCTTCAGCGCCCACACGCACGGTTTTCGCGGCGGCTATGCCAGCTCGCGCCACTCGATCTCGGTGTCGCCGATTGCCGGCAAGGGCGACGACATGCAGCGCGACTACTGGTACAGCTCGCAACGCCACCCGGAAGACCTGGCGCTGCCGGCGGCGATCGGCCGCTACGCTGCCGAGCGTGCGCTCAGCCGCCTCAAGGCACGCAAGATCAGCACACGCGAAGTGCCGGTGCTGTTCGAGTCGCCGCTGGCCGCCGGCCTGCTGGGCGCGCTGGTGCAGGCGCTGAGCGGCGGTGCGCTGTACCGCAAGAGCTCTTTTCTGCTCGACTCCCTGGGCAAGCAGGTGCTGCCGAAGCACATCGACGTGCAGGAAGACCCGTTCCTGCTGCGTGGCAAGGGCAGCTCGCCCTTTGACGAAGAGGGTGTGCGGGTGCAGGCGCGCGCCGTGGTGGAGGCCGACCGGGTGCAGGGCTACTTCCTGAGC
>CAZJKR010000055.1:0-2322 GCA_964546615.1 uncultured Curvibacter sp.
GCGCCTTCATGCAGCTCTACCGCGAAGAAGGCTGGTACCTGGAGCGCACGGTGCATTACGTGAACCGCGTCGGCCTGGACTACGTGAAGAAGAAGATTCTGGACGACCACGCCGGCCGCAAAGCCCTGTGGGAGCGGCTGCAGTTCGCGCTCGACGGTGAGCCCGATCCCTGGTTCGAAGCCGACAAGGCCCAAGTCGACACGCGCCAGTTCATCCCGATCAAGGTCGAAGGGGTCACGGCATGAAACACAAGCCTGAATCACCGAAGCCGCAAGGAGCAACAGCATGAGTCAATGGAAACCCATCTGCCACGTGGACGACATCCCGGTGCTGGGCTCGCGCCGCGTGGCACGCCCGCAGGGTATGGATGTGGCGGTGTTCCGCAACGACCAGGACCAGGTCTTCGCCCTGCTCGACCGCTGCCCGCACAAAGGCGGCCCGCTCTCGCAAGGCATCGTCTTCGGCAGCCACGTGGCCTGCCCGCTGCACAACTGGACCATCGCGCTGGACAGCGGCTGCGCCAAAGCACCGGACGAAGGCAGCACACCGCGCTTTGCCGTCAAGGTGGAGAACGGCCTGGTGCATCTGGACGTGCAGGAACTCAACAGCCTGGCACTGGACGTGTCGCCCCCGGTGGCCGGCCCCTGCCAGAGGAAGACCGCCTGCGCATGACGACGATTCCCGTTCGCCCTGAGCTCGTCGAAGGGCTCGCCGCATCTGCGCCGGATGGGCTTCGACAGGCTCAGCCCGAACGGGATTGCGTGCGCGAAACGAAATCCACCTGCCCCTACTGCGATCTCGCAGGGGCTGCGGATCGCTTTGCGAGCAATATGAAACACCTCCGTAGGGACTAGGCGTGCGTACGGAAACTCGCTCCACCTGCCCCTACTGCGGTGTGGGCTGTGGCGTCATCATCGAATCAACAGGCGCGCAGATCACCGGCGTGCGCGGTGACCCGGCGCACCCGGCCAACTTCGGCCGCCTGTGCTCCAAGGGCGCAACGCTGCACCTGACCGCCACGCCCGAGGTGACGCAGCAGATGCGGCTGCTGCAGCCGCTGCAACGCCTGCAGCGCGGCGCGGCGCCGCAGCCGATAGGCTGGGATGCCGCACTCGACCTGGCGACCGACCGCTTTGCCGACATCATCCGCACGCACGGCCCGGATGCGGTGGGCTTTTACGTCAGCGGCCAGTTGCTGACCGAGGACTACTACGTCTTCAACAAGCTGGCCAAGGGCCTGGTGGGCACCAACAACATCGACACCAACTCGCGCCTGTGCATGAGCAGCGCGGTGGCCGGCTACAAGCAGACGCTGGGCGCCGACGCACCACCAGCCTGCTACGAGGACATCGACCAGGCCGGCTGCCTGTTCATCGCCGGCAGCAACACCGCCTGGGCGCACCCCATCCTGTTTCGCCGCATCGAAGACGCCCGACGCAAGAACCCGGCGCTCAAGCTCATCGTGGCCGACCCGCGCCGCACCGACACCGCCGGCAGTGCCGACCTGTTTCTGCAAATTCAACCCGGCACCGACGTGGCGCTGTTCAACGGCCTGCTCTACATCATGCTGTGGGAAGGCTGGCTCGACCCGGCTTACATTGCCGCCCACACCCGCGGCTTCGACGCGCTCAAGGCCACGCTGCAGGAGTACACACCCTACCTGGTGGCGCAGACCTGCGGCATCGACAAGCAGGCACTGTACGAGGCGGCGCGCCTCTTTGCCACCGGCGGCAGCGGCGATGTGCTGCGCCGCGGCGCCACGCTCAGCCTGTACTGCCAGGGCCTCAACCAGAGCAGCAGCGGCACAGCCAAGAACACCGCGCTGATCAACCTGCACCTGGCCACCGGGCAGATCGGCCAACCGGGTGCCGGCCCCTTCTCGCTCACCGGCCAGCCCAATGCCATGGGCGGGCGCGAGGTCGGCGGCCTGGCCAACCTGCTCAGCGCCCACCGCGATCTGGCCAACCCGCAGCACCGCGCCGAAGTGGCCGCGCTGTGGGGTGTGCCCGCGGTACCCGAGAAACCCGGCAAGACGGCGGTGGAGATGTTCCAGGCCGCCGCTGATGGTGAGATCAAGGCGCTGTGGATCGCTTGCACCAACCCCGCGCATTCCATGCCCGACCAGGCCACGGTGCGCCGCGCCCTGGAGCGCGCCGAGTTCGTGGTGGTGCAGGACGCCTTTGCCCACACTGCCACCGGCGAGTTTGCCGACCTGCTGCTGCCCGCCAGCACCTGGGGCGAGAAGGACGGCACCGTGACCAACAGCGAACGCCGCATCAGCCGCGTACGCCCGGCCGTGCCGGCGCCGGGCCAGGCTCGGCA
>CAZJKR010000055.1:2332-7620 GCA_964546615.1 uncultured Curvibacter sp.
CTCGGCACGACTGGCAGATTGCGGTGGACTTCGCGCGCCGGCTGGAGAAGGCCATCGCGGGCGCCAACGGGGTGAAAGCCAACGGGGTCAGATCCGAATTCAGGACGACCACGCCAACGGACGCCAAACACGCCAATCGAAATTCGGCTCTGACCCCGCTGGCGTCGTCTCCGGCGAGCCTCCTCTTCCCATACGACACGTCGGAATCGATCTGGAACGAGCACCGCGAGTCCACCCGCGGCCGCGACCTCGACATCACCGGCCTGAGCTACACCCAACTCGAACAAGCCCCGCAACAGTGGCCGTGTCCTGAAGGCCAGGCCACGGGCAAGGCACGCCTGTACGCAGACGGCCTCTTCCCCACCCCGGACGGCCGTGCCCGCTTCGCCAACACGACTTACAAAGAAGTCGCCGAGCCGCGCGAGTCACGCTTTCCGTTCTCGCTCACCACCGGCCGCCTGCGCGACCAGTGGCACGGCATGAGCCGCACCGGCGTGGTGCCGCGCCTGTTCGGCCACGTGGCCGAACCGGCGGTACAGCTGAACCCGCAGGACATCGCGCGCCGTGGCTTGGCCGAGGGCGATCTGGTGTTTGTGACCAGCAAGCGCGGCAGCATCGTGGTGCCGCTGCAGGGCAGCGAAGAAGTGGCGCTGGGCCAGGCCTTCATGGCCATGCACTGGGGGCCGGAGTACCTGGGCGGCCTCAGCAGCAGCGGCCAGCCGCTGGCCGGTGTGAACGCGCTCACCACCTCGGCCTTCTGCCCGGACTCGAAACAACCCGAGCTCAAGCACGCGGCGGTGAAGATCCTCAAGGCCGAGCTGCCGTGGACGCTCTTGGCCTTGGCCTGGCTGCCGGCCGAGAGCGCGCTGGCCACGCGCGAGGCGCTGCGCGCACTCATGGTGCGTTTTCCCTTTGCCAGTTGCGTGCCGTTTTCGAACGCCGCACCGCTGACGGGTGCGACGGGGCCGCAGCGCACCGGCGTGCTGCTGCGCGCCGCCGCGCATGAACCGCCGCCCGATGCCCTGTTGGCCGCGATCGAGACGCTGCTGCGCCTGGACGACGGCAGCGTGCTGCGTTACGCCGATGCCAAACGCGGCCAGCGCCGCGCGGTGCGCCTGCAGCGCAGCGCGGAACGCAGCACGGTGGAGGCGTTTCTGCTCGCCGGTGACACGCGCGCCGAAGTCTGGTTGAAGCCCTTGCTGCAGAACGAACTGCCCGCGCAGGCTTATGGCCGCGCCCTGCTGCAGGGCAGCGCCCAAGCCCCGGTGGCCATGGCCGCGCCGAGCCGCCAGGTCTGCACCTGCTTCAACGTGAGCGAAAGCGCCATCCAGACTCAGCTGGCGCGCTGCCGCGGCGGCGAGAGCGAACGGCTGGCCCAACTGCAGCAGGCGCTGCAGTGCGGCACCAACTGCGGCTCCTGCGTGCCGGAGTTGCAGCGCCTGGTGCGTGCCACGCCCTTGCAGAAACAGGCCGCCTGACGGGCATCGGCGCACACGCCATCGGCCTGGTTGACGTGAATCAGCTTATTACTGATTTTTATAACAACAAGAGCAGAATTTCCCCATGAGCATTGGTCAGTACCTTCGTGAAATCGGCCGCGGCAAGGAAGGCGCGCGGTCGCTCACGCGTGTGCAGGCGGCCGATCTGTTCGGCCAGGTGCTCGACGGCACGGTGAGCGACCTCGAGGTGGGCGCCTTCTGCATCGCCATGCGCGTCAAGGGCGAAACGCCGCAGGAGATGGCCGGCTTCCTCGACGCCACCCACGCGCGGCTGCAGCGCGTGCCGGCGCAGCAGCCGGTGGTGGTACTGCCCAGCTACAACGGCGCACGCAAGCTGCCCGGTCTGCTGCCCTTGCTGGCGCTGCTGCTGGCACGCGAAGGCGTGCCGGTGCTGGTGCACGGCACGCCCACCGAATCGGCCCGCGTTTACACGTCAGACGTGCTGTCCGCCCTCGGGGTACAAGCGCAGAACGCTATTGAATCCATAGCGCCGGGCGAGGTGCAGTTTGTGCCTACCGCGGTGCTCAGCCCCGGCCTGCAGCGCCTGCTGGAAGTGCGGCGTGTGGTCGGCCTGCGCAACCCGGCGCACAGCCTGGTCAAGCTCATGAACCCGGTGGCCGGGCCGGCGCTGATCGTCAGCAGCTACACCCACCCGGAGTACGCGCAGTCCATGGCGCAGACCTTCGAGCTCATGCAGGCCCACGCCCTGCTGCTGCGCGGCACCGAGGGCGAACCGGTGGCCGATGCGCGCCGCCTGCCGCAGATGGACGGCTTCATCGCCGGCCGGCGCAGCCTGCTGCAGGAAGCGCAAGGCGGCTCGCTGCTGGCCCTGCCCGGCCTGCCGCAGGGCAACGAGGCCGCCGCCACCGCGGCCTACATCCGCGCCGTGCTGGACGGCCGCGGCGAAGTGCCGGCCCCGATTGCGGTGCAGGTGGAACACATCTTGCGTCTGATCCGTCAGCTCTGAACATCCTGGAGGTCACCATGTCCGCCCAATCGTTTCATTCCCTCGGCACCTGCCCCCTGGTGGCGCATGGATCGTGCACCCTGGTGGGTGCGGGCCCGGGCGATCCGGAACTGCTCACGCTCAAGGCATTGAAGGCCATCCAGCAGGCCACGGTGCTGTTCGTCGACGACCTGGTGAACGAGGCCATCGTCGCGCACGCCGCGCCCACGGCGCGCATCGTGCACGTGGGCAAGCGCGGCGGCTGCAAGTCCACGCCGCAGTCTTTCATCGAGAAGCTGATGATCACCGCGGTGCGTGAAGGCGAGCGCGTGGTGCGCTTGAAGGGCGGTGACCCCTTCATCTTCGGCCGCGGCGGCGAGGAGGTGGAACATTTGCAGCAAGCCGGCGTGCGCGTCGAGGTGATCAACGGCATCACCTCCGGCCTGGCGGCGGTGACCTCGCTGGGCGTGCCGCTCACCCACCGTGACCACGCGCACGGCGTGCTCTTCCTCACCGGCCACGCCAAGCCTGGCGACCACGGGCCCGACTGGCCCACGATCGCCGCCACCGCGCACGCGGCCAAGCTGACACTGGTGATCTACATGGGTGTGAGCGGCGCGCAGCAGATCGAGCACGGCCTGCTCAGCGGCCTGCCCGGCAGCACGCCGGTGGCCTTGATCCAGAACGCCAGCCTGCCGACGCAGCGCCATGCCGTCACTACGCTGGCCGAAATGCATGCCACCCTGCTGCGCGAAGAGCTCGGCAGCCCCTGCATCATCGTGGTGGGCGACGTCTTTCAGGCGCAATTGGCCTTGCAGCAGGAAACTGGCCCGGCGCTTGCTTGGGGTACCTGAGCGGGGCCAACAGTCCCGCACGATTGCGGGAGCCCCTCATGAACCACAAGTTTGCTGTCACTGTCACATCCTCTGCCAAACCCGTCCCGGCACCGGCCTCTGCGGCCGGCCTGTCGCTCGTCAACCTCGCCGCACGCCAGCGCATGCTGTCGCAGCGCATGATCCTGCAGACCGTGCTGGCCGCCCAGGGCCACGCAGCCCAGCTGGAAGCGGCACGCCAGTCGCTGCAGGTCTTTACCGAGAGCCAGCAGCACCTGCAGGCCACGCCACGTCATCTGGAAACCACCAGCGCGCGGCGCATCGAAGCCGCCTACCACGGGCCCCAAGGCGTGGCGTCGGTGATCGAGGCCTTCATCGCCCTGGTACGCACCACCTTGGACCACATCACGCACCGCAACAGCCACCAGGCCGACACGCTGGCCGAGCTGGTCAGCCATACCGACAAGGTGCTGGCCGCCCTGAACACCGCCACCACCGCCTTCGACGAGATCACCAAGGCCAAGGCCGACGCCATGATGTATGAGTTGAGCGGCATCGTGGGTGACATCCAGAGCGTGGCCAAGGAAGCCAAGGTAGTGAGCTTCAATGCGCAGGTGATGGCGGCGCGCGCCGGCCAGCACGGACGCGAGTTCGCCGTGGTCGCCAATGTGCTGTCCACCATCACCAGCGAGATCGACGGCCTGACCCGCAAGGCCATGCTGCTGGCCGACCGCAACAAGCTCGCGGCATGAAGTGGAACACCCCCAGGCTGCGCGCACTTCGTGTCGCTGCGCCAGACAGGCCCGCGCCAGAGGCTGTGGCTCTTCGGTCTGTCCAAGCCTGCGCAGGCAGGCTTGGAGCCGCAGCCCTCAGCCCCTCGAAGGGGGCAACGCCAGTGGCCCGGCGAAGCCGGTTCCACGGCGTTCCTGGCCTGGACACCTTCGCTCGTCACGGGCCGATCAGCCCCTAAACTCGGGGCCATGCAACAGTTTGATGTGGTGGTGATCGGCGCCGGGGCGGCCGGTCTGTTTTGTGCCGGTGTAGCCGGGCAGCGGGGTCTGAAGGTCCTGGTGCTCGATCACAGTGCGAAGGTGGCGGAGAAAATCCGCATCTCGGGCGGCGGGCGCTGCAACTTCACCAACCGCGAGCTTGATGTGCTGCAGCGCGACGGCATTCCCTTCCACGAGAAACACAAGGGCCAGCTGTTCTGCGACCGCTCGGCCGACGACATCATCCAGCTGCTGCTGCGCGAGTGCGAGCGCGGCGGCGTCACGCGCTGGCAGCCCTGTGGCGTGAAGAACGTGAGGTTTTCGGCCTCCAGCCCAGACGGATCGGGCGCAGGCAGCTACGAAATCGATAGCGATCAGGGCACGGTGCAGTGCCGTGCCGTGGTGGTGGCCACCGGCGGCCTGTCCATACCGAAGATCGGCGCCACCGATTTCGGCTACCGCATCGCCCGGCAGTTCGGCCTGAAGCTGATCGAGCCGCGTCCGGCGCTGGTGCCGCTGACCTTCGACGGCGCGGCTTGGGCGCCCTATGCGGGTCTCGCCGGGCTGGCCCTGCCGGTGCAGATCGAAACTGGAAGCAAGAGAGAACGCATGGCCTTCCTCGAAGACCTGCTGTTCACCCACCGCGGCCTGTCCGGCCCGGCGGTGCTGCAGATCTCCAGCTACTGGCAGCCCGGCACACCGATCCGCCTCAATCTGGCGCCCGAGCAGGACTTGCTGCAATTCCTGCAAGAGGCCAAGGCGCGCTCGCGCAAGCTGATCGTCAATGAACTCGCCACCCAGTTGCCCAGCCGGCTGGCCGATGCCTGGGTGCAGCAAGACCCGGCTTGGCAGCGCCCCGTCAACGAAGCAGCCGACAAGGCGCTGGCCGCACTGGCCGACCGGCTGGCGCGCTGGGAGCTCACGCCGACCGGCACCGAGGGCTATGCCAAGGCCGAGGTCACGGCTGGCGGCGTGGACACGCGCGAACTCTCCAGCCAGACCCTGGAGGCGCAGAAGCAGC
>CAZJKR010000055.1:7630-8899 GCA_964546615.1 uncultured Curvibacter sp.
GGGCTGTATTTCATCGGCGAGGTGGTGGACGTGACGGGCTGGCTGGGGGGGTACAACTTCCAGTGGGCATGGGCTAGCGCCCACGCCTGTGGCGTGGCGCTAGCCCATGCCCTGCGGGCTGAATGAGGCTCCCCCCCGCGCTCCCCCACTGCGTGTGGGTCGCTGGCCCCCATCCGGGGGCAGGCCACGCCCGGCGTGGCCTTTGTGGAAAACCGGGCGGTTGCCGGATTGGCTCAACCCGTTATAATGTCGGACTTTGCTGGCATAGCCCTGCCGGCCAAATACTAGTTACAGGCGGGGCATTTCGCGGTACACGGTGTGCAGGCCCGATCTTCCTGCCCACCCTCTGACCGCACATTTCGGAAACCATGACGTAATGACGACCATCCGTGTTAAAGAAAACGAGCCGTTTGACGTGGCTCTGCGCCGCTTCAAGCGCACCATCGAGAAACTGGGCCTGCTGACCGACCTGCGCGCCCGCGAGTTCTACGAAAAGCCGACGTCCGAGCGCAAGCGCAAGAAGGCTGCCGCTGTGAAGCGCAACTACAAGCGCATCCGCTCGATGCAGCTGCCCAAGAAGCTGTACTGATCGCCCTGGGGTCCCCGACCTCACTGCGCATCAAACAACCCGCGCTCGGGACGCCAGGCGCGGGTTTTGTTTTTTCTCCGGAGATTTCCTATGTCCCTCAAAGACCAGATCACTGAAGACATGAAGGCCGCCATGCGCGCCAAGGACAGCGAGCGCCTGGGCACCATCCGCCTGCTGCTGGCCGCCATGAAGCAGAAGGAAGTGGACGAGCGCGTCACGCTGGATGACGCCGCCGTCGTGTCCATCATCGACAAGCTGATCAAGCAGCGCAAGGACTCGGTGGCCGCCTATGTGCAGGCCGCGCGCCAGGATCTGGCCGACAAGGAAAGTGCCGAGATCAAGGTGCTGGAAGCCTACCTGCCCCAGCGCCTGAGCGCTGAGGAAGTGATGGCCGAAGTGAAAACCATCGTGGCCGAACTCGGCGCCAAGGGCCCCGGCGACATGGGCAAGGTCATGGGCGTGGTCAAGACCCGCCTGGCCGGCAAGGCCGAGATGGGCCAGGTCTCGGCCGCCGTGAAGGCCGCGCTGGCCGGCTGAGTGTTCAGCCCCCGGCGCTGACCGGCGCCGGGAAGCGGAAGCGCAGCTGCCGGTCATAGGTGCAGTAACCCAGCCGCTGGTAGATCGGCTCCCCAAAGGGGCTGGCCTGCAAGGTCACCACCCGCGCGCCAGCGGCAAAACCG
>CAZJKR010000055.1:8909-15749 GCA_964546615.1 uncultured Curvibacter sp.
CGTTGGTCGCCAGCCGCGTGCACAACTCCCCCAGGCCCGAGCGCCGCGCCGCGGCGGCTGTGCCCACCCAGTACACGCCCGCCCCCTCGCCGCTCAGCAGCGTCAACGCCGTGGACAGCGGCACACCATCGCGGTAGGCCACAAACCCCACCACGCGTGGCGACAGCACCTCCTGCGGTCGCCCGAAGAACACCCTCGTCTCCGCCGCCGGCAGTTTGAGCGCCTCGTAGGCATCGGCGTTGATCTGCACCACGCCCTGCACATGGCGCAAGGTCGTCATGCGTTCGATGCGGATACCGGCCGGCACCCCGGACTCTGCCACCGGGGTGTCGATCAACATGCAGGGGCTGTCCGCCAGCGGCGTCATCCCCGCAGTCTGCAGCGCAGTGATCAAATCCGCGTCACGGCTGGCACGCGCCAGCAGCGTGTAGCCGCGGCCCTGCTGCGCGAAGAAGGCCTGCGCCCGCTGCAAGACCTCGGTGGCGGGCACGCCGGCATCGACCCGCACCACGCAGTTGCGGAAAGCCCCAGGAAAGGCATTCGCCCCGGCCATCATCAGCACACCGCCCTCTTCCACACAGGTACAGGGCGTCTGCCAGCGCGCATGTTCGCGCAAGGCCTGCAGCAGATTGGCGTCGGCGAGGTCGTCGGGCAAGAGGGCCATTGCAGAATTCTAGGTTTCGAATCCGCGCGGCCCTGTCCCCTCGGTGGCGGGATCTCCAGGCCCTCAGCGCCGCCCCGACCACCAGCCGCCACTCTGATTGACCAGCATGCCGCAAAGCACCGCCACGGTGCCAGCCCACTGCAGGGGACTGGGCTGCTCACCGAGCAGGGCCATGGCGGCCACCAGGCCCACCACAGGCACCAGCAGCGAGAAGGGCGTGACACGACCGGCCGGGTGGCGCTGCAGCAGGCGCGTCCACAGGCTGTAGGCCAGCAGCGTGGCCAGCAGGGCCAGGTAGAGCACGGCGAACAGGGCCCGACCGTCGAAGGCCAGCAGTTGCGCGCTCATCTGCTGGGGGCCGTCCACCCACCACGCGAGCGCGAAGAAGGGCACGATGGGCACCAGGCTGCTCCAGACAATGAAGGGGAAAGGCTCGTAGTGTCCCGCCTGCGCCGCCTTGCGCGCCACCAGGTTGGAGACCGCCCACATGAAGGCCGCGCCCAGCGTGAGCACAAAACCGGCCAGCGTCATCTGCTGCGCACCTTCGCCGTGGGCGCCGGCGATCATCAGCAGGCCGGCGAAGGCGATGCACAGGCCCAGCCACTGGACCAGCCGTGCGCGCTCGCCCAGCAGGGTGACAGCCATGAGCAGCGTGAAGAAGGCCTGGGTCTGCATGACCACCGAGGCCATGCCCGCCGTCATGCCCAGCTTGAGGCCCAGGAACAGGAAGCCGAACTGGCCCACGCCCTGCGCCAGGCCGTAGGCGACGACGTAGCGCCAGGGCAGCGTGGGCCGCGGCACGAAAAGCAGGAAGGGCAGCGAGGCCGCCGTGAAGCGCAGCGCCCCCAGCAGCATGGGGCTGAGCGACAGCAGGCCCATCTTCATGACCACGAAGTTCAGGCCCCAGATGACGATCACACCCAGGGCGCGCAGCAGGTCGCCGCTCGACAGTGCAGGCTGCGTCACGTTGATGCGCCTCGCGCCACCGGTCGCCCCTGCCGCTCACGCGCAGCGATGAAGGCATCGAGCGCCTGGGCGCTGCTCAAACGCGGCACGTACCCCAGCTTCTCCTTGAGCGCGGTGTTCAGCAGCACGGGCCGGTAGCGCAGGAAGTCCAGCTGTTCGGGGCCGTAGCGGGTCAGCCTCAGGCGTGAGCCGATGGCCAGCGCGGTGCTCAGCAGCCAGGCCGGCAGATCGAGCGTGGGCTTGCCCAGGCGCGCGGCGATCTGGGGAAGAGTGAGCGCGCCGTCACCGGCCAGGTTGTAGCAGCCGGGCGTGGCGCCTTCGAGGGCATGGAGCAAGGCGCCCGTCACGTCTTCGTCCCAGATGAAAACAAAGGGGCTGTCGCTGCCGCGCACGGCCAGAAGGCGGGGTTTCTCGAACAAGGCGGTGATCTGGTTGTCGACGCGTTCACCCAGGATGGTGCCGATGCGAAAGACCGTCTGCGCCAGCTGCGGGTGCCGCTGGCGCCAGTCGGCCAGCATCTCTTCCACCAGGCGCTTGTGATGGGCGTAGGCAAAACTCCCGTTGCCGCGCAGCGCATCGTTTTCCGTGAGCCAGGGCGGGTTGTCAGCGTGGTAACCGTAGGCCGCACCGCTGGACGACACCAGCACATGGCGTACGCCCGCATCCACACAGGCTTGCAGCACATTGCGCGTGCCGTTCACGTCCACGTCGTATTCGAAGGCACGGTTCGAGTCGCGCCCCGGGGTGACGATGGAGGCCAGGTGCACCACGGTGTCGATGGCGTGCTCGCGCAGCGCGGCACGCAGGGCCGGGTCGCGCACGTCCTGCTGGCGGTAGACCACACCGGCTTCGCGCCGGTGCATGGGCACCTCACGCACGTCCAGCGCCACCACCACCTCGGTGCCGTCACGCCTGGCCAGGGCCGCCACCACACCGCGCCCCAGGAAACCGTCAGCCCCGGTGACCAGGATGCGCCGTGCGCGCGCCGTTGTCTCGATGCTCATGCGCGCAACTCCTCCGGGGCCGGCACCGGCGCACGGCGCCCCCACCAGTCCGCCAGCGCCAGGCCGGCGATGATGTCCCAGAACCCCCAGACGCCGGCCACCACGGCCATGCCGCCCAGGCCGCCGAAGAAGCTGAAGATCAGCACCAGGCCCAGGCCTGCGTTGCGGATGCCGACCTCGATGCTCACGGCACGGCGGTCGTAGTCCTGCAGGCCCGTCAAGCGCGCGCAGACGTAACCGGTACCGAAGGCCAGCGCATCGTGCAGCACCACGGCCAGCAGCACCAGGCCCACGTAGTCGAGGAAAAATCGCCAGTTGCCGGCGATGGCACCGATGATGAAAACGATAAGCGCCAGGAAGCTCACGATGCGCACGGACTTCTTCACGCGCTGCGTGAAGCGCGGCAACTGGTGCGCGCACAGCAGGCCCAGCACGAAGGGCAGGCCGATGATGGCCACGATGTGGCCCACCATCTCGACCGGGTCCAGCGCGATGGTCTTGAGCAGGGGCGAAGCTTGCGGGTGCAGACTGCCCCAGAAGGCGAAGTTCAGCGGCATGACCACGATGGCGATGGCGTTGGAGATGGCCGTCATGGACACCGACAGCGCCACGTTGCCGCGCGCGCGGTGCGTGAGGATGTTGCTCACATTGCCCGGCGGGCAGCAGGCGACCAGGATCATGCCCAGGGCGATGCTGGGGCCCACACCCAGCAGCAGCGTCAGCACAAAAGTGACGGCAGGCAGCACGATGAACTGCGCGGCGATGCCCACCGCCATGGCCCAGGGCATCCTGGACACACGCTTGAAGTCTTCCACGCGGGTGTCCAGCGCAATGCCGAACATCAGGAAACCCAGCACGGCGTTGAGCAGCATCAGCGAGGCGGGGTTGAAGTTCAGGCGTATTTCGTCGACCGGCAGCATGTGGGTCTCCCTGTGAACCGTGATCAGGCCAGTGCGGCCGCAGCTTTGCGCACGGCGGCGCGGTAGGTGTCCTTGTGGACGTAGTAGGCCATGCGTTCGAGCTTGAGGTATTTGTAGCCGCCCGACAGGTCGGGCGCCGGCCCGGCCATGGCGGCCTGCAGGGCGCGGGCCTGCGGCGTGTGCTCGTCCAGCGCCTTGAAGTAACGCGCCACCAGCTCGGCCTGCTCATACCGCCCCTGCCAGCCGATGCCGCTGGCCTCGATCATGCCCAGCACCGCCAGCCGGTGGAAACGCGGCGCGAAGATGTTGAGGTAAAGCTGCGGCGCCATGCCCTGCCAGTTGAGGTGCTCGCGCGCGATGAAAGGGTAATGCAGCGTGTAGCCGGTGGCGGCCAGCACCATGTCGTAGTCCTGCTGCGAGCCGTCCTTGAAGTGCACGGTGCGGCCCTCGAAACGGGCGATGTCGGGCTTGACGTGGATGTCGCCGTGGCCCAGGTGGTGCAGGATCAGCGAGTTGACCACGGGGTGCGACTCGTACATCCTGTACTCGGGCTTGGGGAAACCGAAGCGGGTGGGATCGCCCGTGAACCACTTGAGCACGATGCTGTCGACCTTCTGCTTGAGCCAGGGCGGCAGCGGGCGTTTGCCGCCCAGCGTGTCGGCCGGTTTGCCGAACACGTACTTGGGCACGAAGTAATAACCCCGCCGCACCGAGATGTCCACACTCTGTGCATAGTGCACCGCGTCCACCGCGATGTCGCAGCCCGAGTTGCCGGCGCCCACGATGAGCACGCGCTTGCCCTTGAACTGCTCGGCGTGCTTGTAGGCCGAGGTGTGCAGCAGCTCACCGTCGAACTGCCCTTCGAAGCGCGGCATGTTCGGCTCGGCCAGCGTGCCGTTGGCGATGATCACGCCCTTGTAGTCGGCGGTCTCCTGCCGGCCGTCACGGGTGGCGATGGTCACACGCCACAGCGTGTCGGGGCTGTCGCTGACGGGCTCGACCTTCACCACACGCACGCCGAAACGGAAGTGGCGGCGCAGGTCGAAATGGTCGGCGAAGTCGCTGAAGTAGCGGCACAGCTCACGGTGGCCGGGGTAGTCGGCCGTGCCCTCGGGCATGGGGAATTCGGTGAACTCGGTGGTGCGCTTGCTGGAGATCAGGTGCGCCGACTCGTAGACGGTGGAGCGCGGGTTGTCGATGTTCCACAGCCCGCCCACGTCGGTGTAGGCCTCGAAGCCCTGGAAGGGTAAACCGAGCTTTTGCAGATTGCGCGCACCCGCCAGGCCGCAGGGGCCGGCGCCGATGAGCGCGATCATCGCTTCTGTGGGAACGGTGGCGGAGGAATCAACAGGCATGGTCGGTTTGTCTCGTTGTCGTTATGGGAAATCGGTGAGGAAGCCGGGGCCGCTTCAGTGGCGCGGCGGGGGATTCAGGCCGGGGATGACGGTGGCACCGGCCTCGCCCACCCGCGGCTTGCGCGGCTGGCGGCGCAGCAGATGGTCGTGCAGGCGCGCCGGCAGGCAGGACAGCAGGCGCGAGAGCCAGCCGATGCGCCGCGGCAGCACGATGTGCTCACGCCCGCGCGCCACGCCACGCAGGAGCGCACGCGCAGCGTCCTCGGCCGACATCAGCCCCGGCATGGCAAAACGGTTGCCCGCGGTGAGCGGCGTGCGCAGGTAACCCGGGCTGACCGTGTGCACCGTCAGGCCGCTGCCGCGGCATTCGGCGCGCAGGCTTTCCAGGTAGCGGATCAGGCCGCCCTTGCTGGCGCAATAGGCGCCGTTGCCCGGCATACCGCGCCAGCCCGCGATGCTGGCTACGCCGACCAGGGCGCAGCGGGCCTGCGGCTGGGCACGCACCGCCTGCACAAAAGGCTGGAAGGTGGTGGCCGGGCCGAGCAGGTTGATCTCCAGCATGCGGCGCATCACGGCCAGGTCTGCCGCCTCGGCGGTGTCAAAACCGCCGGCCACACCGGCGTTGGCAATCACCAGATCCGGCAGGCCGGCGCGCTGTTCCCAGTCGGCCGCCAGCGCCTGCATGGCACCGCTGTCGGCCACGTCGGGCGTGTAGATGGCGCAGCGCCCCGGGGCTGTGGTCGCTAGCGCGGCGAGCGCGTCGCGACTCAAGCCCACCAGGGCCACCTGCGCGCCGGCCCTCAGCAGTTCGCGCGCCAGCGCCTGACCCAGGCCACCACAGGCACCGGTGATGACGGCATTGCGAAACGGCAGGGATGCGGCGGGCATGGGGTCTCCGGAAACCTTGTTCTTCTGAGGGCCGACACGAGGCCGGCCACGCTGGGCTTGTGCCGGACTGTAAGAGAGTGGGAGAATATTCCGGAAATTTTTAGCAAATCGTCTCGAAATCAGAGATTCATGACAGAAAAATCACAAGCCTCACCCGGCCTGCGTCTGTTCGACCTGCTGGAGGTGCTGGCCCGCGAAGCACGCCCGCTGACACTCTCCGAAGTGGTGGCGGCCAGCGGCTGGCCCAAGCCCAGCGTGCACCGCATGCTGGCGCAGCTGGAGGCCGGCGAACTGCTGGTGCGCGAACCGGATGGCCGGCGCTATGCATTGGCGCCGCGCCTGCTACGCCTGTCGGAAGCGGCGCTGGCCGGCAGCACCCAGCAGGGTGTGCGCCACGCGGTGCTGCGCCAGCTGGTGGCCGACGTGGGCGAGAGCTGCAACTACACGGCCCTGTCGGGCGGCGAAGTGGTGTACCTGGACCGCATCGAGTCGGCCTTCCCGCTGCAGCTCAACCTGCGGCCGGGCACACGCGTGCCCGTGCACTGCTCGGCCAGCGGCAAGCTGCTGCTGGCCCACCTGCCGGCCGCGCAGCGTAATGCCCTGCTCGACGGCCTGCCGCTGGCGCAGCACACTGCCACCACGCTGACCACCCGTGCCGCCCTGGAAGCCGAATTCAAGCGCATCCGGCGCGACGGTTATGCGATCGATGCGGAAGAGTTCGTCGAAGGACTGGTCTGCGTGGCCGTGCCCGTACGCAGCGCCAGCGGCCATCTGCGCAGTGCCGTGGCGCTGCAGGCGCCGGTGGCGCGCATGTCGCTGTCACAGGCGCTGGACAAGCTGCCGCGCCTACAGGACGCCGCGCGGGCCCTGGCGCGAACGTCCACCTGAACGGCCAGCAACCCTCTTGCCAGGGCTGGGGCACCGCTGAACGACAGGGGATCAGCTCCCGGCCACCTTCATGCGGTTGATGAGGATGGAGCCCACGGTCTTGGCGCCGTAGTTGTAGGCATCGGCACCCACCGCCTCGATGCCCTTGAGCATGT
>CAZJKR010000055.1:15759-16056 GCA_964546615.1 uncultured Curvibacter sp.
GCCGACCGCCACGATCTGCGCCAGCATGTCCCGCATGTTGCCGGCAATCGTGATTTCGTGCACCGGGTAGGCAATGCGGCCCTTCTCGACCCAGAAACCGCTGGCACCACGCGAATAGTCCCCTGTGACGTAGTTCACACCCTGGCCCATCAGCTCGGTGACGAACAGGCCGGTGCCGAGCCTTTGCAGCATGGCGTCCAGATCGTCGCCGGGCCGGGTCAGGCGCGAAGACAGGATGAGGTTGTGCGAGCCGCCGGCGTTGCCGGTGGTCTTCATGCCCAGCTTGCGCGCCGAGTA
>CAZJKR010000056.1:0-2896 GCA_964546615.1 uncultured Curvibacter sp.
CCAGCGGCCGCCGGTTGCCGTGCCGGCGGCGCTGGCGCGGCCGGCGACCCCCTTGCCCTCGGGCGTGTTTGCCCTGGTGCTGCAAGCCGGCGCTGCGCGCACCAGCGCACTGCTGCACATCGAGTTCGCGCCGCAGCAGCAGGCCGCCGTTTATGGCAAACCCATGCTCAACCAGCCGCTCGACCCCTGGCAGCAGCAGGCCGTGCTGCAGGCCAGTGACAAACGGCGCGACCTGGCGGACCACCCGGCCCCCACTGTCCCTATGCCGGCCTGGCCGCCTGCCCGCAACCCTTCTGCCCGGCACTGCACGTGGTCCGTGCGGTCACCGGGCCGGCGGCACTGCCTGGCTGAGCGCCAGGCCCGGCAACGAATCGCGCTACGCTATGGCCTGTGCGGTGATTGCCCACCGTGACCCGCCTGTCGTCTTATTTTTCAGGAACCTCCATGAGCCGTGATGTCTTTGTTGCCGGTGTCGGCATGATCCCCTTCACCAAGCCGGGCGCCAACCTGCCCTACCCGCAGATGGCCGCACAGGCCACGCAGGCCGCGTTGACGGACGCCGGCATCGGCTACGAACACATGCAGCAAGCCTACGTGGGCTACGTCTACGGCGACTCCACCGCCGGGCAGCGCGCGCTGTACGAAGTGGGCATGACGGGCATCCCGGTCGTCAACGTCAACAACAACTGCTCCACCGGTTCCACCGCCCTGTTCCTGGCGCGGCAGGCGGTGGCCAGCGGCGCGGCCGATTGCGTGCTGGCGCTGGGTTTCGAACACATGAGTCCGGGCGCCCTGGGCGCGGTCTTCAAGGACCGGCCCTCGCCCTTCGACCGTTTCGACGAAGCCACCGACGTGCTGGTGGGCCACGGCGAGATTCCGCTGGCGCTGCGTTACTTCGGCGGCGCGGGTCTCGCGCACATGCAGCAGTACGGCACCCAGCTGGAAACCTTTGCCGCCATCCGCGCCAAGGCCAGCCGCCATGCGGCCAACAACCCGCTGGCGCTGTTCCGCAAGGAAGTCAGCACCGAGGAGGTGATGGCCTCGCCCATGCTGTGGGAGGGCGTGCTGACGCGCCTGATGGCCTGCCCACCCACCTGCGGCGCCGCCGCGGCGGTGATCTGCTCAGACGCCTTCGCGCAAAAACACGGCCTGAACCGCGCGGTGCGCATCAAGGCCCAGGCCATGACCACCGACAAGCCCGTCACCTTTGAAGCGCAGGACATGCGCGAGGTGGTGGGTTTTTCCATGGCGCGCGAGGCCGCGCAGCAGGTCTATGCGCAAGCCGGCATCGGCCCGCAGGACGTGGACGTGGTGGAGCTGCACGACTGCTTCGCGCAGAACGAACTCATCACCTACGAGGCCCTGGGCCTGTGCCCGCTGGGCGGCGCGGAGAAGTTCGTGCTGGACGGCGACAACACCTACGGCGGCCAGGTGGTCACCAACCCGTCCGGCGGTCTGCTCAGCAAAGGCCACCCGCTCGGGGCGACCGGCCTGGCGCAGTGCACGGAACTCGTGCAGCAGCTGCGCGGCCAGGCCGGCGCACGCCAGGTGCCCGATGCCCGGCTGGCCCTGCAGCACAACCTGGGCCTGGGCGGCGCCTGCGTGGTGACGCTGTACGAGCGGGTATGAAGCCGCGCGTCAGGCCGACGTCGGCTCAGGCCTGCACCCGCTCAGGCCAGTAACCAGCCGGCCAGGCCGCAGCAGGCCACGACCAGCCAGGGCGGCAGTTTCCAGGTGATCAGGGCGAAGAAGGCGAGCAGGGCCAGGCCAAAGTCGGCCGGCGCGAAGATGGCGCTGGTCCACACCGGGTTGTAGAGCGCCGCCAGCAGCAGGCCCACCACCGCGGCATTGATGCCGGCCAGCGCCGCCTGCGTGCGCACATGGCGGCGCAGCTGCTCCCAGAAGGGCAAGGCACCCGCTACCAGCAGGAAGGACGGCACGAAGATGGCCACCAGACACAGCAGGCCGCCGAGCCAACCGCTCGGGCTGCCGTGCGTGGCCGCACCGAGGAAGGCCGCGAAGGTGAACAGCGGACCGGGCACCGCCTGGGCCGCGCCATACCCGGCGAGGAAGGTGTCGTTGGACACCCAGCCGTGCGGCACCACCTCGGCCTGCAGCAAGGGCAGCACGACGTGGCCGCCGCCGAAGACCAGGGCGCCGGCGCGGTAGAAGGTGTCCACCATGGCCAGGGCCTGGCCGGGCCAGGCGGCGGCCAGCACGGGCAGGCCGACCAGCAAGGCACCGAAGACCATGAGCAGGGTCAGGCCGGTACGGCGGCGCACGCGGATCGGCAGCGCGTCATGCGCCGCGTCCTGCGTCGGCGTGAACAGCTGCAAGCCCAGCAGGGCCGCCGCCACGATGATGCCGACCTGCCCCCAGGCGTTCGGCCACAGCAGCGCCAGGCAGGCCGCCGCGACCATGATGCCGATGCGCGCGGCCCCGACGCACAGCGTGCGCGCCATGCCCCAGACGGCCTGCGCCACCACGGCCACGGCCACCACCTTGAGGCCGTGCAGGAAACCGGCGGGCAGCACATCGCCCCACGACGAGATGCCGATGGCGAACAGGATCAGGGCCAGCGCGGACGGCAGGGTGAAACCGGCCCAGGCACCCAGGGCACCCGCGTAGCCGGCGCGTGACAGGCCGATGGCCATGCCCACCTGGCTGCTGGCCGGCCCCGGCAGGAACTGGCACAGGGCAACCAGGTCCGCATAGCTGCGCTCGCTGAGCCAGGCCCGGCGCGTGACGAACTCCTCGCGGAAATAGCCGATGTGCGCAATCGGCCCGCCAAACGAGGTCAGGCCCAGGCGCAGAAAGACCAGGAAGACGGTCCAGGCACTGTCATGGGCGGATGGCCGGGAAGCGGCTGCTGGTGGCATGGGCGGCAAATGTCAGG
>CAZJKR010000056.1:2906-9189 GCA_964546615.1 uncultured Curvibacter sp.
AAATACCCCGCAAGCATACGTGCCCTGCGTGAACGCGCGGTGTCAATGTTTTGGCGCGCCGCTGGCCCGGGCGGCAGCATCCATGCCGCCCTTGGCCTTCCAGTCGGCCATGCCGCCCTGCAGGATGCGCACGTTCTCGTAACCGGCCAGCCGCAGCGCCAGCCCGGCCTGGGCCGACAGCGTGCCCTGGTTGCAGTAGATCAGCACCGGCTTGTCCTTGGGAATCTCGCTGCGCTTGGCCAGCACCTGACGCCACTCGATGTTGACCGCACCGGGAAACTGGCCCTTGTCACGCGCGTCGATCACGAACATCTTCTTCCACTCGTCCTTCGGGATCTGCTCGGGGAAGATGGTGGCGCCGCCGTAGTCGACGAACTCGAAGTAGCCTTCCAGGGCGTCGATGAGGGCCTTGTCGTTGGCACGCGCCGGCAGGCTGGCCGCACCCAGCAGGGTTGCGGCCAGGGTGATGGTGAGCAGTTTTTTCACGGTCTTTTCTCCTTTGAAAGTCTTTCAGTTCAGGCGGGGTTGAGCCGCGGATGGGTTTCTTCGCCGAGCAGCCACAGCAGACCGCCCGACAGCAGCATGGCCATGGCGACGAACCAGAAGGCGCCTTCCATGTGGCCGCTGAAATGCGCCACCCCACCCAGGCCCAGCGCGCCGATGCCGTAGCCCAGGTCGCGCCAGAAGCGGTAGATGCCGATGGCCGAGCCGCGCCAGTTGGGGTGCGAGATGTCAGCCACCGCAGCCGAGAGATTGGGGTACAGCAGCGCCATGCCGAAGCCCGACACCGCCGCCGACAGCGCCCACCAGGCGAGACCGGAACCCAGCAGCATCATGGCCACGCCGGCGCCGCAGATCCACATGCCGGCCACATTGGGCCCATGGCGGCCGATGCGGTCCGACAGCTTGCCGGTGAAGAGTTGTGAGCCACCCCAGACGAAACCGTAGACGCCGATGACCCAGCCCACCTGCGGCAGGCTCAGGCCCTGCTGGTAGAGGAACACCGGGTAGAACACCCAGATCAGCGCATCGACGAACTTCTCCACCAGGCCGGCCTGGCACAGCGCGGCCAGACGGCGGTCGCGCCAGCTCATCAGGGTGAACACCTCCCAGGTGCTCGGCTGCGCCGGCACGTGGGCGGGATAACGCGGCCGAAATGACAGGTTCTGGCCGCTGGCCTTGCCGGCCGCATGGCGCGCGCCCTCGGCCCGGGCCCAGGGCAGCGTTTCCTTGACGAAGAACTGCGTCAACACCAGGGCTGCGACGATCACCACCAGGCCGAAGATCAGCAGGCCCTGGCGCGGACCGAAGGCCGTGGCCATGTAGCCGGTCACGATGCCGGCAATGGCCACGCCCACGTAACCGGCGAACTCGTTGAGGCCGATGGTCAGGCCACGCTGGTCGGGCCGGGTGAGGTCGAGCTTGGCCGTCTGCGTCATGGACCAGGCGAAGCCCTGGTTCATGCCCAGCAGCACCGTGGCCGCCACGATCCAGCCCCAGCTCGGGGCCCACAGGATCATGAAGGGAATCGGCAGCGCGCTGAGCCAGCCGATCAGCAGCACGCGCTTGCGCCCGATGTTTTCCGACAGGCGGCCGGCGACGAAATTCAGCGTGCCCTTGACGAAGCCGAAGGCCACGACGAAGGAGATCAGCAGCATGAAAGAGCCCTTGGGCACGCCGAACTCGGCGCTCGCCAGGGCCGGCACCACGGTGCGCATCATGCCGATGGTCAGGCCGACCAGCAGCACCTGCAGCAGCTGATGGGCGAATTGCGCCAGGTTGTGACGGATGCCGTGCAGATAGTCCTGCACCTCATGGCGGGCCACGCCGAGTTCGCTCACGGTGCGCTCCGGTTCAGGCGGCGATGTTGGCCGCCACCATGCGGTCCATCTCGGCCGGGCGCGGCGGGATCTCGCGCGTCACTTCTGCGATGAAGTCCTCGCGGCGCATGGACAGCGCCGGGTTCCAGCGTTTCTCGAAACCGATGGTGGACGACGGCTTGCCCGACAGGCCCGCGCCGCAGACGCTGCCGGCCTGGTGGCCGGGGTAGATCTCCAGGTCGGCCGGCAGGCCCAGCAGCTTGGCCTGCAGCGAGTCATAGAGCTGGCCCGCCATCTCGCGCTCCCGGCCCGCCAGGTCCGGGCGGCCGACGGCGCCGACAAACAGCGTGTCGCCCGTCACCACGAACCAGGGTGCGCCGCCGCGGCGCAGGTCGGTCACCAGCAGACAGACGCTGTCGGCCGTGTGGCCCGGGGTGTGCAGCACTTGCACCTGCACATTGCCCAGGTCCAGGGTCTGGCCGTCGCGCAGCGGCTCGAAATCGAACTTCACCAGGCCCTTGTCGGACTCGTGCAGGCAGTAGGACGTGCCCAGCATCTCGGCCAGCCGGCGCCCGCCGGAGTAGTGATCGGCATGCACATGGGTGTCGATGACGTGCGTGATCTGCACGCCAGCTTTTTTCGCTTCTTCGACGAACCATTCCTCGTCACCCGCCACCACGTCCACGGCGATGGCCTTGGCATGGGTGGCACAGCCGAAGAAATAGGACAACGACGCTTGCTGGGTCGCCAGTTGCTTGAAAAACATGGTGTGACTCCCCGTTCAATCGCGTTCAAGAGGCATGCCGGCGGCCTGCCATTCGGCCACGCCGTCGAGCAGTTTGCGCACGCGGTAACCCTTGCGCGTCAGCAGTTGCTGCGCCTCGTCCGAGAACAGGCAGAAGGGCCCGCGGCAATAAGCCACGATCTCCCGCGCCTTGGGCAACTCGGCCAGGCGCTTTTCAATCTCGGCCACCGGCATGGAGCGTGCATAGGGCAGGTGCGCTACCGCGTATTCCTCCTGCGGTCGCACGTCGAGCACGATGACCTCGCCGCGCTTGGCCTGGGCCAGCAGCTCCTTGCGACTGGCCTGGATGAGCTGCTCCGGCGCCGCCACCATCTTCTGCACCGCCAGCTGCAGCTCCACCAGGTGTTCCTCGGCCACCTGGCGCAGCATGACCCAGAGCTGGGCCACATCGTCGCCACTGAGCCGGTAGACCATGTACTTGCCCTCGCGCCGGTGTTCCACCAGACGCGCTTGCTTGAGCGCCTGCAGGTGCGCGCTGGTCAGCTTGACGTCGATCGACAGTTCGGCGGCCAGCACCTCCACCGTCTTCTCGCCCTGCGCCAGCAGCTCCAGCAGCTCCAGCCGCTTGGGGCTGGAGACGGCCTTGCCGATGCGGGCCACCTGCTCGTAGAGCAGATCCTTGAGTTCGCGCTTTTTCATGGACACATTCTAACGTTTGTTTGAATGTTGTGTGGCTCGGGTTTTCACGCACCTCATGGCGCCTGCCACTGCGGCGACGCGTCGGCCTGTCGCACAATCGGCAGCTGCCCCCTGCCCTTTCGCTGACGAGGAACCCCATGCTGCCGCAACTGCACCGCCATCCCTGGATGGACGCCGACATCGAAGCCTTCCGTGATCAACTGCGCCGCTACATCAACGCCGAACTGGTGCCGCACCTGGGCGACTGGCGCCGGCAGGGCTACGTGCCGCGCGAGGTCTGGCAGCCGTTCGGCGAACTGGGTTTTCTGCTGCCCGAACTGCCGGAAGCCTATGGCGGCGCCGGCGCCAGCCTGGCCTACCAGCTGGTGGTGGCCGACGAACTGGCGCGGGTGGAGATTCCCGGCACGGTGGCGGTGCACACCATTGCCGCGCACTACATCCTGGACTACGGCACCGAAGAACAGAAACAACGCTGGCTACCCAAGTTGGCCAGCGGCGAGCTGATTGCCGGCATTGCCATGACGGAGCCCGGCGCCGGCTCCGACCTGAAAGCCATCCGCACGCGCGCCCGGCGCGAGGGGGACGAGTACGTGATCGACGGCAGCAAGGTCTTCATCACCAACGGCTACACCGCCAACCTGCTGGTGGTGGTGGTGCGTACCGGGGGCGAAGGCAGCAAGGGCGTCTCGCTGCTGGTGCTGGAAACGGAGCACCTGCCGGGCTTTCGCGTCAACATCCTGGAGAAGATCGGCCTGCATGCCTCCGACACCTGTGAGCTGTTCTTCGACGGTGTGCGCGCGCCCACGGCCAATCTGCTCGGCGGCACGGAAGGCCAGGGTTTTGCCCAGCTCATGAGCCAGCTGCCCTTCGAGCGCATGCTGCTGGCGGTGGCGGCGGCCGCCGTCATCGAACTGGCGGTGGAACTGACGGTGGACTACACCCAGCAGCGCCAGGCCTTCGGCCAGCGGGTGGTCGATTTCCAGAACACGCGTTTCAAGCTGGCCGAATGCGCCACGCTGGCGCACGTGGTGCGCAGCTTCGTGAACGACTGCACCCAGCGCCTGCTCGACGGCACGCTGGACGTGGAGGCGGCCTACATGGCCAAGTGGTGGACCACCGAGCAGCAGTGCAAGGTGACGGACGAATGCCTGCAGCTCTTCGGCGGCTACGGCTACATGGCCGAGTACCCGATTGCCCGCCTGTGGGCCGACGCGCGCGTGCAGAAGATCTACGGCGGCACCAACGAGATCATGAAGGACCTGATCGCGCGCAAGGTGTGCGGCTGAGGTCGTACCGAATCAAATCCGTTCGCGTTGAGCTTGTCGAAACGCAGCCTTCGCCAAGCCGCTGCGGGACAAGAACTTCGACAGGCTCAGTCCGAACGCAAGCGCTTGTCCAGCTTTACGCCGGCACGGCCTCGGCCTGCGGCAGCGCGACGCGGCCTTCGGTGCTGAACTGGTAGTCCTCGAAGACGTGCTGGGCGGTCAGCAACTGGTAGCTGCCATCCTCCTGGCGCAGCGTCGTGTCCTTCAGGCGCCAGGTCAGCTGGCCGCAGGTCCAGATGTCGAAGTTGCGCATGTGGGTGCACAGGCAGGTCTTGTCCCAGACCTTGACCTTGCGCTCGCCGGGGTGGGCCGCCACCTCGCGGTTGTAGGCGTCGATGTAGGCGCACTTGCCGTTGGCGTCGAGCAGGTAGCCATAGGCCTCGCAGTTGGGGCGGATGCCGTCGCCGATGCCCGGGCTGGACTTGATCATGCGCATGGGGTAGCCGGTGGGCGAGATCTCGTTGACCTCGATGTCGTCCTCGTTGGCCTTGAAGTACTCCTGCTTGATGTCGTCGGGCAGGCCGCACTCCTTGGTGACGGTGAAACGCGTCGCCACCTGCACGCCGGCGGCACCCATTTCCATGAAGCGCACCGCATCGCTGCCGGTGAAGATGCCACCCGCGGGGATGACCGGAATGTCGAGCTGCTCCTGCTTCAGGTACGCCAGGATCTCGGCCACGATGGTGGCCAGGTCGTACTTGGCCCAGTCCATGCCGAAGCCCAGGTGGCCGCCGGCCAGCGGGCCTTCCACCACCACGTAGTCGGGCAGGCGGTTCAGGCGGCTGTTTTTCTTCAGGAACAGCTGCAGCGCGCGCAGCGAAGAGACGATGATGCCGAGCTTGGCGTCGCGGAAGCGCGGATGGCCCTCCATCAGCGCAAACGAACCCAGGTGCAGGCCGGCCGCCAGCGTGATGCCGTCGATGCCGGCATCCAGTGCACTGTTCAGGCGCACGCTCAGGGTTTCCTTGGGCGCGTTCATCGTCAGCTTTTCCATGCAGTTGATGAAGATCTGACCGCTGCCCTGCTTGCGCGCCATGGTCTTTTCCACGTGCATCCGGGTGGCCTCGGCCAAGCCACCCAGGTCGAACTTGACGTCCGACTTGTCGGCAGAGGCGACGTTGTACTGGTACTGCGCCTGCTTGGCCTTGACGTACTTGGTCTTGTAGCGACGGTCGGTCACCGTCTTGATCATGGCGTCGGAGATATGCCCCACGCCGCCCAGGCGGGCTGCCTCCAGTGCCAGGTCGGAAGAGGAGATGTCCACCCCCATGCCGCCAATCATGATCGGCACCAGCTCCTGACGGCCCATGCGCATGCGGAAATCATCCAGACGTTTCATACTCAGCTTTCGAATTGCCGGGCCAAGCTTGCCCAGTCCCTACGACTGCGAATTATGACCCGGCTGGCCCGGCTGGCCGTCGCAGACCGGCCCAAGAACCGACTGCCGTTGCGGTCAATTGCAAAAATCATGATCTAGCGCAGACTTCCGCCGCCTGTCAGGCGCACAATGATCGGCTTTCCAGGCCACGCCCCCCGCTCCTTTGCCACCATGCTCCGTTTCCTTCCCCCCCTTGCCAAAGGCATCCTGGCCTTCGTGCTGCTGGTACTCAACACCCTTTTCTGGTGCACGCTGCTGTTTGCGCTGGCACTGCTCAAGCTGGTGGAGGGACTCGGGAGCTTCGTGCCGTCCGGGA
>CAZJKR010000056.1:9199-12311 GCA_964546615.1 uncultured Curvibacter sp.
GCGGCCGTGCGCCGGCACATCGACCCCGCGCTCAACACCATCGCCACGGCGTGGGTGGCCTGCAACAGCGGCTGGATGCGGCTGACCCAGGCCACCGCCTGGGACATCGAGGGTGTGGCGGACCTCAAGTACCAGGGCTGGTACCTGGTGAACTGCAACCACCAGTCCTGGGTGGACATCTTCGTGCTGCAGCACGTGCTGAACCGGCGCATCCCGCTGCTGAAGTTCTTCCTCAAGCAGCAACTGATCTACGTGCCGGTGATCGGCCTGGCCTGGTGGGCGCTGGACTTTCCCTTCATGCGCCGGCACGGCCGGGCCGCCCTGCGCCAGAACCCGCAGTTGCGCCAGCAGGACCGCGAGACCACGCGCCGGGCCTGCCAGAAATTTGCCCGGGTGCCGACCAGTGTGATGAACTTTGCCGAGGGCACGCGCTTCACGCCGGCCAAGCACCAGGCCCAGGCCTCGCCCTATCGCCACCTGCTCAAGCCCAAGGCCGGCGCGCTGGCCCTGGCGCTCAATGCCATGGGCACGCAGTTCCACTCGCTGATCGACGTCACCATCGTCTACCCCGCCGGGGCCCCCACGTTCTGGCAGTTCCTCTGCGGCCGCACCCCGCGGGTGATCGTGCGTGCCCGCCAACTGCCGATTCCGCCCGAGTTCTGCACAGGTGACTACGAAGGCGATTCGACATTCCGCGGCCGCTTTCACCGCTGGCTGGCCGACCTCTGGGAAGAAAAAGACCGGCAGATCGAGGCGCTGCTGCGCGGCTGAACGACCGCGCTCAGAACTTGTAAAGAAATCGTAGCGAGCGGACCGAGGGCAAGGCGGACGGAGCGCAGGAACCGGAACGTACTTCAGGTACGTGAGGATTCCGAGTACCGCCCAACGCGGCCATCGGGTCGCGCAGTAGATTTATTCGCAAGTTCTCAGCGGGTGATGACCACCAGCACGCTACAGGGCGCGTGCTCGATCAGGTGCTTGGACACCGAGCCGCGCCACCAGCGCGCTGCCCAGCCGTCCAGATGCTTGTGCCCCACCACAATCAGGTCGGCCTGCAGGCGGCTGGCGGCCTTGGCCAGTTCCTGCACCGGATCGCCCGTCACCACCTCGCCGCGCACCTGCAACCCCGTCTGCGACAGGCGCTGCACACCGGCGTCCAGAATGGCCTGGTAGCGCTCGCGCTCCACCGCCTCCACCGCCGGGTCGTACAGCCCGCCCTCGGGCCCGAGGGAAGCGATGGGCGGCAGCATCACGGCCACCAGCACCAGTTCGGCCTGGCTCCACTGCGCAATCTCGCGGCTGTCCAGCAGAGCCTGCTGCCCGGGCGCGGAACCGTCATAACCCAACAGGATGCGTTTGTACATGGCGGGGCTCCTCTTGTCGGATACGAAGGGATGCTGGCATCTTAGGGCGATCTGCGGGGGCTGCCAACCTCAAGTGGCCAAGGGATGCAAATGAGGTGATGGGAGTGAGCCTGCCGTCGACCGAGCGCCAATCGCCTGCCTTCTGATCCACTTGCGCTTAGATGTCGAGCTTCCGCTCTCTCAACTTACCACCGACCGCTTCGATATCAGCCTTTCAAGCGCCTTCGGCCCAACAGAAGAAGCAGCTACTCCAACTGCCCCGCCAACAACCTCGCCACATGCACCGCCTCCCGTTGCGCCCCATCGGCAATCTGATGCCGGCAGCTGGTACCGTCGGCCACCACAATCGCATCGGCCTTGGCGCGCACGGCCGGCAGCAGTGCCGCCTCGGCCATCTGCATCGACACCTCGTAGTGCTCGGCATCAAAACCGAAGCTGCCGGCCATGCCGCAGCAGCTGGACTCGATGAGTTCGGGTTTGGCGCCGGGGATCAATGACAGCACCTCCATCACCGGCGTGACGGCGGCGAAAGCCTTCTGGTGGCAGTGGCCGTGCAGCAGCACGGGTTGGCTCACGGACTTGAGTTTGGCCTTGAAGGCTTCCAGCTGGCCGGCCTTGGCTTCGCGGGCCAGGAACTCTTCGAACAGCAGCGCCTGTTTAGCAATCGCCTGCGCGGGTTCGCCCAGGCCCATCACCAGCAGTTCGTCGCGCAGGGTCAGCAGGCAGCTCGGTTCCAGGCCGACGATGGCGATGCCTTTTTCGGCGAAGGGCAAGAGGCTCTCCACCACCTCCTGCGCTTTCACCTTGGCCTGCTCCACCATGCCGGCCGAGAGGAAGGTACGGCCGCAGCAGAGGTGCTTGCCGTCTGCTCCTGTTTTTGTAGCTATATGCACAGTGTAGCCGGCGCTTTCAAGCACTTTTAATGCTGAAAATGCGTTCTCGGACTCGAAGAAGCCATTGAAAGTATCAACGAACAGCACCACCGGTTTGGCAGCGGCCAGCACGTCGGCGCGCGTGGCGCTTTGCACCGGCGTGTTGAAGAAGTGCTGACGCTGCCACTGCGGCAGGCTGCGTTGGGCCGAGAAGCCGAACAGCTTTTCACTCAGTTGGGCCATGAGCGGCACTTTGTCGCGCAGGTTGAGCAGCGGTGCCACCTTGGCAGCGTGGCGCGCGTAGTCCGGCAGCCGGCCGACCAGCCGGTCTTTGAGGGTGTGGCCGTGCCGGGCCTTGTAGTGCTGCAGGAACTCGACCTTGAGCTTGGCCATGTCCACGCCGGTGGGGCAATCGCGCTTGCAACCCTTGCAGCTGACACAGAGTTCAAATGCTTCGCGCACCACTTCGCTGCTCAGCGCGTCCTCGCCCTTCAGGCCCTCAATCTGGCCGCTGAGTGCCAGGCGCAGGGTGTTGGCGCGGCCGCGCGTGAGGTGCTGCTCGTCGCGCGTGACGCGGTAGCTCGGGCACATGGTGCCGGCGTCGAACTTGCGGCAGTGGCCGTTGTTGTTGCACATCTCCACGTGCATGGCCAGGCCCTGCGCCGGGTCGCCGCCGGTGCCCGGCGCGGTGGTCTCTTCCGTCACCGGGTTGTTCTGCACGTTCCAGGCGCTCCAGTCCAGCACGGGCTGGATGGGCACCACGCGCTGCTTGTGGCCGGGCGGGTAGCGCATGAGCGTGGTGTCGTCCATCTTCGGCGGTTCGATCATGCGCTGCGGGCTGAGCAGGCCGCTCGGATCGAAGTGCTGCTTGATCTG
>CAZJKR010000056.1:12321-14928 GCA_964546615.1 uncultured Curvibacter sp.
GGCCCAGGGCCGCGGTCAGGCGCGGGCCGAACTGCCACTCGATCCATTCACCACGGCACAAGCCGTCGCCGTGTTCGCCGCTGAAGGCGCCCTTGTACTTGCGCACCAGCTCGCTCGCCTCTTCGGCGATGGCGCGCATCTTCTGGGCGCCATCCTGGCGCATGTCCAGGATGGGCCGCACGTGCAGCGTGCCCACCGAGGCATGGGCATACCAGGTGCCGCGGCTGCCGTACTTGCGGAAGACGTTGGTGAGCGCGTCGGTGTACTCGGCCAGGTGCACCAGGGGCACGGCGCAGTCTTCGATGAAGCTCACCGGTTTGCCGTCGCCGCGCAGGCTCATCATGATGTTGAGGCCGGCCTTGCGCACTTCCCACAGATTCTTCTGCGGTGCGTCGTCGATCATCTCCACCACGCTGCCGGGTAATCCAAGCTCACCCATCAGCTCCACCAGCTCCTTGATCTTGGGTGCGATGTCGGCCTTGCTGGCGCCAGAAAACTCCACCAGCAGCACGGCCTCCGGTTTGCCGCCGTTGATGGCGGGCGAGAGCGCGGTGCGGATGGTGGGTGCAAAGGCCGGGTTCTGCAGCGAGAGCTCGATCATGGTGCGGTCCACCAGCTCCACGGCCGTGAGCGCCCCGCCCTGCATGTTGTGGCCCAGCTTGACGATGTGCTGGGCGCTGTCCATGGCCTGGTAGAAGGTGGGGAAGTTCACCACGCCCAGCACCTTGGCGCGCGGCAACTCGCTCAAACGCAGATCGAGCGAGCGGGTCAGGGCCAGCGTACCTTCGCTGCCCACCAGCAGGTGGGCCAGGTTGACCGAGCCGTCGGCCGTGTACGGCTTTTCATTCTGGTTGTGGAAGATGTCCAGGTTGTAGCCGGCCACGCGGCGCAGCACCTTGGGCCAGCGCGCCTTGATCTCGTCGCGGTGCAGCGCGGCCAGGCCGCGCACGTAGTCGCCGATCTGCCGCACGCGGCCGCTGGCAGCATCAAAACGGCCGAAGTCCAGCAGCTCGCCGTCGGCCAGCCAAGCCTGGGCGCCGAGCACGTTGTGCACCATGTTGCCGTAGGCGATGGAGCGGCTGCCGCAGGAGTTGTTGCCGGCCATGCCGCCCAGCGTGGCCTGGGCGCTGGTGGACACGTCCACCGGGTACCAGAGTCCGTGTTGCTTGAGCGCGGCGTTGAGGTGGTCCAGCACCAGGCCGGGCTCGACGCGGGCGGTGCGCTGCGCGACGTTGACGTCGAGGATTTTGCGCATGTGCTTGCTGTGGTCGATCACCAGCCCGGCGCCCACGGTCTGGCCGCACTGGCTGGTGCCGCCGCCGCGCGGCACGATGGGCACGGCCAAGTCGCGGCAGATGTCCAGCGCCAGGCGCACGTCGGCCGCGCTGCGCGGCAGGAACACGCCCACTGGCATGACCTGGTAGATGGAGGCGTCGGTGGCGTAGCGGCCACGGTCGGCCGGGCTGAACAGCACCTCGCCCTGCGTTTCGGCGCGCAGGCGCGCGGCCAGACGCGCGGCCACTTCGTTGCTGGCGGCGGCCACGGCTTCGTAGGCCTGGCCGGGGGACGCGTGCGACACGTTCAGGGGCAAGGGGGCGTTCATCTCAATCTCTCTCTTGGGCATGCAGTGCCTGCGCGGCCGCGGCCCGCAGTTGTTCCACCACCACGTCGCGCTTGTGGCCCAGGTGGGCCACCAGTTCGGCGCGCAGGGCGGCGCCATCGCGCTTCTGCAGGGCCTCGACCATGCGGTCGTGCTCCTGCATGGCGCGGGCCCATTTCTCGCCGTCCTGGTTGGAGCGGAAGCGCAGCGCCTGCAGGCGGGCGTTGACCTGGTTGTAGGTGGCGGTGAGCACAGGGTTCTTGGCCGCGGCGTTGAAGGCGCGGTGGATGGCGGCGTTGAGGCGGTAGTAGGCGGAGAGGTCGCGCCGGGTGTAGGCCGCCTTCATCTCGTAATGCATGGCCTGGATCTCGGCCAGCTCCTCCGGCGTGATGCGCTGGGCCGCCAGCTCACCCGACAGCCCTTCCAGACCGGCCATGACTTCGAAGGTGTTGAGGATGTCGGCCTCGCCCAGCGCCACGGCAAAGGCACCGCGGTTGGGCAGCAGCTCCACCAGGCCCTCGGCGGCCAGGGTCTTGATGGCCTCGCGCAGCGGCGTGCGCGAGAGCTTGAGCTGTTCGCACAGCTCGCGTTCGTTGAGTTTGGCGCCAGGGGCGATCTGCCCTTCCACCAGCATCTGGCGCAGCCGCTGCGTGGCCTGCTCATGCAGGGCGGCAGGCGGCATGGAAATGATCTGGGCCGTCATGGACAGTTTTGTATTCAAAAAATTGGTTCGATTTGGCGATTTTAGGCTTAATACCGTTGACAAATCAATTTTGTATGCAAAAAATGGGGCGCATTCTGTTCAACCCTTCCATCATGCTGACCACCGACTTTCACCCCACCGGCCGCCATTTCCTGCAGATTCCGGGCCCCTCGCCTGTGCCGGAGCGCGTGCTGCGCGCCATGAGCCTGCCCACCATCGACCACCGCGGCCCCGAGTTCGGCGCCCTGGGCCTGAAGGTGCTGGCCGACATGCAGAAGATCTTCCGGACCCGGCATCCGGTGAT
>CAZJKR010000056.1:14970-16041 GCA_964546615.1 uncultured Curvibacter sp.
CCCGGCGACCACGTGCTGATGTACGAGACCGGGCATTTCGCCTTTCTGTGGAACCGCCTGGCCACGCGCCTGGGCCTGAAGGCCGAGGTGCTGGCCCTGCCCGGCACCGACAACGGCGTGCCGGCGAGCTGGCGCCGCGGCGTGCAGGCCGAGCTGATCGAGCAACGCCTGAAGGCCGACACGGCCCACAGCATCAAGGCGGTGTGCGTGGTGCACAACGAAACCTCCACCGGCGTGACGAGCAACATCGCCGCCGTGCGCAAAGCCATCGACGCCGCCAAACACCCTGCGCTGCTGCTGGTGGACACCATCTCGGGCCTGGCTTCGGCCGACTACCGGCATGACGAATGGGGCGTGGACGTCTCCATCAGCGGCTCGCAAAAGGGCCTGATGCTGCCGCCCGGCATCAGCTTCAATGCGCTTTCGCCCAAGGCCATCGAGGCCAGCAAGACGGCCCGCCTGCCCAAGGCCTTCTGGGCCTGGGACGAGATCATCGAGATGAACAAGAGCGGCTACTGGCCGTCCACCCCCAATACCAATCTGCTCTACGCGCTGAGCGAGGCGGCCGACATGATCCTGGGCCAGGGCCTGGACGTGGTGTTGGCGCGCCACCAGCGCTGGGCCGCCGGCGTGCGCGCCGCCGTGAACGCCTGGGGCCTGCCCATCCAGTGCGCGGACAGCGGCGTGTACTCGCCCATCCTGACCGGTGTGATGACGCCCGAGGGCGTGGACGCCGACGCGGTGCGCAAGGTGATTTACGAGCGCTTCGACTGCTCGCTGGGCACCGGTCTGGGCAAGATCAAGGGCCGCATGTTCCGCATCGGCCACCTGGGCGACAGCAACGACCTGACGCTGGTGGCCGCCGTGGCCGGCTGCGAGATGGGCCTCAAGCTCGCCGGCGTGAAGCTGGCGGGCTCGGGCGTGCAGGCCATCATGGACTACTACGCCGGCCACCCGGCAGCGCTGCCGCAGCGCCTGGCGGCTTGAAATGGAACACCCCCTGAGCCGCTGCGCGACTTCCCCCTCTCTCGCCTTCGGCGGGAGGGGGACCGCACCGACGGCCCGGCGAAG
>CAZJKR010000057.1:0-1324 GCA_964546615.1 uncultured Curvibacter sp.
CGGCATGTAACGTCTCAACTTCGGGTATCGTGGACCTTAATCAGCAAATCCTTAGATGTTTGGCGGAATTCAAGGCCGATACACGCACTTGTCCCCAATCGCGTGCCGCTCCACCATCACCGCCGACAGCGCCGGGATCTTGGGCTTGAGGGCTTTCCAGATGAAGGTGCACAGGTTCTCCAGCGTGGCCGGGCCGAGGCCGGGCACCTCGTCGAGGAAGTGGTGGTCCAGCTGTTCGCGCAGGGCGTTGACCTCACGGCGGATGTGGCCCAGGTCCATCACCATGCCGGTGTCGGCGCCCGGCTCGCCGCACACGAACACTTCGGCGTAGTAGGTGTGGCCGTGCACGCGCCGGCTGCCCTCGGCCTCGATCTCGCGGCGCAGGGTGTGGGCGGCATCAAAGAAAAAGCGTTGACTGATTTCGTGCATTACCTAATTCCGATCATCTTGTGCGACTGGATGCCCAGGCGCCATTGCGGGTGCTGCTGGCAGTAGGCGATCGCCTGCGCCGTGTTCTGTTCGCGTTGCGGCCCGTCCATGGGCTGCAGGAAGAAATGCTGGAAGTCCAGCCCGGCAAACTGCGCCGGGTCCACACCCGGCTGCGGGTAGACCAGCTTGAGCTCGTTGCCCGTGGTCAGCACCACCTCGGCCTGGTCCTTGGGGCTGACGCAGATCCAGTCCAGCCCGGGCGGCGCCGGCAAGGTGCCGTTGGTTTCCACCGCAATGGTGAAGCCGCGCGCATGCAGGGCGGTGGTGAGTGCCTCGTCCACCTGCAGCAGCGGCTCGCCGCCGGTCAGCACCACGTAGCGGCCGGCCTGGCCCGCAGGTTCCCAGGCACGTTCAATCGCCTCGGCCAACACCTCGGCAGTCGTGAACTTGCCGCCACCGGTGCCGTCGGTGCCCACGAAGTCGGTGTCGCAAAAGCGGCAGACCGCGCTGGCACGGTCTTCCTCGCGCCCGCTCCACAGGTTGCAGCCGGCAAAGCGGCAGAACACCGCCGCCCGGCCGGACTGGGCGCCCTCGCCTTGCAGGGTATAGAAGATCTCCTTCACCGCGTAAGTCATGCCTTGCCTTGAAACATGCAAGGCTGGGAACCCGGGATTTTCGCAGGTTGCGGCCGGGCGGGCTGAGCCAGAGGCACCGCCCCTTGCGGGGTGGGCCAATACCCCAGCATGGCGTAGGCTCATATCGCTTGTTATTGCGAATCATTCTCATTATGATTAACCGCATGTCACACATCCTGCCGGAGACCATGCGATGAATCGCCCTGCCAACGACCTGCCCCTGCCCAGCCTGGACGCCCTGCTGGCGGGCACCTTTACCC
>CAZJKR010000057.1:1334-3928 GCA_964546615.1 uncultured Curvibacter sp.
GTTTTGCAGCTGCTCCTGGGGCACGGGATGGTCTCCAAAGACGATCTGCGCCACGAGGAGCGCCTGGAAGCCCTGGTGGCGGGCACTTTCGCCCTCATGACCTGCTGGGCTGCACCGGCCGCGCAGGCGGCCACCAGCCCCGGGCGGCAACGCCTGCTGATGGCGCGCAAGATCGTCTCCAACCTGTTTTTCCTCAAGGCCCATCCGCACGCCAGCCCGGCGCTGCGCCAGGTGATGGCCCATCTGCATGCGCGCTGGGTGCCACTGTGCAACCAGGCCGGCGACGGCCAGGGCACAGCCACCGAGGCGGACCTGCAGGCCCTGTTGCCGCTGGGCAGCGCCAGCCTGCTGCACTGAGTGGAGGTTTCCCCATGTGTCTGGCCCAACCCAATCCTTTGACCTCGGCCGTGCAGGCCGCCCTGCCCTACGACAAGCCCGCTGTCGCGCCGTGCGCTGAGGCGCCGCAGGGTTCACGCCGGCGCCGGCTGTGGGAACTCGACAGCCACGCCTACTGCCCGGTGGTGGGCGTCTGCCTGCCGATTGCCCTGCTGCGCCGCCTGGCCGACCGCACGCTGGGTGACATGACGCGCCACAGCGACTACGAGGTGCACTGCATCATCGTCACGGAGTGCAAGCGCCGCAACCCCACCTCGGAAGCGCTGCAGAAGGAGCTGGAACGGCGTTATGCCCTGGTGCTGCGTGCGGCTGCCGACCTCAAGCACACCGAGGCCTTGGCCGCCTGGTGGCGCGCAGCCGCGGCCGGCAGCGACTGGGCCGGCGCCTTGTGGGCCACCCTCACCCACCCGCGCTGCACGCCCGCGCTGGAACACAGCGTGCTGGGCGAAGCGCACATGCTGCAGCACCAGGTGGGCGCGGCGACGCGCGCCGACCTGACGCGCCTGGACACGCTGGAGCAGGAAAACGCCGTGCTCACGCGCGAGCTGGCGGCCGCCCAGCACCGCAGCCGCAACCAGGCCGCCGAGGCGGCGCTGCGCTTCGAGCAACAGCAGGGCGAACTGCTGCGCGCGCGGGCCGAGCTGGTGCGCACCGCCACCGAGCTGCAGCAGCAGCGTGAGCAGTTGGCGGCACTGGAACAGGCGGCCCCCGCGCTGCGCGAGCGCATGGCCCTGACGGAGGCGAACAGGCAACAGAACGAACAGCTGCAGCAGTTGCAGCGCGCCTTGCTGCAGGCCCAGCAGGAGGCCGAACGGCAGCGCCAACGCGCTGAAACAGCCGAGGCCCAGGCCGACCAGCTGCGCAGCCGCACCGTGGCCGAACCAGCCACCACGGGATGCGGCACGCCACCGCAGTTGTGCAAGCGCGCCGTGCTGTGCGTGGGCGGGCGCACCGCCAGCGTGCCGGTCTACCGCCAGGTGATCGAGCACACCGGCGCGCGCTTCCTGCACCATGACGGCGGTGAAGAAGACAACAGCGCCCAGCTCGACGCCACGCTGGCCGCCGCCGACCTGGTGATCTGCCAAAGCGGCTGTATCAGCCACAACGCCTACTGGCGCGTGAAGGACCACTGCAAACGCACCGGCAAGCAGTGCGTGTTCGTGGAGACGCCTAGCCGCGCGGCGCTGGAGCGGGCGCTGAGCGAGGTGACACTGCCGGCTTCGGCGTGAGCTGGCAGCCGCGCCAAGATGCTATCAATTCAATAGCTTCTTGCGCAACAACAGCAAGGGCTGGCTGCCTAAACGACCACAGGCTCCGGCTCCAGCAGGATGCCGAAGCGTTCGTACACACTGGTCTGGATGGCCTTGGCCAGGGTCATGACCTCGCCGCCCGTGGCCCCGCAGGGGCCGCTGCCGTCCTCGCCTGAATCGCCGCCACCGCGGTTGACCAGCACCAGCGCCTGCTTCTCGTACACGCCGGCCTGGCCGATGGACTTGCCCTTCCAGCCGCAGGCGTCGATCAGCCAGCCGGCAGCCAGCTTGATGCGGCCGTCGTCCAGCTGGTAGTACACGATCTTGGGGTCGCGCGCGATGATGTCGGCGCACTGCTCGGGCGTGACGGTGGGGTTCTTGAAGAAGCTGCCGGCGTTGCCGATCACGGCCGGGTCGGGCAGTTTGGCGCGGCGCACCTCGCACACCCAGTCGAAGATCTGCTGTGGTGTCGGGTCGCTGACGCCGGTCTCCGCCCTCTTGCGCTCCAGGTCGGCATAACCCAGCACCGGCTTCCAGGGCTTCGGGCACCGCAGGCGCACGCGGGTGATGAGGGCACGCCCGGCCAGGCCCAGGCCCAAGAAGCCAGCGTGGCGGCCACCGGCCTCGCCGGCCGGGGCGGCGTGCTTGAAGATGGAATCGCGGTAGCCGAAGGCGCACTGCGCGGCATTGAGCGTGAAGGACTGGCCGGTGTGCAGATCGATGGCGTCGAGCGACTCGAAGCGGTCCTGCAGCTCCACGCCATAGGCGCCGATGTTCTGCACCGGCGCCGCGCCCACGGTGCCGGGGATGCCGGCCAGGAACTCGAACCCGGAAAACCCCAGCTTCGCCGCGGCCTGGGCCAGCCGGGGCAGAGACACGCCGGCCCCGGCCCTCAAGGTGTCGCCGTGGGGCTCCAGGCCCTGGAGGCTGCGGGCCAAATGCAGCGTC
>CAZJKR010000057.1:3938-15627 GCA_964546615.1 uncultured Curvibacter sp.
CACCGGCGCCGCGCCCACGGTGCCGGGGATGAGCGCCATGTTTTCCAGCCCGGGCCAGCCCTGCGCCAGCGTCCAGCGCACGGTCTCGTGCCAGCCCTCGCCGCCGCCGACCTCGACGATCCAGCCCTTGGCGGTTTCTTCCACCAGCCGGCGGCCCATGATCTCGACCTTGAGCACCACCGGCTTGACGTCGCCGGTCAGCACGATGTTGCTGCCGCCACCGAGCACGAATTTCGGTGCCGGGCCGAGCTCGGCGTCAGTCAGCACGGCCTGCACGTCCGCCTCGTTCTTGACACGGATCAGGGTGTGGGCCCGCGCGACGATGCGAAAGGTGTTGTACGGCTGGAGCGGGACGTTTTTCTCGACTAACATCGGGTGATTGTCGCACTGGGGGCACCACGCTCCCGTCCGGGCCAAGCCTGTCGAGGCCCTCCCAGAGAACCCGTACAGCGCCCTTCGACAGGCTCGGGGCGCATGGATTGTTGAGTACCCAAATGCCTTCTTTCGATACGGTCTGCGAAGCGGACATGGTCAAGGTGAAAAATGGCGTGGACAACGCCGCCAAGGAGATTGCCACCCGCTTCGACTTCAAGGGCACCTCGGCCAGCATTGAGCTCAAGGACAAGGAAATCACCGTCATCGGCGATGCCGACTTCCAGATCGAGCAGATCCTTGACGTGCTGCGCAACAAGCTGGCCAAGCAGTCGGTGGACGTGCGTTTCCTCGACATCGGCGAGTTGCAGAAGATCGGCGGCGACAAGGTCAAGAAGCTGGTGAAGGTGCGCAACGGCATCGAGGCCGAGCTGGCCAAGAAGATCCAGCGCCTGATCAAGGACAGCAAGCTCAAGGTGCAGGCCGCCATCCAGGAAGAGAAGGTGCGCGTCACCGGGCCCAAGCGCGACGACCTGCAGGCCACCATGGCCCTGCTGCGCAAGGAAGTCACCGACGTGCCGCTGGACTTCAACAACTTCCGCGACTGAGCCGCCGCGCCGGATGAAATCGCTCGTCGCCCTGCTGCTCGCCGGTGCCGCTGCCCTCGCCGCCCCGGGGGTGACGCAGGCGCAGACCGCCGTCCTGTCCGGCCTGCTGGGCGGCAAGGCCCTGCTGGTGGTCGATGGCAGCGCTCCGCGCAGCGTGGGCGTGGGTGAAACGCACCTGGGTGTGAAGGTCATCGCCACCCAGTCCGACCAGGCGGTGGTGGAGATCGCGGGACGCCGGCAGACCTTGCGCATCGGCGAGGCCCCGGTCAGCGCCGGCCCGGCCGCTCCCGCCGGCAGCGGCAAGATCGTGCTGCATGCCGGCAGCCACGGGCATTTCCTGGCGCAGGGCCAGATCAACGGCCGCAGCGCCAGCTTCTTGGTCGACACCGGCGCCTCCACCGTGGCCATGGGTGTGGCCGATGCCGAGCGCATCGGCCTGAATTCCCAGGCGGGCCAGCCGGTGCGCGTGAGCACGGCCAACGGCATCAGCCAGGGCTGGCTGATCAAGCTTGCCGCGGTGCGGCTCGGTGACGTCGATGTGTACAACGTCGATGCCGTGGTCTCCCCGGCACCCATGCCCTACATCCTGCTGGGCAACAGCTACCTGACACGCTTCCAGATGACGCGCACCAACGACCAGCTGGTGCTGGACAAGCGCTTCTGAGCGCCGCAGCGGCCCCACCCCCATGAGCGTGCGCGACCAGACCGAATACGAAGACCTGCTGGGCCTGTGGTCGGACCTCGAGGCCGGCCTGGGCGTCCTGCTGGGCAGCCCGGCCAGCATCCAGGAGTTCGAGCAGCGGGTCTGGCAGTACGACCGCTGGATGCAGACGCTGCTGGAGCGGGATGCCGATGTCGGCCTGTACCTGCTGTTCCAGCTCGCCACCAATTCCTCGGTCGGCTACAGCGCTTCCCATGCCTTGATCTGCAGCGTGCTGAGCCACCTGATCGCCGGCGAGCTCAAGCTCGGCATGGACGAGCGCAACAGCCTGGTGCATGCCGCCCTGACCATGAACATCGGCATGACCGCGCTGCAGGATGAGCTGGCGCTGCAGACCGACCCGCTCACCCCCCCGCAGCAGGAGGCCATCCGCGCCCACGCCGCCAGGGGCAGCCAGATGCTGGCCCGCCTGGGGGTCACCGATGCGTTGTGGCTGGAGGTGGTGTCGGGCCATCACGAGGACGCGTCGGACAAGGTGGATCTGCGCCTGCTGCCGGCGCGCCAGCGCCTGATCAGCATCCTGCGTGTGGTCGATCGCTATGCGGCCATGATTTCGCCGCGCAAATCGCGTGAAGGCCGCAGCACGACCGAATCGGTGCGCAGCATCATGAGCAGTGCCGCCCCCTACAACGACGCCGTCGGCCACGCCCTGGTACGGGCTGTCGGGCTGTGTCCGCCGGGCACCTATGTGCGGATGGAAGACGGTTCGATCGCCGTCGTGGTGCGGCGCAACGCCGGCACCAGCCAGCCCCATGTGGCCATCGTCACCGATGCCGCCGGCGAAACGTTGCCGCGCCCGCGGCTGCATGCGCCGGCCCTGGGCCGGCCGGCCCTGAAGTCGGCACTGGCCAGTGCGCTGGTGCGCCAGCGCTTCAACCACCACCTGGTGCTGCAGCTCGGCACCCAGGTCCAGCCGACCTGAGCTGAGGCCGCGCCACCTCAGGCAGCCCCGCCACCCTGCTTCTTCTGCCCGATCTTCGACTCGGTGCCGCGCGCCAGACGGCCGATGTTCTCGGCATGGCGGTAGATCAGCAGCAGGGACATCAGGCTGATGGAAAACAGGACGGGCCCTTGCATGTACCAGGCCAGGCCGTCGCCGAAGATGTAGTACACCGGCGCGAACAGGGCTGCCACCAGCGAAGCCAGCGAGGAATATCGGAAAAAGAAGGCCACGATCAGCCAGGTGGCCGCTGTGGCCAGGCCCAGCACCCAGTCGAGCCCGAGCAGCACGCCCAGCGCGGTGGCCACCCCCTTGCCGCCCTGGAAGCGGAAGTACACCGGGTACAGGTGGCCGAGAAAGGCCCCCAGCCCGACCAGGGCCAGCGTGCCCGCCTCCAGCCCGTAGGGTTTGCCAAACCACTGGACGAGCGCCACCGGCAGCCAGCCCTTGGCAGCGTCGAGCAGCAAGGTGACGACGGCGGCCTTCCTGGAGCCCGAGCGCAGCACATTGGTGGCGCCCGGGTTCTTGCTGCCGTAGGTACGCGGATCGTTCAGGCCCATGACACGACTGACGATGACGGCGAACGACAGGGAACCCACCAGGTAGGCGGCCACGGCGGCCAGGACGGGGAAGAACGACTCCATGCAAACTCCTCAAGGGGGCTGGCTGCGACGGCCGACCCGCAAACAACGGACCGCTATTCTGCCAGCGCGCACTGCACCGGCTTTGCGCCGAGCAACTGCACACACACCTGCGGATCGATGCCCACCAGGTAACCGCGCCGCCCGCCGTTGATCAGGATGCGCGGCAGCGCCAGGATGGTTTCCTCGATGTACACCGGCATGGCCTTGCGCGTGCCAAAGGGCGAGGTGCCACCCTTGTTTATACGCCGCGTCATCTTAGCCGATGGCATTTCCTTCTATAGAAATGTCTTCGACTAACACTCCCCTGTTAGCCGATGCCAATTTGACGCCCAGAGTTCGCAAATGTGCGTGCCAGAGTAGACCTTTTCCAGTTCCGGCCGGCGCGTGACGAAGCCACAAGCCTCCGACCATGTGTCGCGCATCGGCTGAGTTTCCAAGTCCCGGGAGTAGTTCCATCGTCACCTTGTCGCATGCCTCGATGCAAAAGTATTCAATCTTCCCAACCGGAACGTTCAACTCGTTCAGCTTCCTTGGAACATCGGAAAGTGCAGTTGCACCAGGGATGCGGTCAAGGTGACGGGGTGATCGATATGCGGTCCGCGGCGCTTGAGCAGCTCCACGGAAAGGGCGTTGTCTTCGGGTGCGACACGCAGGCCCAGGCGTAACGGCGCCGGCGACGACTCATGCCGCGCCTGCTCAGGGCGGAACGCAAACACCAGGGCCTGGGTCGAGGTACTGGCCAGCTGCAGGCGTCGCAGTTGTTCTGAGCGGGCCTGGGGCAACCAGGCCAGCAAGGCTCCCAGCTCCTGACAACGCAGGACCTGCTCGGCAGCCCAAAGGCGTTGCGCGGGCGTGGGCGCGTCGATGCGCAGGATCTGCTCGGCGCGCAGGCCTGCGGACACGAGGGCCGCGAGATTGGGCAGATGTGGCGCCCCGATCAGCACCAGCGAACCACGGTCGACGATCTGGCGCAAGGCAGGCAGCAGCGGGCGCCACTCGTGCAGTCTGGGCTGGGCCTGCAGGATCTCGGCCCACCCTTGTCAACGCGCGCATATCTTGGTACCTGCACCGATCTGCAGCAGATCATCGACTCGATCCCGGTCAAATGCGGCTACGCGGAACTCGTTCAAACCTTTACCAGGGTAACCATAACCCGAACGTCAAAGACTAGACCCGTATATTTTTCAACGATGCCAGGAAGTAATCGTCGCCACTTTGGTCACTTACCCCAATGATTCTGGTCACGATTTCGCGCTCAACGGTGATTGAGAGAATCTGTATTGCCTGGAAGAGATCATCTTCCTGAACTGAGAACTTGCGAGCAACTTCTGGAGACAGCAGAAGCTCAATGTACTTAAACACAAGACACATCGCCACGCTCAGACTTTCTGTCGATTCTGCACCGCCTTTCACCATCAACTCAACTCGGCGAAGATCCAATGCCAAGGACAACAAAATCGACTCGCTTAGCTTTGAAGGAAGTAGCTCAGATATGGGCTGAGACTGAGTCATGCGCCCCAGCGAGGCGAGGTCGGTAGAAGTTCTTGGCCTCAAGCTTTCCAGCATATGACCTCCAGCACTAAAAATGATACTTATAGTCTGTAGACGTAAAGTCGTCAATGCGGAGAAGCTTATGGGCAAATGGCCCGTAGAAGTAATCCTCCCGTTTCTGGTCGCAAGCGTCTGGCTGTTCAGATGCGTGTACGCCGCCGTCACTTGGGACTGTCCCAAGAAGAGCTTGCGGCAATCGCCGGAATCCACCGCACTTACGTCGGGGCAGTTGAGAGAGAAGAGCGCAATATTTCAATAGACAATGTCGAGAAGATTGCGATCGCGTTACAAATGGACATTGCCGAGATTTTGGCACCGCTACCCATTTCGTAACTGAAGAGCATTCGATTGCTGCATAAGTTGCTAGCCAAGAATGGATTCGCTGGTGACCAATGCCACTGGTAGCCTCAGAGTGATCTGGAACAGTTGGCTTCGGCAGACGGAATGACAGCGACGACCATTGACGAGCATCCAGCAGGCAGCCACTCATATTGCCGCTGTTCCATGGGGACCTGACACTTGATGTTCTCAGTGAAGGTAAACCCCACTTAATCGTCCGCTATGGCGCGGCATGAACCGGCGCTTTGGACCCGCTGCAACCTCTTTCCCCGTTGGACTAAGTGACATCTCTGCAGCGATTGCCGACCTTGACCGCAGACAACTCAACTTTCGCTATAGGACCGAAAGCGTAGATTTACCTTCTCTCTTAATCGCGTTAACCGTACTGGGTGACAACACATTTCTAGCTTGATTGAGATCAACATCGCGGCGCCTAACAAGTGCATGCTCTGGGACTCTCAACTCGATGGGAGACCATCATGGAAAACCCACACAACATCGCGCATCATGAGCCGTGGAACAAAGGCAAGATCGTCGGGCAAAAGGCGCCCTTCAAGGTGAAGGATATCTGGGCTTTGCGCGTACGCCTTCAGATGCAAGGTCGGGTCCGGGAGCTTGCACTCTTTAACCTTGGTATTGACAGCAAGCTTCGCGGATGCGACCTTGTTGCACTCAAGGTCCGTGACGTGTCTCATGGTGATCAGATAGCTACGCGAGCTATCGTAATGCAGCATAAAACCAAACGGCCAGTCCAATTCGAGATCACGGGAGTTACACGCGACGCACTGCAAATCTGGATCAAGCAGGCTGGACTGAATGCAGAGGACTTTCTGTTCCCCAGCAGGCTCCACCATTCTCCACACCTTGGAACCCGGCAGTACGCCAGGATTCTTGGGCACTGGGTTGATGAGCTTGGCCTCGATCGTTCCGAGTATGGAACTCACTCAGTGCGAAGAACCAAGGCGACGTTGATTTATCGCCGCACCAAGAATCTCAGAGCAGTGCAACTGCTGCTTGGCCATTCCAAGCTGGAATCGACCGTGAGGTACCTAGGCATCGAGGTCGACGACGCCCTAGAGATCTCCGAACAGACAGAGATATGAGACCTGCGCCTAAATCTTTGGTGGCCAGTTGTGTGTCTCGCCCTGGCCCTGCTGGCACCACGCATAAAGCGCGTCGTACAAAACCATGCCGTGGCGCAGCATCTCGTGGTCGTCGCTGAAGTTACGCGACAGGCCCAGCGAGATCGCGTAAAGGCCAGCCGACTGCGGCGTCAGGTCCAGGCGCGAGGTATCTGCGCCGCGCACGATCGCCGCCAGTTGCTGCAGGGCCGGGTCGCTCAACCCGTATTTGTGCAGGAAGGCGTCGAAGCTGCACAGCTCGCCCACGTGGCTGAGTTCCACGCCGGGGATGTCGTAGGGGATGGCGCCGGTTTCCTGCGCCACCCGCATCACGTCAGCGCCGGGCACGTAGAGAAAATCGGCCTGCGGGTCGATGAAACGCGCCACCAGCCAGGGACAGGCAATGCGGTCGATCTTGGGGCGCTCACGCGTGATCCATTTCATGGCCATGCTCCTGTCTCAGTCCTTGCGATACGCCTTGTGGCAGGCCGAGCAGGTGTTGCGCATCTCGACCAGCGTGGCCTTGAAACGCTTCAGATCACCCGCCTCGGTGACTGTGACCAGCGTCAGTGACTGCCGCTGCAGGTCCGCGGCATAGGCCTTGAACTTGTCGTCATCAAGCCAGATGTCCTCCCGCGCCCGGGTGTCGCCGCGTTCGCTGCCCTCGATAAAGCCTTCCCACGGCAGCTGGCTCAACTGGGCCACGACTCGGGCATCGGCGGTTGTGAGCCGGGCGTCGAAGGGCCGCTGCCCCTCCGCCGTCTGCACCAAGCGGTTCACGTAGGTGGCCATCAGGGTGAAGGCCGCACGCCGGTGCTTGATCGCCTGCTCGGTCCTGCGGTCCTGTGCGAGGGCCGGTGGGATGAGCATCCCGGCTGCCAGTAAGACCAGCACCCAGCGTTTGTCAAAAGCTCTCAGCATCATGTCCCCGTCCTAAAGTAGTGACTTGAAAATCAGGCCCAACACGGCGCAGGCAGCCAGCACCTGCATCACACTGCGCTTGTACTTGAACAGCGCCACCGCCGCGCCCAGGGCGATCAGGGCCGAGATCACGTCAAAGCGCCCCTCGAAACCCTGGGGCCAGAGCACGTGATAGGCGAAGAACAGCGCCAGGTTCAGGATCACGCCCACCACAGCAGCCGTGATGGCCGTGAGCGGCGCGGTGAACTTCAGATCGTCGTGGGTGGACTCCACCAGCGGCCCGCCGGCCAGGATGAAGAGGAAGGACGGTAAAAAGGTGAACCAGGTCACGAGCACCGCGGCCAGCGCGCCGGCCAGGAAGAGCGCGTCCGGCCCCAGCAGGGCCTTGCTCCAGCCGCCGACAAAACCCACGAAGGCCACCACCATGATCAGCGGACCCGGCGTGGTCTCGCCCAGGGCCAGACCGTCGATCATCTGCTCGGGCGTGAGCCAGCCGTAATGCCCCACCCCGCCCTGGTAGACATAGGGCAGCACCGCATAGGCACCACCGAAGGTCAGCAGTGCCGCCTTGGTGAAGAACCAGGCCATCTGCGTGTAATCGTGCTGCCAACCCAGGCCGAGCATGAGCAGGCCCATGGGCAGCAGCCAGAGCAGGCCGCCGACCACCGCCACCTGGGTCAGCCAGCTCCAGCGGAAACGTGCATGGGCTGGTGTGGGCGTGTCGTCGTCGATGATGGCCCGGCCATAGGAACTCTTGCCGGCGCCATGCCCGCCCCCGGTGCGGAACTTGTCCGGGACGTAACGCCCGCCGAAATAACCGATCAAGGCGGCCGCCCCCACAATCAGCGGGAAAGGCACATTCAGCGCAAAGATGGCCACGAAGGCCGCCGCCGCAATGCTCCAGAGCCAGGGGTTCTTGAGCGTGCGCGAGCCGATGCGGTGCGCCGCCTGCACGACGATGGCCGTTACCGCGGGCTTGATGCCGTAGAACAGGCCTGCCACCAGCGGCGTCTCGCCCCAGGCCATGTAGATGGCCGAGAGCGCGATCAGGATGAACAGCGAGGGCAGCACGAAGAGCGCCCCCGCGATGATGCCGCCCCAGGTGCGGTGCATGAGCCAGCCAATGTAGGTGGCCAACTGCTGGGCCTCGGGCCCGGGCAGCACCATGCAGTAGTTCAGCGCGTGCAGAAAACGCTTCTCCGAGATCCAGCGATGCTTCTCCACCAGGTCGTGGTGCATGATGGCGATCTGCCCCGCCGGCCCGCCAAAGCTGATGAAACCCAGCTTAAGCCAGTAGCGGGTGGCTTGCGCCAAAGTGATGGGGGATGGGGCGACGTTCGTTTCGGAATCCACACCCAGGCTTGTTTTATTGTTGTCCACGGATACTCCTCTTGGGGCTTTCAAACCCCAGATCAGAGCAGGCCTTGGACGCAAGCGTCTTGGGGCGGGGAGGCTGCCATGTCCCCGGCAAATTGTGTGGCGATCATAACGCGTTCCGGCGCCCCGGCCGCTCAGTGCCGGTGATGGGTGTCCGGATAGTGCGGATGCTTGTGGGTTAGCACCTCGTGCTTATGCCAGTGCAGATGCGGCTCGGCGCCGTCCCAGGCGGCATCGTGGGCATGCTGATGGTGCTCGTCATGCTCATGGGGATGTGCATGCGCCAGCGGCTCATGGCTGTGCTCATGCTCGTGCCGCTCGGTCAGATGCAGCCAGACCCCTAGCCCCATGAGCGCCGCGGCCAGCCAGAAGGCCGGCGTGGCGCTACAGCTGTCTGTCTCCCTGCAATTGGCACAGCACACGGGTTCACGGTGTTTCTGGCAACGCTGAGCTGAGGAGATCGCCGAAGATTACCAGCGCACCCATGCCCGAACTGACGGCTAGCCCTTCGTTCGAGCGGACTTCCACCGGCGGGGAGGGCTGGCCGCGCAGCTAAAGCGTTGAGTGGCTACTCCACCTGATACTGAGCGACCGCTATGTGGTCACATCGGGCGGTCAGGAGTCCGAGGTGACAGGCAGCAATCGCTGCGTAGCAGTCATAGAGTCCTGGAGGTTGAACGGCAGCAATAGGTGGCCGAATTGAATGCAAATCGTTGATGAGTTTGGGATGGAAATCGGTGGAGGACTTGTTGTGCGAACGCCTAGTGGGTTTGCTCCAAAATACTCACCCGGGTGCCCACTTGGCTTCCGGGCAATGGTCGCCACTGCCAATGAAACGCAACAGCCCTACTCTGTTAATCGCAACACCAGTCAACGACTTCCTTCTCAAAGGAAACGCAACAGTAGCCTGGTGCACTTAAATCGATGGAGTAGATCTCTTGCTGATGCCCCAGTCCTGCGACCAAGCTCATCATCCGGTCGGACATGTCGCCATACAAAGCGAAGTTGGCCGAGAGCGCGACCAGTCCTTCCTTCTCTTCCAGGTGCCGTATCCCCAACCATGGGGCACCCATCTTGACACCCAGGGCCTTGGCTTCGTTGCTGCGCGCGATCGCACAGCCATCGTTGTTTCTGAATGACCCTAACTGTTAGTAGGCTATATACGCCTATGCTCTATCGTCAATTTGACGACTAACAATTTTTGCAGGAATTAAGTGCCAGCCAAAGTGTCAATGATGGGGCATGGTCCAGATTCGACTCCGTTTTCGCAGCGCTTAGACAAGTCAGTAAGGGTCTTCTTCATGCGGCGCAGGTCAGCAATGCGGGCATCAATCTCCTTGATCTTGTGCTCAGCCAGCTCCTTGGTTTCGCAACAGTTTTTTGCTTCTTCAAAGCTAAGAAGACTGCTGGTCTCATCCAACGTGAATCCTAACGTTTGTGCGCGCTTGATGAATTTGACTCGCCGGACAACCGCTTCGCCATACTTGCGCTGCCCGCCCTGCGGGAGTAGGGGCTCAGCAATCAGACCAATGCGCTGGTAATAGCGGATCGTGTCGATCTTTACGCCTGCCGCGTTGGCAGCTCGGCCAATTGTCATGTCGTTCATGGCATTTCCAAATAGTGCTTGACTCTGGACTCTAGTCCAGACTTTACATTAGCCTATCCCTTGTTGGGTTGGAAGGATTTGTGCATGGACATTAAAGTCAAATCTTCAATGGTCGCAGCTGCGCTGGCAGCCGTTGGCGCTTCTGCGTGTTGCGCTGGACCTCTCATCCTTTTGTCGCTCGGCATTGGCGGGGCCTGGATTGGCAACCTGACCGCGCTCGAGCCCTACCGACCCATCTTCGTGGCCTTGGTCGCGGTGTTCATGGTCATGGCTTGGCGACGGCTTTACCGCGAGCCGACGTGCGCTCCCGGAGATGTCTGCGCCATCCCTGAGGTGGCCGCGCGGCAACGAACCATCTTTTGGGTCGTGTTGGCAATGGTCTGCCTCATGGCGGCATCACCCTGGCTTCTTCCCTTCATCTTTTAAGGACACCACCATGCGTTCATATCTTTTGGCCCTCTCGATTTTCCTTTCAATCAACGCTTTCGCTGGAACGCCAAAGACAGTCACCCTCGACGTAAAGAACATGACTTGTGAGCTTTGTCCCGTGACGGTCAAGAAGGCTTTGGAGAAGACGCCTGGCGTCGCAAAAGCCCAAATCGACTTCGCGAAGAAGACCGCAACCGTCACCTTTGACCCCGATGTCGCCACCGTGGCGGCTTTGGCCCAGGCCACAACCAATGCTGGATACCCCTCCACTGCGCGGGAGGTCAAGTGAGCAACCCGATTCAAACCGCATCGACCTTGACATGTCCCGAATGCGGCCATGCCATCAAGCTTGAGATGCCGACGGACGCCTGTCAGTTCTTTTACGAATGCGAAGAATGCAAGACCGTGATGCGCCCACTGCCGGGAGACTGCTGTGTTTTTTGCAGTTATGGAGATGTGAAGTGCCCGCCCATCCAAGCGCAATCGTCCTGCTGCGCTACTAGATAGTCTAGGCTCGCGCCACAGGCATGTCACTAAATTTGGTGGTGTATTGAGGCGTAAGTCTTTCTTGCCTCATCGACCAGTCGCGGTGCGCACCCACGCCGACAGCGCTTCCTACATGGATGGCACCGCGTCCAAACCGATCATTGATGGCATCCATTGCGGCCATCAATCTTCCGCGATCCCGTGTTTCAGGCGCACCGAAGTCAAACTCGCCTTGTGAGACGTTGTCCGGCATCAAGTCCAGCAGCATGACTCCTGCCTTGGAGAGTTTGAATCCCGGTTTGTAAATCTGGGTGACTCCCATTACAGCGGCCTGAACCAGATGCCTCGTGTCCGCCGTCGGACGGCGCAGCGGTATGACTATGCTTTTGGAGAAGTGTGGCCCCTGTCGGAAGGGGGACGTGTGGGCGAACACCAGTATCTGACCAGCCAAGCCGGATTGACGCCGCAGCTTGGCTGCCGCACGGCTGGTGAACTCGCTCACCGCCTCGATGAGAGGCTTAAGGCTACGCTGAACAAGTAGCCGATTTGAGCGATCCGCTGCCCAATGGGTCGC
>CAZJKR010000058.1:0-2287 GCA_964546615.1 uncultured Curvibacter sp.
CTGGCGCCTCGTGCTCAGCCGACAGGCCGATGCCGCGCTGCTAAGGGCAGCCCGACGCGTGGCGCGGCCAGACCTGCGCGTGGTGCAACTGGGTACCGATGGCTTTGACGAACAGGACGGCGTCGTGGCGCACTGGTTCGAACGCCATCGGTGCAGCGCGGCTTTGGTGCGCCCGGACCACTATGTCTATGGCGTGGCATCGGAAGCCGACGAACTCGCCGCGCAGTTGGATGCATTGGCGAGCTTCTGATGCCGACGCCCATGACCGGCGCCCCAATGACCGATGTTCAATGAGCCTGAGGAGACGGCAATGAAAAAGACATCCTATGCACTGATTCTGTGTGTGCTCGGCGCACTGGCGGCCTGCGCCGCCCCGCCACCAGCACCGCACACCTCCGGCTTCACCCTCACATCCCCGGGGCGGGCCGACAACGACATGCTGGAGCGCGCCTTTGCCGGCAGCAATCCGACGAACCCGAACTGCGTCGGCAGCAACATCTCTCCCGCACTGAACTGGATGCGCGCACCGACCGGCACGCGCAGCTTCGTGATCCTGATGGACGACCAGGCGGGCCGTGCGGGCCTGGGCGTCAACCATTGGACCGCCTACGGCATACCGGCATCGGTCGACGCCTTGGCACAAGGCGAGGCGACGGCCGGTTCGGCGAAGTTCGTCTTCGGCAAGAACACGCTGGGTGCCATGGCCTACCTCGGCCCCTGCCCGCCCAAGGGGAACGCACCCCAGCACTATGTGTACACCCTGATTGCGACCCGCCTCGAACCTGGCGCCCTGCCACCTGGTCTGACCAAGGCCGAAGTGCTGGACGCCCTCAAAGGGCAGACGATTGCCGCGGCCAGCCTGGTACTGCGATTCGCCCATCAATAACGCCGTCAGTGCTGCTTATCAACCACAACGAGGAGACCACCATGCAACGCAGAAACTTCATCCAGGCCAGCCTGCTGGCCGCCGCCGCCCCGCACGCCTGGAGCCAAAGCAGTTGGCCCGACAAGCCGGTCCGCTTCATCCTGTCCCAGCCGCCGGGCTCCGGGCCCGACAACGTGGCACGCCTGCTGGGCGAACGCCTGGTCAAGCCGCTGGGACAGGCCATCGTGATCGACAACAAGCCGGGCGGTCAGAACGTCATCGGCGCGCAGACCGCCGCCCGTTCACCGGCTGACGGCTACAGCTACTACTTCGCCACCACCGCCGCGCTGGTGACGAACAAGTACCTGTTCAAGTCCATGCCCTACGACCCGGAGAAGGACTTCGTGCCGGTGGCCTTCATCGCGAAGAGCCCGTTTGCCGTGGTCGTCAAGGCGGAGTCGCCCATCACGTCGATGCAGGACCTGATCAACCGCTCCAAGGCGGAGCCGGGCAAGCTGTCGCTGGCCAATGAAGGCCCGCGCACCTTCGGCGGCATCATTGCCCGTGTGATCAATGCCCGTACCCAGATGCAGGCCAACCTGGTCGGCTACGCCTCGGTCGGTGTGGCAGTACAGAACGTGATCGGCGGGCATGCCGACGCGGTGCTGGCCGACGTCGCCTCCACTGCCGCGCTGGTGCGCCAGGGCCGTCTGCGCTATCTGGCCGTCACTTCGGCCAAGCGGGTGGCGGGCTGGGAACAGGTGCCGGCGTTGTCGGAACTGCTGCGCGACTTCGACATGGTGGGCTGGTTCGCGCTGATGGCGCCGGTCGGCACGCCGGCGGCGGCCATCCAGCGGCTGAACCGGGAAGTCAACGCACTCCTCGGTGACAGCGAGTTGGCACAGCGCATCGCCACCATCGGCCCCATGGCAGAGCCGCTGGGCGGCCCGGAACAGCTGGCGGCCTTCCTGAGCCGTGAGCACGCCAGCTGGAGCAGCGCAGCCAAGGAAATCGGCCTGCTGCCTGAGTAGCCGTCGCCCGACGGGCATCGGCGCACCGCTAAACTGCAGCCATGCAGATCTACATGGTGGGCGGCGCGGTGCGCGATGCCCTGCTCGGCTTGCCGGTGTCGGACCACGATTGGGTGGTGGTGGGCGCCACGCCCGAAGAGATGACCGCGCGCGGTTTTGTGCCGGTGGGCAAGGACTTCCCGGTCTTCCTGCACCCGCAGACCAAAGAGGAATATGCGCTGGCGCGCACCGAGCGCAAGACGGCACGCGGCTACAAGGGCTTTGCCATCCACACCTCGCCCGAGGTGACGCTGGAAGACGATCTGGCGCGGCGCGATCTCACTATCAATTCCATAGCTGTCAGCGCAGATCAGATCAGGGCGGACGGCACTTTTGACTCCGAACATCTGAG
>CAZJKR010000058.1:2297-4332 GCA_964546615.1 uncultured Curvibacter sp.
ACGTGACGCCGGCCTTCCGCGAAGACCCGGTGCGCATCCTGCGCGTGGCGCGGCTGGCGGCACGCTTTACCGACTTCACCGTCGCCGGCGAGACGCTGGAACTCATGGGCCAGATGGTGGACGACGGCGAGGTCGACCACCTGGTGCCCGAACGCGTCTGGCAGGAACTCAGCCGCGGTCTGATGGAGGCCCAGCCCTCGCGCATGTTCACCGTGCTGCGCGCCTGCGGCGCCTTGAAGCGTCTGCTGCCGGAGGTGGAGCGTCTGTGGGGCGTGCCGCAGCCCGCCTTGCATCACCCCGAAGTCGACACCGGCGTGCACCTGATGATGGTGCTGGACATGGCGGCGCAGCTTGGCGCGCCGCTGACGGTGCGCTTCGCCTGCCTGGGCCATGACCTGGGCAAGGGCACCACGCCGGCCGAGGTGCTGCCACGCCACATCGGCCACGAGGAACGCAGCGCCCGCCTGCTCAAGGGGCTGTGCGAACGCCTGCGCGTGCCGGTGGACTGCCGCGAGCTGGCCGACGTGGTGGCGCGCGAGCACGGCAACATCCACCGCAGCGGCGAGCTGGGCCCGGCCGCCTTGCTGCGCCTGCTGGAGCGTTGTGACGCCATCCGCAAGCCGCAGCGCTTTGCCGAGGTGCTGCTGGCTTGCGAGTGCGACGCGCGCGGGCGGCTCGGTCGCGACACCGCCCCCTACCCGCAGAAACTGCGGCTGCAGGCCGCGCTCGATACGGTGCTCGCGCTGCCGACGCACACCATCGCCGAACATGCCATGGCGCTGGGCCACAGCGGCAAGAAGGTGGGGGAGCTGATCCATGCGGCGCGGGTCGAAGCCCTGGTCGCCGTGCCGGAACTGCAGGCGCCGGCCCCGACTTGACCCCGTACCGCAGTCGGGTGCTTGCCGCCCGCCGCGGCCCAGGCCGGCGCCAGGGGCATCATGGCAGTCATGTCCCGCCGTCCCCGCAACCCGCTCAACCCCGGCCTGGCCGAGGGCGTGCGCCGCTTCGGCTTTCGCAAATGGTATGAGCGCGAGCTGCTGTCCAGCCATGCGCACCTGCTGCTGACGCTGCTGAGCACCATTGCGCTGATCGGTGCGCTCGAAGCGTTCCAGGGCGGCAGTCCGGGCGAGAAGCTGCTCGATGTGGCGCTGTTTGTCGTCAGCGGGGCCGTTGCCCTGTGGGCGCTGCGGCGCTATCTCTACCTGCTGATGCATGCGGAGGCCGTGGCCAACCAGGCCAACTGCCCGCATTGCGGCGCCTACGGCCGCTTCGACGTGGTGAGCGAGGATGCCCGCAACGGGGACGTCCGGGTGCAATGCCGGTCCTGCCAACAGGGCTGGACCATCGAGCCTTGAGCCGGCCTCAGCGCAGCTGGGACTGGACCCAGCGGGCAATGTCGGCGGCCGAGCGCATGGCGCCGGGCTGACGTGCCACCTCGCGCCCGCCGACGAACAGCGCCAGCGTCGGGATGCTGCGGATGTTGAAGCGGGCCGCCAGGTTCTGCGCCTCTTCGGTGTTGACCTTGGCCACCCGCACCTGCGGCTCCAGCTGGCCCGCGGCCTGCGCGTAGGCCGGCGCCATCATGCGGCAGGGGCCGCACCACGGCGCCCAGAAATCCACCAGCACCGGAATCTCGCTGCGCGTGACGTGACGCTCGAACGATGCCTCGTCCAGTTCCAGCGGATGGCCGGTGAACAGCGGTTGATGGCACTTGCCGCAATCGGGCGCCTTGCCCAGGTCGGCCACCTGGACGCGGTTGGTGGTGTGGCAGTGCGGACAGACGATGTGGCGCGTATCAGTCATGGTGAACCCTTTCTTTTTTCAAGAATGGGGTTGATCGGACAAATTGCAACCGCCCCGGCTGCCCTGGTGGTGGTCTTGTCAAACCGACGGGGCAAGCCCCGTCCTGCGGGTTCAGGCCACGGCGCGGCCGAGCAGTTGCACGACGCGCCAGTCCTGCGCCAGCGCATGCTGGTGCAGCATGGCATCGGGGTCCACTGCGACGGGGTGGCCGACCGCGCTGAGCAGCGGCAGA
>CAZJKR010000058.1:4342-8340 GCA_964546615.1 uncultured Curvibacter sp.
GGGGTGGGTCACTTTTTCAAGCAGCGACAGGTCGTTGATGGAGTCGCTGTAGAACCAGGCATCCGGCAGCACGCTGGCCGACAGGCCCTGCTCGGCCAGCCAGGCCTGCAGGCGCAGCAGTTTGCCTTCGCGCATATTGGGCACGCCTTGCACACGCCCGGTGTAGCGGCCATCCACCAGTTCCAGCTCGGTGGCCAGCCACTGCTCGAAGCCGAGTTCGGCCGCGGTGCGCTGCGCAATCACGCTGTTGCTGGCCGTCGTCAGCACCAGGACATGTCCCGCCGCCCGGTGCGAGGCCACCACGGCGCGCGCCGCCGCAGGCAGCCGCGGGCGAATTTCCTCCGCCAGGAACCGGTCCTGCCAAGGGGCCCAGAATGCCGGCGTGCGTCCCGCAAGCAGCCCGGCGTAAAAGGCGCTGAAGTCTTCGACGCTGACCCGGCCCGCACGGTAGTCGGCGCCCATCCGCTCGTTCAGGGCCGACAGGCCGGTGTCCACCAGGCCATGGCGCACGAGGAAACGGCACCACAGATCGTCCCCGTCCCCGTCGAGCAAGGTGTGGTCGAGGTCGAACAGGGCCAGAGGCGCCGGGGCGCAGAGCGGCGGAGCAAGGGGCAAGGAAGATGGCATGGCGACGGCAGTTTATGCGCGTTTCAGAGGCAAATACACAAACTCATGTGGAATTTGTCTTGTTTGTATGGATTTCACATGTTTGTCATGATCGTGTCCGAGGATATGGCGTGCCTGCGATGTTTCATCAACCTAGCCACGAAGGAGTTCACCCATGTCCCGTTCCGTTCCCACCCTGTCGCAACCGACGCCGGATCTTGCCGCGCCACGCCGCCAGTTCCTGAAAAGCAGCGCCGCCGTGTCGGCCGCCGCCATGCTGGGCGGCATGCCGCTGTTTGCCACCGGGCAGCAGCAGGTCAAGCTGGCCTTCATGTACCCGGTCGGTGTGTCGGGTGACATCAACCGCCTCGTCACCAACATGATCAACGGCTTCAACGCCGCCCATGGCGACATCCAGGTGGAAGCCATCTACGCCGGCAGCTACGACAACACCGAGCAGAAGGTGATGACGGCACTGGGCGTCGGCGATCCGCCGGCCACCTGGCTGCCGATCAACTCCATGCTGACGACCTTCCTGGGCATGGGCGCCCTGGAGGACGTGACCGCCCTGGCCAAGGCCGACGACATCTACCAGGACTTCATGCCCGGCTTCCTGGGCACCTGCATGTCCGACAACAAGCTCTACGGCCTGCCGTTCCAGTGCAGCACGCCGGTGCTGTACTACAACAAGGCGGCATTCGAGCGCGCCGGCCTCAAGGCCGCGCCGACCAACTGGACCGAACTGGAAGCCGCGGCCAAGGCGCTCACCGTGCGCCAGGGCGACACCGTCTCGCAGTGGGGCCTGACCATCGGCGGCGGCTGGCATGACTGGATCTTCGAGAGCTTCGTGCGCCAGAACGGTCTGGTGTTCTGGACCAAGGACAAGGTGATGTTCGACGCGCCCGAGAGCCTGAACGCGCTGGAGTTCTGGCAGCGCATGACGCAGGCCCGGCTGATGCCGGCGGCGTCCACCTGGGAGAGCTCGGCCAACGACTTCATGGCCGGCCGCACCGCAATGCTCTACCACTCCACCGGCTCGATGACCAACATCCTCAAGTCCTCGTCGTTCCCGGTCGGCGTGGCGCCCATGCCCCGGGGCAAGGTGATGGGCTCCACCATGGGCGGCGGCCCGATCCTGATCGCGAAGAAGCAGCCCGACGCCCACAAGCGCGCCGCCTGGGCGTTCGCCCGCTGGATGACCAACACCGCCAACCAGGCCCAGTGGTGCATCGACACCGGTTACCTGGCGGCCCGCAAGTCGTCGTGGGAAACCCCGGCGCTCAAGGCCCATGTGGCCAAGGTGCCCGAGTCGCGCACCGCACTGGTCACGGCCGAGGTGGCCGGCGCCTTCCTGCAGGTGCCGGGCTACCACAAGGTGCGTGAATACCTCAAGAGCGCGATCGACCGTACCCTGGCGGGCGAGGTGAAACCCGATGCCGCCCTGCGCGAGGCCTCGGCCAAGTCCAACGTCGAGATCCAGCGCCTGGCCCGCCGCCGCGCCTGACGACAGCATGACCAGACCGCTGGCTGTCCCCCGGGAAACCGTGCCCGTCGCCTGGCGCCGCCAGCGGCGGCGCGAGCTGCTCACCGCGCTGGTGATGCTCGCGCCGTCGCTGCTGTTCTTGGCGGCGTTCACCTACTGGCCCATTCTGCGTTCGCTCGTCTACGGTTTCTTCGACGTGCAACTGGGATCGTCGGCGATCTTCTTCGTCGGCTGGGAGAACTACCAGCGGCTCTGGCATGACGCGCTGTTCTGGCAATCGCTGCGCAACACCGTCATCTACATGGTGGTGACGGTGCCCACCTCGATCGCCCTGGCGCTGGTGCTGGCCGTGGCGCTGGACCGCGGTCTGCGCGGCACGGCGCTGTACCGCGCCAGCTTCTTCTATCCGGTGATGATCCCGTCGGTGGCCGCCGGCATGGTGTGGGTGTTCCTGTACGCGCCGGGCTACGGCCCCATCAACGGCCTGATGGAACTGCTCGGCCTGCCCAAGCTGGAGTGGCTGTACGACCGGCAGTGGGCGCTGCCGGCGATCATCTTCATGAGCATCTGGAAGTACGCGGGCTACTTCATGCTGATCCTGCTGGCCGCACTGCAGCTGGTACCGCGCGACCTGTACGAGGCAGCGCGGCTGGACGGCGTTTCCGGCTTCCGGCAGCTGGTGCACATCACGGTGCCGCTGATCTCGCCGACGCTGTACTTCGTGGTGGTGATCGGCGTGCTGCACTCGTACCAGATCTTCGACTACGTGTTCGTGATGACGCAGGGCGGTCCGGCCGACGCCACCAACGTACTCACCTTTTATATCTACCAGAACGCGTTCCAGTTCCAGGACATCGGCACCGCCTCGGCGATCGCCAACATCCTGCTGCTGGTGGTCGGCGGCCTGATCGCCGTCGTTGCGCTCACGCTGGGGCGACGCGTGCATTACCTGGGGCGCTGATGATGCTTGCACACCGACTGTTCGGCCGTTCCCGCTGGATGCACTGGCTAGTGCTGCCGGCCATGCTGCTGTGGCTCAGCCCGCTGGCATGGATGCTCATCACCTCGCTCAAGACACGCGCCGAGATCTTTGATACCACCGCCGGCCTGCTGCCCCAGGTGCTGCAATGGCAGAACTACCCCGCGGCCCTGGCGGTGGCGCCATTCGGCACCTACCTGCTCAACTCGGTGCTGGTCACCGGCGGCATCCTGCTGGCGCAGCTGACCACCATCACGCTGGCGGCCTACGCCTTTGCGCGGCTGCGCTTCCCGGGGCGCGACTGGCTGTTCGGCCTGTTCCTGCTGCAGGTGATGTTTCCGATCTACGCCACCTTCCTGACCAACTTCATCACCGTGCGCGAGTTGGGCCTGCTCAACAGCCTGTGGGCCCTGATGGTGCCGTTCATCGCCAGCGGCTACGGCACCTTCATGCTGCGCCAGGCGTTCCGCCAGGTTCCCAACGATCTGGCCGACGCCGCGCGGCTGGACGGCTGCGGCCATTGGGCCACGCTGTGGCATGTCTACCTGCCGCTGGTCAAGCCCACCCTGGTGGCCTTCGGCATGATCTCGGTCGTCACGCACTGGAACGACTACATGTGGCCGCTGCTGGTGACCAACAGCGAAGCCGTCCGCACCCTGCCCATCGGCCTGGGTCTGCTGGCCAAGGCCGACAGCGGCGCCGACTGGCCGCGCCTGATGGCCGCTACCATGGTGGTGATCTCGCCGCTGCTGCTGCTGTTCGTGATCTTCCAGCGCCGCTTTGTCGACAGCTTCATGCATGCCGGTCTCAAGTAGTCTCTTCAACATCCACATCCCCACCCAGGCTCATCCCCATGGCTGCCATCTCCCTGCAAGGCATCAGCAAGCGCTACCGTGACCACATTGCCGTGGACCGGCTCGACCTCGAAGT
>CAZJKR010000058.1:8350-10158 GCA_964546615.1 uncultured Curvibacter sp.
GTCCGGCTGCGGCAAGACCACCACGCTGCGCATGATCGCCGGCCTGGAGGACATCAGTGCAGGCCGCCTGCTCATCGGCGGCCGCGATGTCACCCACGCCGAGCCGCACGAGCGCGACATCGCGATGGTCTTCCAGTCCTACGCCCTGTACCCGCACATGACGGTCTACATGAACATGGCCTTCGGTCTGCTGCGCACCAGTCGCCTGTCGCGCGACGAGGTCGACCAGCGTGTGCAGGATGCCGCCCGCCGGCTCCAGATCACCGAACTCCTGCAGCGCCGGCCCAACGAACTCTCCGGGGGCCAGCGGCAGCGGGTGGCCATCGGCCGCGCGCTGGTGCGCCAGCCCAAGGTCTTCCTGTTCGACGAGCCGCTGTCCAACCTGGACGCCAAGCTGCGCACGCACATGCGCGCAGAGCTGGAGCGGCTGCACGCCGAACTGGGCATCACCATCGTCTACGTCACGCACGACCAGGTCGAAGCCATGACCCTGGGCACCCGCATCGCGGTGATGGATGGCGGGCGGCTGCAGCAGGTGGGCGCGCCGATGGACGTCTACCGGCAGCCCGCCACACGCTTCGTGGCCTCGTTCATCGGGTCGCCCGAGATGAACTTCCTGCCGGTTCCCGCCGAGACGGCGGCCGCGCGCAGCTGGCTGAACGCGCGGTATGGCGACGCCGCGCTCAAGCCGGGCGCCCTGCTGGGCCTGCGGCCGGAAGAGCTGGACTTGGCGGCCGCGCCGACCGCCGCCATGGCGGGGCCATTGCGCTGGCCCGGCGTGGTGCAGCGCGTCGAGCGCCTGGGCGCCGAGGCCTATGCCCAGATCCGCGTGGGCGACGGCGACGCGCTGGTGCGCACCCCCGCCGATGTCGCGCTGGAAGTGGCGCAGCCGATCCTGCTGACCCCCGACCTGTCGCGGCTGCGCGTCTTCGACGGCCAGACCGGCGCTGCCCTGGCGGAGCGCCCATGAGCGTCACCCCTGAACTGAGCGCGCGGCAGGAGCGCATCGTCGAAATCCTGCGGACCACGCCGTCCATCACCACGGCTGAACTGGCACAGCGTCTGGCGGTTTCGGGCGAGACGGTGCGGCGCGACCTGCAGGCGCTGGCCGACGATGGCGTCGTGCAGAAGTTCCATGGCGGAGTGAGCCTGCACCGCGACGTGCAGGAATCCCCCTTCCAGTTGCGCCTGCGCAGCAACGTCGCCGCCAAGCGCCGGCTGGCCCGGCAGGTGTCGGCCCTGATCCCCGACGGCGCCAGCCTGGTGCTGGACAACAGCAGCACCGCCTGTTTCGTGGCCGAAGCGCTGGCCGAACGCCGGGGGCTGACGGTTGCCACGCCCTCGCTGGAAGTGGCGCGGGCCCTGGCACCCAGCGGCGACCGCCACACCGTGATGCTGCCGGGCGGCACCCTGCGCAGCAGCGACATGACCCTGGCCGGTGCCAGCGCCCTGCGCTTCGCGGCGCAACTGCACCCCGACTATCTGATCGTCTCGGTGGCGGCGCTGAGCGCGCGCGGCGGCTGCCTGGACTTCGACCCCTTCGAGGTCGAGTTCAAGCAGACCGTCTGTCCGCATGCCGGCACCGTGATCGTGGTGGCCGATGCCAGCAAGTTCGAGGCCCCCGGACTGATCACCAGCCTGCCCTGGAAGAACGTGCAGCTGCTCGTCACCGACCAGGCACTGCCGGACGCCCTCGCCCGCGCCACGGCTGATGTGCAACTGGTGGTGGCCGACGCCTGACCGACGCCCGGCCGGGGACATTCCGGAGCCGGCGCTTGCCGCCACCGGCCCCGGCTCACAACAGCCGG
>CAZJKR010000058.1:10168-15531 GCA_964546615.1 uncultured Curvibacter sp.
TGTCCAGGAGGCTTCTGCCGTTGACCTTCGTCTCCCTGCAGTATTCGACGAGGTCGTCCAGTCCGCGCTTGGCCATGGACACGCCGGCCGCCACCAGGCTGAGGATGATGGTGGTGGTCAGCGGCAGGTTGAACTGACGCCCGAACAGGGTGAAGTTCAGATCGCCCGGCAGACGGCCGAAGCCGATCCTGCGGAACCAGGGCGTGAAGGCGTTGATGACGAGCAACGCGACAAAGATGACGATGAGCCAGCGGAACATGGGGGAAGGGCGAACACGCAGCGTGGTTGCTCCGCAAGACCGGCCGCGTTGTAAACCGCACGCAATAGTCAAGTATCTCATGCGCCCATGCAGATGCACAGCCCTGTTTTGATAAGGTAGAGGCCAATGCAACGGTTACCCGGCATCACACGCGATACCGCCCTCTTTCTCGATTTCGACGGCACGCTGGCCGATCTGGCGCCCGAGCCGGAAGCTGTCCGCGTCGCGCACGGCTTGGTGTCCGCTCTCGTGGCACTCTACGAAGTGCTGGACGGCGCGCTTGCCATCATCTCCGGCCGGCGGCTGGTTGACCTCGACCATTTCCTCACGCCGCTGCGGCTGCCTGCGGCCGGCGAGCATGGCTCGCAACTGCGCCACGCCGACGGTCGCTTGGTCAGCCTCGCCACGCCGGACCTGGGCGAGGCGCTGGTAGCGGCTCAGGCACTGGCCCACCGCCACGCGGGCCTGCGCGTCGAGCCCAAGCAGGCGGCGGTCGCTCTGCACTATCGGCAAGCGCCGGAACTGGCCTGCCTGTGCCGGGAGGTGATGACTGACGCGGTGACGCAGTCACCCGGCCTGGAATTGGTGGAAGGCAAGTTCGTACTGGAGGTCAAGCCCGTCGGTATCGATAAGGGACGCGCAATCGACATCTTCATGTCCGACGCACCCTTCATGGGACGCCGCCCCTTGTTTGCCGGCGACGACGTGACCGATGAAGCAGGCTTCGCGGCCGTCCAGCGCCAGGGTGGCCTGGGCCTCAAAGTCGGCCTTGGCCCTACGGTGGCTCTGTATCACTGCGACAGCCCGCAGGCGCTGCGATCCTGGCTGCATTTTTCGATCGGGCGCATCGGTGCGGCCTCGGCCGCAAGGAAATTCGAATGAGCCAGCCCCTGAACACGGCGCCGTCGCCGGACCACGGCTTCGCCCCGCCAGCAGCATCTTCACTGGCCATGGGCATGATCGGAAACAGCGCCTTCAGCGCCCTGGTCGATGCCCATGCACGCATCGTCTGGTGCTGTCTGCCCCGCTTCGACGGCGACCCGGTTTTCAACGCCCTGTTGCAACCCGACGGCAACAGCCAGGCCTGCGCCTTCGCCATCGAAATTGAGAACCTGGCCTCAAGCCGGCAGTGGTACGAACTGAACACCGCTGTACTGCGTACCGAGCTGTACGACCGCGACGGCAACGGCATCGAAATCACCGACTTCGCGCCGCGCTTCACCAGCCATTTTCGCTCCTTCCGACCCATGATGCTGGTACGGCGCGTACGGCCGGTGCACGGTTCGCCCCGCATCCGCGTTTCCCTGAATCTGAGCTTTGACTGGGGGCGCGAAGTCCCCCAGGTCACACGCGGCAGCAACCACGTGCGCTACGTCGGCAGCGACATGACGCTGCGCCTCAATACCGACGCCCCCATCTCGCACATCCTGTCGCGCCAACCTTTTCTGCTGGCACGCGAACACAACTTTCTGCTGGGGGCCGACGAGACTCTGCTCGAAGGCATTGGCGAAACGGCGCGCCGTTTTGAGCAGGAGACCATCTCCTACTGGCGTCGCTGGAGCCAACGCCTGGCGATTCCACTGGAATGGCAGGATGCCGTCATCCGCGCCGCCATCACCCTCAAGCTGTCCCAATACGAGGATACCGGCGCCATCGTGGCGGCCATGACCACCAGCATCCCCGAGGCTCCTGACAGCGGACGCAACTGGGACTACCGATACTGCTGGCTGCGCGACGCCTTCTTCGTCGTACGCGCACTCAACAGCCTGTCCGAAGTCGCCACGATGGAGGAGTACCTGCGCTGGTTGGGCAACGTCGTCGTGGCCGAGCGCGGCAGTCACATCCAACCTCTGTATGGCATCGGTCTGGAGCGCGAGCTGCCCGAAACAACCCTGACGCACCTGCCGGGCTACCGCGGCATGGGTCCGGTGCGCATCGGAAACCAGGCACAGGAGCACTTCCAGCACGACGTCTACGGCAACATTGTGCTGGGCGCAGCGCAGGCCTTCCACGACCAGCGTCTGCTGCACCGCCCCGGCCAAGCCGAGTTCACCCGGCTCGAGAAGGTGGGGGAACAGGCCGTGCGCTGCTTCGGCCAGCCCGATGCCGGCATGTGGGAGCTGCGTTCGCGCGCCCGCGTCCATACCTCCTCGGCCCTGATGTGCTGGGCTGCCTGCGACCGTCTGGCCAAGATTGCCCAGATCCTGGGGCTGTCCGAGCGGGCCCAGTACTGGCAAGCCCATGCCGCGCAGATGCACGCAGAGATCCTCCAGCGCGCATGGTCGGACGACCGGCAGGCCTTTGCCGAGAGCTTCGGCGGACGCGATCTGGATGCCAGCGTGCTGCTGATGGCCGAAGTGGGCTTCATCGACGCCCGGGATTCGCGCTTCGTCGCCACCGTGGATGCGCTGGAGAAGGCGCTGTGCGATGGCCCCTACATGCGCCGCTATGAGGCGGCAGACGATTTCGGCAAACCCGAGACAGCCTTCAACATCTGCACCTTCTGGCGCATCGATGCCCTGAGCCGCATCGGTCGCAAGCAGCAGGCTCGCGAAATCTTTGAAACCATGCTGGCCGCACGCAATCATCTGGGCCTGCTGTCGGAAGACACGCATCCCGTATCGGGCGAGATGTGGGGCAATTTTCCGCAAACCTACTCCATGGTGGGCATCATCAATGCCGCGGTACGCCTGTCGGCACCGTGGGATTCACAGATCTGAGGCAAGGCATGTCGCGACTGGTCGTCATCTCCAACCGCGTGGCCGATCCGCGCAAGAGCGCCGCCGCCGGCGGGCTGGCCGTGGCGCTGGGTTCGGCCCTCAATGCGAGCGGGGGCCTGTGGTTCGGCTGGAGCGGCACTGTGGTGGACAAGGGCAGTTGCATACCCAGCAGGCTGGCCCGGTGACGCTGGCCACGGTGGATCTCAGCCGCGAGGAGCACGACAGCTACTACCTGGGTTACAGCAACAGCGTGTTGTGGCCGGTATTTCACTACCGCCTCGACCTGGCACAGTTCGATGCCGGCTACTTTGACGGCTACCAGCGCGTCAACCGGATGTTTGCTCATCACTTGATGTCGCTGATCCGTCCCGACGACGTGCTGTGGGTTCATGACTATCACCTCATCCCGCTGGCAGCGAAGCTGCGCAAGTTGGGCTGCGTCAATCGCATCGGATTCTTCTTGCATATCCCGCTGCCGCCACCATTGATCCTGGCGGCCATTCCACAGCATGAATGGCTGATCCGCTCATTGTTCGCCTACGACCTGGTGGGCTTCCAGAGCGAGGCCGACCTGACCCACTTCTCGCGCTACGTGGAGACTGAAGGACACGCCGAGGTGCTGGGTGGAAACCGCTACCGCATCCAGGGCCGCGTCCTCAAGGCGAGTGCTTTCCCCATCGGCATCGACGTGGACGAGTTCGCAACCCTGACGCACGCACCAGAGGCGTGCGAGATGTTCGACCGCATGCGCAGCGAGTACTCGCGCCGGCGTCTGCTGCTGGGCGTGGAACGACTGGACTACTCCAAGGGCCTGCCCCAGCGTATTACGGCGTTTCGCAAGCTGCTGAAGAACTATCCGGACAACCTCAACAGCACCACGCTGATCCAGATCGTCTCGCCCAGCCGCGAGTCGGTCAGCAGCTACAACGACTTGCTGCAGCAGCTAGAAAGCCTGTGCGGCTCGCTCAACGGCGACTACGGCGAACTCGACTGGATGCCGGTGCGCTACATCCACCGCAACGTGGAACGCGAGCACCTTCCCGGCCTCTACCGCGTCGCAGAGGTGGCGCTCGTCACACCGCTGCGCGACGGGATGAATCTGGTGGCCAAGGAGTTCATCGCCGCCCAGGACCCGGCCGATCCTGGCGTGCTGGTTCTGTCGCGCTTTGCCGGCGCAGCCGAACAACTCAATGAAGCGCTGCTGGTCAACCCCTACGACACCAGCGGCATGGCCGACGCCATCGAACGTGCCCTGCAGATGCCGCTGACAGAGCGGCAGGAACGCCATCAGCGACTGCTGGAACGCATCCGCACACAGGATGTGCACTGGTGGCGCAAGCGCTTTCTGGATACCCTTCAGGAAACCAGTGCCAGCGCTGCGTAGTCACCCAGTTCTGCACCCAGACCGGCGCTGACCAGCGTAAAACCGCCGGTCAGCGCCGGCAATCGCACTGAAATGTGCGACTGCAGGCGCGGCAGCAGGAAGTCGCGGTTGTGCCAGTAGACACCGCCGCCCAGACAAATGCATTGCAGGTCCAAAGTAACGACCAGGTTGTAGAGCATGCGGCCCATGATCCGGCACAGTTCGTCCACCGTCTGCCGCGCCTGCGGCTCGCCGGCACGTGCCGCTGCCATCAGCGCCCGCGCGTCCTTGCCGAAGCGGCGCTGTACCGCATTGCCCGCCACAAGGGCCTCGACGTCGCCGTGGTTGCCGCAACCGCACAAGGCACCGCTGGCGTCGTCCGAGACGAAGGTATGGCCGGCATGGCCGGCGTTGCCGTTCTTGCCTCGCAGCACGTGACCGTCCACACACAGACCGATGCCCACCCCGGTGCTCCAGGTCACGTAGGCGCAGTGGTCCCGTCCCTGCAAGGCACCCCAGCGCCGCTCGGCCTCCAGCGCAGCCACCGCATCGTTTTCAATCCGCAACTGCGGATAGTGCTGACGCAAAGGTGCCTCCAGCAGCGCACTGGTCCAGTCGTTGGGTAGACCTCGGTCGGGGCCGGCCAAGCCGCCGCAGATATTGGGAGCCGCCAGTTCCACCCGCCCCCGATGGAGAACGAAGGGGCCGCAGGAAGCAACGCCCAGTTGCTCGATCGCGGACACGGGAACGTCCGCCTGCGCGCACGCTTGGACCAGCAGTCGCATGATCTGCTGCTCACGGGGTGTAAGGCTCCCGTACATGCTGTCGGTGATCTTGGCTTCCTTTTCAGGAAATTCTATGAGCCGTCTCACCACGCTATGAGAAAGGGAGGAATCCAGGAAAAACTCCCCTTTTACCACGGCCTGCAGCCCCTGCACGAGTCGGTCCGCCGCGGATTCCTTGACCACGTATCCCGTGGCGCCCGCCTGGAAGGCCTCGGTGATGTAATCGATTTTGGAAT
>CAZJKR010000059.1:0-11154 GCA_964546615.1 uncultured Curvibacter sp.
ATCCGCGCACCGTGCCGGTCCGCGGCGTCGACGCGCACCTGCCGCCTGTGCCCATGGCTCGCTTGCAGCCCGAGGCGCTGCGTCAGCGCTTCCAGGCGCCGCCGGTGTGGGAGCCGGAGGTGCGGGCCGAGCCGCGTTTCACGCAGCGCCCGCTGGCGCCGGCCGCGGTGTTGCTGCCGCTGGTGGCGCATCCGCGCCCCACGCTGCTGCTGACCCAGCGCACCAGCCATCTGGCCAACCACGCCGGCCAGATCGCCTTTCCCGGCGGCAAGGTGGATGCAACCGACGCGGATGCCGTCGACGCCGCCTTGCGTGAGGCCGAAGAGGAAGTGGGGCTGGCGCGCGACTTCGTGCAGGTGCTCGGCACGCTGCCGATCTACACCACCGGCAGCGCCTTCATCATCACGCCCGTGGTGGCCCTGGTGCGGCCCGGCTTCACGCTCACGCCCAACGCCGGCGAGGTGGCCGACGTGTTCGAAGTGCCGCTCGATTTCCTCATGAACCCGGCCCACCATCAGCGCCACAGCCTGATGGCTGAAGGGCTGCAGCGTGACTGGTTTTCGATGCCGTACCAGGATGCGGATACCGAACGCTTCATCTGGGGCGCCACCGCCGGCATGCTGCGCAATCTGTACCGCCTGCTGGCGGCCTGAACTGCATCGCGGCCGGGCGGAAGCCCGGTCCTGCACCATGGCCGGGCCGCTATGATCGCGGCATGAGTTTTTTCGCCATTCTCGTCGCCCTGGTGCTGGAGCAGGCCCGTCCCCTGGCAAGCGGCAACGTGGTGCATGCGGCCATGCGCGGCTGGATGCGCTGGGTCATACGCAACCTCGATGCGGGCAAGGAGCCCCATGGCTGGCTGGCCTGGTCGTTTGCGGTCGGCCTGCCGACGGCCGTGGCCTTGACCGTCCACTGGCTGCTCGTCACCCAGGTGGGCTGGCTGGCGGCCGTGTTGTGGAGCGTGGCCGTACTGTACGCCTCACTCGGTTTCCGCCAGTTCAGCCATCACTTCACCGACATCCGCGATGCACTCGACGCCGGCGACGAGGAGCAGGCCCGTCAGCTGCTTGCGCAGTGGCGGCAGATCGACGCCAGCGAACTGCCACGGCGCGAGGTGATCCGCCATGTCATCGAGTACTCGGTGCTGGCGGCGCACCGTCATGTCTTCGGCGTGCTGGCCTGGTATTCGATACTGGCCGCCTTCGGCCTCGGCCCCGCCGGTGCCGTGTTCTACCGCCTGACCGAATTCGTCACACGCTACTGGCCGCATGTGTCGAGCGGCCAGGGCCAGCCGGTCAGCGAGGCCGCCCGCGCCGCTGCGGCCAAGGCCTGGCACTGGGCGGACTGGTTGCCGGCGCGCATCACCGCGCTGGGCTTTGCCATCGTCGGCAGCTTCGAGGACGCGATCGACAGCTGGCGCAGCCATGAAGCCAAGCTCGACGCCAGCAACGACGGTGTCATCCTGGCCGCCACCGCCGGTGCCGTGAACGTCCGTCTCGGGGCGCAAGCCCCGCTGACCGCGCTGGAAGAGGAGGCTGAGCCGCTCGGACCCAGCCGGCAGGAGCCGGAACTGGCCCACCTGCGCAGCATCGTCGGTCTGGTCTGGCGCTCGGTGGTGATGTGGATGCTGCTGCTGGCACTGCTCACCCTGGCTCGGCTGCTGGGCTGAGTCGCCCGGTGAGCGCCCGCCGCGCCGGCATCAGGTTGCCGTCATGCAGGCCTCAGTAACGCCGCTGCGACAGCTCGGCGAACAGGTCGCTATAAATCTTGTAGCGTGTTGCGCTTATTTCACGTGGCTCCGTATCCGATTTGAGTGCGGTAAGAACGCCGCAGCCCGGCTCATGCAGGTGGGTGCAGTTGTAGAACTTGCAGCCGGCCACCTTGGCCTGCAGGTCCGGCATCAGGCGGGCCAGCTGCATGGGCTCGATGTGCTGCAGGCCGAATTCCTGGAAGCCGGGCGAGTCGATCAGCGCCGTGCTGCGTCCGGCATCGACCCAGTACCAGTTGGTGCTGGTGGTGGTGTGCTTGCCTGAATTGAGGGCGGTTGAAATCTCGCCGGTGGCGGCGCGTGCCCCAGGTACCAGCTGGTTGATCAGGGTGCTCTTGCCTGCCCCTGAGGGGCCGAGCACCAGCGTGGTCTTGCCCTGCAGTTGCGCCTGCAGTGCCGCCAGGCCGGCCTGTGCCGCCTCGGCGGACGATTTCAGGCTCAGCGGCAGCACGTTGTAGCCCATGCGGCGGTAGGGCGCCAGACGTGACCAGGCCCGCGCAAACGGTTCGGGCAGGTCGCTCTTGTTGAGCACGATCAGTGGCGTGATGCGCTCGGCCTCGGCCGCGATCAGCGCGCGCGCCAGCTGGCTCTCTGAAAACTCGGGCTCGGCCGCAATCAGGATCAGCACCTGGTCCAGGTTGGCGGCAAAGCTCTTGGTGCGCACCTCGTCCTGGCGGTAGAACAGGTTGCGCCGCGGCTCCACCTTCTCGATCGTGCCTTCGTCGGTGCTGGCCAGCCACAGCACGCGGTCACCCACCACGGCCTGGCTCTTCTTGCCGCGGGGGTGGCAGATCAGGCGCCGGCCCTCGGGCGTCTCCACCATCACATGGCGGCCATGGCTGGCCACGACCAGGCCCGTGTCGAGTTCTGTCGTCTTGCCCAAGCGCCTACCTCAGCAGGGCGTCGACCTGGGCCGCGCACTCGAAGTCGGCCCGGCTGACGCCACCGGCGTCGTGGCTGCGCCAGCACACCGTGCAGTGCCGGTAGCCCAGGTGCAGGTCGGGATGGTGGTCGCGCCGGTGGGCGATGAAGGCCACGGCGTTGGCGAAGGCCATCACGGCGTGGAAGTCGGTGAACTCGTAACGTTTGGCGATCGCCAGCTCGGGGCCGTCGCCGCTGAGTGACCAACCGTCCAGCAGCGCCAGGTTTGCTACGATTTCAGTAGCTGTCAGCGCATATGCAGACTGGTCTGATGGCCGATTTGGCTTGAAAATCTGGTTCATGCGGTCAGCCGTGCCAGACGCTGGGCGGCCGGCGGATGCGAGTAGTAGAAGGTCACGTACAGCGGGTCGGGCGTGAGCGTGGAGGCATTGTCCTCGTACAGCTTGAGCAGTGCGCTGGCCAGGTCGGCGCCATTGGTCTGGGCCCGTGCATAGGCATCGGCCTCGAATTCATGCTGGCGCGAGAACCGCGCCAGCAGTGGTGCGATGAAGAAGCTGAACACCGGCGTCACCAGCACGAACAGCAGCAGCGCCAACGCGTCGTTCGGCGCCGCATCGGGGCCGGTCAGCGCCGGCACCAGCAGGCTCAGGCTGGGGTTGACGCCCAGTCCGGTGTAGAACCAGGCCTGGGTGGACAGCCAGCCCAGCAGCGCAAAACCGGCCAGGCTCAGGGCGAACAGGCTGACGATGCGCTTGAGGATGTGCTTGTGCTTGAAGTGGCCCAGCTCGTGCGCCAGCACCGCATCCACTTCGCCGGGGCTGAGCTTGGAAAGCAAGGTGTCGAAGAATACCACCCGCTTGGCAGCGCCGAAGCCGGTGAAGTAGGCGTTGGCATGCGCGCTGCGACGGCTGCCGTCCATCACGAACAGGCCCTTGGCGGCAAAACCGCAGCGCTGCATCAGGGCGGTCACGCGCGCCTTCAGCGTCTCGTCCTCCAGCGGCTGGAACTTGTTGAACAGCGGCGCGATGAAGGTCGGGTAGATCAGCAGCAGCAGCAGGTTGAAGCCCATCCAGATGCCCCAGGCCCACAACCACCAGAGGCTGCCGGCAGCACCCATCACCCACAGGATGAGGGCGGCAATCGGCAGCCCGATCAATGCGCCCAGCAGGGTGGACTTGGCCAGGTCGGCCAGCCAGAGCGGCAGCGTCATCTTGTTGAAGCCGAAGCGCTGCTCCAGCCGGAAGGTCTGGTAGAGCGAGAGCGGCAGCTCGATGACACCGCCGATCAGCACAAAGCCGGCCACCAGCGCCAGCTGCTGCACCAGGCCGCCGCCGAGCCACGCCAACAAGACCTGGTTGAGGGCGTTCAGGCCGCCCAGCAGCGTCCAGCCCAGCAGCACGGCTGCACCGACCGCGGTCTCCAGCAGGCCGTAACGCACCTTGGCCACGGTGTAGTCGGCCGCTTTCTGATGCGCGGCCAGCGTGATGGTGTTTGCGAAGGCGGCAGGGACGGCCGCGCGATGGCGTGCCACGTGGCGGATCTGGCGCGTGGCCAGCCAGAATTTCAGGCCCAGGCCCAGCAGCAGGGCGGCGGCAAAGGCCAGCGTCAGGGCCAGAGAGGGGGAGAATGCGCTTGCGGGGGAGTCGACCATGGGAGGCGAGTGTAGGCCATCGGCGACAATCGGGCCCATGGCCGACACGAACACCCCACTCACCAAATCCGACCTCAACCTGGTCTGGCTCGACTGCGAAATGACCGGCCTCGACCCCGAGGCCGAGCGCATCATCGAAATCGCCGTCATCGTCACCGGCCCCGACCTGTCGCCGCGTGTCGAAGGCCCGGTGCTGGTGATCCACCAGAGCGACGAGGTGCTGGACAGGATGGACGCCTGGAACAAGGGCACCCACGGCAAGAGCGGCTTGACCGACAAGGTCAAGGCCTCCACCACCAGCGAGGCCGATGCCGAGGCCGAACTGATCGCCTTCCTCTCCCAGTACGTGCCCAAGGGCAAGTCGCCCATGTGCGGCAACAGCATCGGCCAGGACCGGCGCTTTCTGGTCAAGTACATGCCCAAGCTGGAGGCCTTCTTCCACTACCGCAACGTCGACGTCAGCACCTTCAAGGAATTGGCCAGGCGCTGGCGGCCCGCGGTCTACAGCAGTTTCAAGAAGCAGCAGAAGCACACTGCCCTGGCCGATGTGCACGAGTCGATCGACGAGCTGCAGCACTACCGCACGCACTTCATCAAGCTTGATTAGGTAAAAACCCTGGGTTGTGCCATAATCCGAAGCTGCGCTGAAATAGCAGCGCAGATTGTGCATCTCCCTTCATACACCGGACCGCGGGCCCCATGCCCGCAAGACAGGTCCCCGGTGCCGGCAGACCCGGCGCAGGTTTCGTCTGATGGTTGATGTTTTTTAACCATCAGCGAAGCACCCGCAGTCCTTGCGGGGTTCGCGTGTGAGAGTAAATCCATGACTGACACGTTTGACGTGACGGGCGAGATGTCGCCTGTCGAATCCATTGCCACGACCGAAACCGCGCCCAGCGCGCCCAACGGCTTCGTCCAGCTGGGCCTGGCGCCCGAGCTGGTGCAGGCGGTGGCCGATCTCGGCTACACCCAACCCACCCAGGTGCAGGAGCGCGCCATTCCGCTGGCCCTGCCCGAGGAAGGCCAGGAAGACCGCTTCATCGACCTGATGGTCTCCAGCCAGACCGGCAGCGGCAAGACCGCCGCCTTCCTGCTGCCCGTGCTGCACACCCTGATCCGCCAGCAGGCCGCGGCCGACGCCAAGGAGCGTGCCGACTACGAGCGCGCCTGCGCCGAAGCAGCCGCGCGCGGCGAAGAGCCGCCCAAGCGCAGCAAGCGCAAGGACCCGACCAACCCGCGCAACTTCAAGGCCCCCACCCCCGGGGCCCTGATCCTGTGCCCGACGCGCGAACTTGCGCAGCAGGTGGCGCACGACGCCATCGAGCTGGTCAAGCACTGCCGCGGCCTGCGTATTGCCAACGTGGTGGGCGGCATGCCCTACCCGGTGCAGATCGCCAAGCTGCAGAACGCCAACCTGGTGGTGGCTACGCCCGGCCGTCTGCTGGACCTGCAGCGCTCGATGCAGATCAAGCTCGACCAGGTGCAGTTCCTGGTGGTGGACGAAGCCGACCGCATGCTCGACCTCGGCTTCTCCGATGATCTGGCCGAGATCAACGCGCTGACCGCGCAGCGCCGCCAGACCATGATGTTCTCGGCCACCTTTGCGCCGCGCATCCAGCAGCTGGCCATGCGTGTCATGCACGACAATGGCTCGGGCGTGAAGAAGGTGCAGATCGACAACCCGCAGGAAAAGCACGCCAACATCAAGCAGGTGCTGTTCTGGGCCGACCACGCCCAGCACAAGCGCCAGTTGCTCGACCACTGGCTGCGCGACGCCGGCATCGACCAGGCCATCGTCTTCGCCAGCACCCAGGTGGAGTGCGACGGCCTGGCCACCGACCTGCAGCAAGACGGCTTTTCTGCCGTGGCGCTGCACGGCGCCCTGAGCCAGGGCCTGCGTAACCGCCGTCTGATGGCGCTGCGCCAGGGCCAGGTGCAGATCCTGGTGGCGACCGACGTCGCTGCCCGCGGCATCGACGTGCCCACCATCACCCACGTCTTCAACTTCGGCCTGCCGATGAAGGCCGAGGACTACACCCACCGCATCGGCCGCACCGGCCGCGCCGGCCGTGACGGCTTGGCCGTGACCTTTGCCGAGTTCCGCGACCGCCGCAAGATCTTCGACATCGAGGCCTACAGCAAGCAGCCGTTCAAGGCCGAGACCATTCCCGGTCTGGAGCCCAAGCAGCGCATGCCCGAAGCCCGTCCAGGCTCCAACTTCGGCGGCCGCAACAGCCGCGGCGGTAACGACAACTTCTCGCGCGACCGCAAGCTCGGTGGCGGTGGTGCCCGTACCGGCGGCTTCGGTGGCAACCGGGGCAGCTTCGGCGGTGACCGCGGTGGCGACCGTGGCGGCTTCGGGGCCGAGCGTCCCAATGCCGGCGGTTTCGGCGGTGGTTTTGCTGCGCGTGACGATCGTGGCGGTGAGCGTCGTGAAGGCTTCAGCTACGAGCGCAAGGGTGGTTTCAACGACCGCTTTGCCGGCGATGGCCGCCGTGACGCTGGTGCGCCGCGCGGCGACTTTGCGCCCCGCAAGCCGGCGTTCGCCAAACCCGGCGCCGGCACCGGCAAGGTGTTCGTGCCGCGCGACGCCAAGAAGCGCGCGCCCCGACCGGCACGCTGAGCGTTGCGGCACCCAGCCGCGGTGCCTGACCGAACAAGCCCGCCCGACCTTCGTCGGCGGGCTTTTTTCATGGAATTGCGGAAAGGTTCAGTCGAGCCGCAGACCGGCCGGCGTGTTGACCAGGCGTTTGCCCGGCGGCACCGTCAGGTAGGCGGCGGCTTCAGCCGGGGGCAGGCCGTAGGCCAGGGTGGCCGGGCCGCGCCTTGCCTGCCCGCTGGCGTGGCCGCTGGTCTCGCTCAGGGCCTTGAAGCTCAGCGCGGCCTCGTTGCCGTCACTGCACTGCAGCTGGATGCTGCCGCTGGTGCTGGCGGTGTAGCGCAGGTCGCCCATGCACTGCAGCCCCGAGGCCGCCTGCAGCGTCACGGTGCCGGCCCGGTTGGTTTTCATCACCACCTTGCCTGACAGCACGGTCTCGCTCACCACCGCCACTGCCGGGGCGGAGGAGGACAGCACCCACATGCTCGCGTCATTGATCTTGGCGCAGCCGGCCAGCGACACGGACAGCGCAAGGGGAAGGGCGAAGGCTTTCATGGTGCGGACATGATAGGCCGCCGCCAGTCGTCCAATGCGCGGAATTCCGCGGTGTTTGACGGCCAGTTGCGCCGGCTTGCCCCACCCTGTCGCGCTTCTGGCCTGCCGTGGCAGCCTGAATACTCCGTAAGATGCCGGGCATGCATCCGGGGCAGCGGTCAGGCATGTGGAAATGGTTCAGGACCGGCGTCCTGGGCCTGGTCGTGCTGGCTGGCGTGGCGGCCACCAACCTCGACCGCATGCAGCAGCTCGCACTCAGCCGCCACGGCGAGGAGGTGGCGCGTTTTGTCGGCGAGTGGCGCGCCATGCTCCCGCCGCCGCAGGGGCCGGACGACCTGGACAAGCTCGAGCACGTCAACCGCTTCTTCAACCGCCGCATCCGCTGGGTGGAGGATACCGTGCTGTGGCAGCAGGACGACTACTGGGCCTCGCTGCTCGAAACCCTGGCCCAGGGGGCGGGCGACTGCGAGGACTTCGCCATCGCCAAGTACGTCAGCCTGCTGCTGGCCGGTGTGCAGGAGAACAAGCTGCGCATCACCTATGTGCGGATGCAGCGCCGCCCCGGGGCCGAGCCCGAGGCCCACATGATCCTGGCCTACTATGCCGAACCGGCCGCCGAGCCGCTGATTCTGGACAACCTCGACACCGTCATCAAACCCGCCTCGCAGCGGCCGGACCTCACGCCCGTGTATTCCTTCAACGCCACCCATCTCTGGTTTCGCGGCCCGCAGGCCTCCACCTCGGACCCCACGGCCCGCATTTCGAGATGGCGCGATGTCCTGGCCCGCATGCAGGCCGAGCACACGCTGTAGCACACAACATCAGGGAGCAGCACCATGTCACTGGTCAAACGTCTGTGGATCGTCGTCGGCCTCATCATTGTGGCCGCGCTGCTCACCGCGGGCATCATCAACATCCGCTCGGCCCAGCACTATCTGGAAAACGAAATCAAGGTCAAGAACCTCGACACCGCCACCGCGCTGGCGCTCACCATTTCGCAGACCGCCAGCGACGCCATGACGGTCGAGCTGCTCATCAGTTCGCAGTTCGACCTCGGTCATTACCAGCGCATCGAGTTGCTGGCACCCGACGGCCAGCTGGTGGTGCGGCGTGAGCGGGTGCCGCGCCCGCCGCGGGCGCCAGCCTGGTTCATGCAGGCATTCCCGATCACCCCTGAGCCCGGTACGGCGGAGATCCAGAGCGGCTGGAAGCAGCTCGGCAGCATCCGCCTGCAAAGCGACCCTTCCTTCGCCTACGACGCGCTCTGGCATTCGGCCCGCACCCTCACCGGGCTGTTCCTGGTCGGCGGTGTGCTCATCGGCCTGCTGGGCATGTTCTACATCCGCCGCGTGCTGCGCCCGCTGCGCCGCGTGGTGGACCAGGCCAAGGCGCTGGCCGAGCGGCGCTACATCGAGATCCGCCCGCCGCGCACGCAGGAGTTCCGCCTCATCATCGAAGCCATGAACCGCCTGACGCAAAAGACCAAGGCACTGCTGGACGACGAGGCGGCCCGCTTGCAGCAGCTCAAGTCCGAGCATGAGGTGGACCCGCTCACCGGCTTCCTGGTGCGCGATGCGTTTCGCCGCCAGGCCGCCGCCGAGATCGAGCGCGAGGACACCCACGAGTTCGGCCTGCTGCTCATGGTGCACATCGGCAACCTTCAGGAGCTCAACCGCGAAATCGGCCGTCTGCAGGCGGACCACCTCATCGGCCAGCTGGCGCAGCAGATGCGCAGTGTCTTTGCCGGCCTGCCGCGGGTGCGCTTCGGGCGGCTCGGTGCTTCGGACATCGGCATGCTGCTGCCGGACCAGAGCGACAGCGTCGCGCTGCTGCAGCAACTGCACGCCAGCCTGCTGCAGGCCGAAGACAGTCACTTGCCGCAGCTCTGCTACGGCGCGGCCCGCTACGGCCCGCACAGCGGCATGTCCGAACTGCTGTCGGCCTGCGACCAGAGCCTCACGCCGGTGGGCGACCAGGGGCCGGCCGCGCCCATGCCCGCGGGCGTGCTGCCGCTGCGCTCGGCGCAGGAATGGACGCAGATTCTTGAAACCGCCCTGCGCCAGCATGAGTTCCAGCTGGCGCTCTACCCGGTGCGCGGGCCGAACCACAGCTACCTGCACACCGAGGCGCCGGCGCGCCTCCACTCCAGCGTCTGCGGCGAAACCCTGGTGGCCGGCGCCTTCCTGCCCTGGGCGCGGCGGCAGGGGCTGGTGGGCCAGGTCGATCTGGAGATCCTGGCCCAGACCCTGGCCGCCGCGCAGCGGCACGGGCATGCCATCTGCATCAACCTCGGCTACGAATCGGTGTGCGACGAGCGCCAGCTGCAACGCATTGCCGACCTGCTGGCGCGCCACAAGGCGCAAGCCGCCCATGTGCACTTCGACATTGCCGAAGACATCGCCTTCGAACACCCCGACGCGCTGCGCCATTTCTGCCAACGCATCCTGCCGCTGGGCAGCCGCATCGGGGTGGAGCACCTCGACCACCACGTCGGCCACCTGGCACGTCTGCATGGCCTGGGCCTGCACTATGTCAAGCTCAGCCGCGCCCTGATCCAGGACGTCGGGCATGACCGTGCCGCCCAGACCCTGCTGCGCGGCCTGTGCACCATTGCCCACACCATGGGCTTGCAGGTCATCGCCGAAGGCGTGTCGCGCAGCGACGACGTGCCGCTGCTGTTCAACCTCGGGTTCGACGGCGTCACCGGCTCAGCGATTGCCTGACGGACGAGCTGGCGGACGTGGCCGACAAGGTGTACACCCGCGATCTGTTTGGCCAGGACTGAAGCAGCGACAATTGCTACCGGCCCACACGGCCAGGATGGCCCGGACGACGGGCTGTTGCATGCAGTGCGCAATTGATGGAGTAAGCATGGCGTTGATGACCCCCGTAATTCTGTCCGGCGGTTCGGGCACCCGGTTGTGGCCCCTGTCGCGGGCCGGTTACCCCAAGCAGTTTCTGCCCCTGACCGGGGCGCAGTCCCTTTTTCAGCTCACGCTGCTGCGCCTGGCCGGTCTGGCCGGCTCAAACGCCCCGCTGGTGGTGTGCAACGACGAGCACCGCTTCCTGATTGCTGAGCAGGCTCGTGAGGCGGGCGTAGCCCTGGCCGGCATTCTGCTGGAGCCGGCGGCTCGCAACACGGCGCCAGCCATTGCGCTGGCCGCGCTGCAGGCCCGGCAGTCGGGTGACGACCCGCTGCTGCTGGTGCTGCCGTCCGACCATGTGTTTACCGACGCGCCGGCGTTTCAGGCGGCGGTGCAGGCCGCGGTGCCGGCGGCCGAGGCAGGGCAGCTGGTGACGTTCGGCATCGTGCCCACCCATGCCGAGACGGGTTATGGCTACATCCTGGCCGGTCAGGACCGGGGCGATGGTGGTTTTGCGGTGCAGCGTTTTGTGGAAAAACCCGACCAGGCCACGGCCGAGCGCTACCTGGCCGAGGGCGGCTACTACTGGAACAGCGGCATGTTCCTGTTCAAGGCCTCGGTGTACCTGGCCGAACTGGCCCGCCACGCGCCGGCCATGGTGGCGGCCTGCGAGGCGGCCATGAAGGCTGCGCGCCAGGACCTGGACTTCTGCCGCGTGGACAAGGCGACGTTCGAGGCCTGCCCGTCCGACTCGGTGGACTACGCGGTGATGGAGAAGACCGAGCGCGCCGTGGTGGTGCCCATGGCCGCCGGCTGGAACGATGTGGGCGCCTGG
>CAZJKR010000059.1:11281-12749 GCA_964546615.1 uncultured Curvibacter sp.
GCTGGGGGTGGAGGATCTGGTGGTGGTGGAAACCGCCGACGCCATCATGGTGGCGCACAAGCAGCGGGCGCAGGACGTGAAGAAGCTGGTGGACCAGCTCAAGGCGGCGGGGCGCAGCGAGGCCACGGTGCACCGCGAGGTGTTCCGGCCCTGGGGTTCGTACGACAGCATCGACGAGGGCAGCCGCTTCAAGGTCAAGCGCATCACCGTCAAGCCGGGGGAGCGGCTGTCGCTGCAGATGCATCACCACCGGGCGGAGCATTGGGTGGTGGTGTCGGGCACAGCCCGGGTGCGCATCGGCGAGACGGAGAAGCTGGTGGCGGAAAACGAGTCGGTTTTCATCCCGATCGGGGTGCAGCATTTCCTGGAGAACCCCGGCAAGGTGAAGCTGGAGCTGATCGAGGTGCAGACGGGGGCTTACCTGGGAGAAGACGACATCGTGCGGTTCGAAGACCGCTACGGCCGGGTGTGAGGGCCGGCGCTCTACTCGGGGGCGGCCGCCACGCCGAGGCCTGAGCAAGCGGGCGCTGCCGCCGCCACGAAGTGGGGGTTGAGCACCTCCGGCTTGCCGTAGCGCAGCGGCTGCCCGTCGAGCTCAAGCACGCAGCCGCCGGCTGCCTCCAGCACGGCCTGGGCGGCGGCGGTGTCCCATTCGCAGGTGGGGCCCAGGCGCGGGTAGACGTCGGCACTGCCTTCGGCAATGCGGCAGAACTTGAGCGAACTGCCCGCAGCAGCTCATGTGGCCCCAGTTGGCGCAGAAACGCTTGCGTTTCGGCATTCAGGTGGCTTTTGCTGGCCAGCACGCGCAGCCGTTGCCCTGTTGTCGCCGCCGGGGTGGCAACGCGGATCGGCACCGGGCCTTGCCCCGCGTCGCGAAAGGCCCCCAGGCCCGCCGCACCCGAGTAGGCCAGCGCCAGCGCCGGCGCCACCACCACGCCGAGCACGGGCCGGCCTTCTTGTATCAGTGCGATGTTGACGGTGAACTCGCCATTGCGGGCCAGGAATTCCTTGGTGCCGTCCAGTGGTTCCACCAGCCAGAAGCGGCCATGGAGCTGGCGATGCGCCTGGGAGGCGCTGTCTTCCTCCGACACCACCGGGATGTCCGGCGTCAAGGCCGCCAGACCGCGGGCAATCACCCGGTGCGCCGCCAGATCGGCCTGCGTCACCGGGCTGCCGTCGGCCTTGTGCTGCACTTCGGTGGCCAGCTCGGGCCGGGCGTTGTAGACGGCCATGATGGCCTGGCCTGCCGCCTGGGCGAGGTGCAGTACGTGGGGGAGCAGGGTGTTGTGGTCCGGCTGGTTCGGCATGGTGCCAAGTATCGCGGGAGCCGGCACATAGAAAAAGGCCAAGCTGAATGGGTTGACCTTGTCAGGTGCGGGTGGTGGTGGAGTCGCTCGTCAAACCGAACTCATCTCAACCGTGGGGTATTATTGTAGCGGAAGCACGCGGAAATTTGTGGGCTTTTGAC
>CAZJKR010000059.1:12759-15449 GCA_964546615.1 uncultured Curvibacter sp.
TCAATGCGTTTGATCATCAGCGCCCGATACATGCCGGGCCAGGTCCATGCTGTCATGCAGTATCCGTAGCACATCAATGATCTGCCCCTTCGCCACCTTGAAGATCACAAAGTGGCGACCTTTTCTACCCTCCCGGGCTATATGCAAGGTGCGAATCCCTGGCCCGATATCGTCATCTCGGGCTTTGGCCCCAAGTATTTCTGGGCCATCGTGCAAAGACTCAATGGCAAGTGTCACTCTCTCCACATAGGACTCCGCCTGACGAGGGCCGAAATTTTCGGCTGTCCATATGGCGATGTCGAGCAAATCAAACTCCGCTTGCTCAGCCAAGCGAACATGCCAGACCAAGCTCATGCAGCCGCGATCGCTTTGGCGGTGATCAACTTAAGATGCGAGCGTAAAGACTCCCTGGAGTCAAAGGTCTTAAATCGACCCGCTTCAATATCTCCGAGGCCAACTTGCGTGGCAGAGCGGAGCGCCTCGAGGCGGCATGCATCTTCTGTCTCGCGTTGCTCAACGAGTCGAAGCCCCTCTCGCAGCACTTCGCTGGCGTTTTGGTAGCGGCCGCTGGTCACCAACTGCTCGACCAGCGAGGCTTGATGCTCGGTGAGTACAACATTGCGTGTAGGCATATCAACCTCCTTACCAGAATCATTGGCAGATTATGCCAATCTCCGTGGTGCAGGTCAATCGATCGGTGTTGGCAGCCGAGACTTCTGTGAAATACCCACATCCTGTTGCTTGGCTTTCTGTGCGTTCAGCGCCTAAATCAGGGCCCGGATGAACCCGCCCTAACAGGAGCCAAGTATGAAGCTGATGAACCAGAAAGAGCTGGCCGAGCGCTGGTGTATTGCGGAGGCTACTTTGGAGCGCTGGCGGTCCATCGGGGCCGGACCACCCTACTTGAAGCTGGTGTCACAGGTGCGCTACCGCTTGTCTGACGTTGAAGCCTTCGAGGCAGCGGGCCTGACAACCCCCACACGCCCGTCGCGCACTTCACACATCTCAGTCCCTCCGCAGCAGCCTCCCCTGGCAAAAAAGCAGCAGCAAAACGCTGACGTTTTCGCGAAAGCACTCAGCAGCCTGCAAGCGCCCTCAAATACCTGCTACGGAAATTGACGCCATTCACGTCAAATACTTCCAGCGACGACCGGCTGCTGGCCGATTCGATATCAAGTCAACCGAGGAACAAACATGCGTGAGGAAAAACCGAACTCCCCCACTGAGGGCACACCCGCCGTGCTCACCGAAACCGAACTGAGCGAACGTTGGAAGATGAGCATCCGCACATTGCAATTTTGGCGATACAGAAAGACCGGACCCAAGTACATCAAGATCCACGGTCGAGCCGTTCGCTACCCCATGGATGCCATCTTGGCTTATGAAGCTGAGGCTGGAATCGAGCCTCTGGATGCCTTGAAAGGGAATGGCCATCAACATCTGGGAACTGACTGCCCGCAACGCTCAGTAATCGAAAGCAGTGTGTAGTAGCTGACAGTAATTGACGGTGGAGTTTAGCACTCCATCGAACTTCCCTCAATAACGCCTGCGTGTTGCTGCGGAAGCACGCGGAGTTATGTGGCTTTGCCCTGTTGCCCCAGCCGTTCCTGCAACCAGGCTCCAAAGCGCCGTTCGCACTCTTTCAACAGCGCATCCGACAGCCGCTGAAGCGCGTCGGCGCCGGCCTTTGTCAGGGAATCCGTTCCCGTCGGCGTGAATGTCCCATGGGCCACCATGACTCGTAACGCCGTGGCCGCAATGCGGACGTCGCTCTCGCCGTCCATGAACAGCTGAAGCTTTTTCCTCAATCCTTCTTGCGAGAAAAGACCGCTGGAATCTGTGGCGGGACGAAACAACACTCTTCGCAATGCCGTCGCCAGTGCCGGATCAGAGATGTCCCAAGATGTGATCTTGTGTGCAATGGCTTCGCCAAGCAGTTCGGCGGCGCTGTATGCAGCCATTAAACGCAATCCGGCCGCATATCCGCGTAGCGCCTTTTCGCTGTAGCCATGTGCATGCACGGCGTCAAAGCGCACGGCCAACCGATACCTGGCGTAGAAGCGGTTGAGTTGCCTTCTGGTGACAGTCGGGCATAGCAGATCCTCATCCTCGCGACACGCCTCGCAAAACAGTTTCCAGCCAGTCAAGTGATGGGTTTCCGTTTTCATGCTAGCGCTTTTGCTTCGGCTTCCTGCTCCAGATACACCCAGTCAACAATGTCGTCACTGGGGGTGTATCCAGCCACCAGTTGCTGCATCATCAGGCGGATCACGCCCACGTCGTTCACGTTCAGGGCGATTTCCAGGGCATTGAGCTTGGCGTCGAACTCGGCCCAGGGAATGAACTCTTCATGGGCTTTCATGATGCGCGGGTGCACGGTGGGTTTTGGGTTGTCGCCGATCAACAGTTCTTCGTAGAGCTTTTCGCCGGGGCGCAGGCCGGTCACTGCGATCTCAATGTCACCCTCGGGATGGTCCTCGTCCTTCACTGTCAGGCCCGAGAGCTCGACCATGCGCCGCGCCAGGTCCATGATCTTCACGGGCTGGCCCATGTCCAGCACGAACACGTCACCGCCCTTGGCCATGGCCCCCGCCTGGATCACCAGTTGTGCCGCCTCCGGGATGGTCATGAAATAGCGCGTCACGTCCGGGTGGGTGAGCGTGACCGGCCCGCCGTCGCGAATTTGCTGG
>CAZJKR010000060.1:0-4576 GCA_964546615.1 uncultured Curvibacter sp.
CGCCTTGCGGCGCCGTGGCCATGCGCTTGAGCGTGGTGGGGAAGACCGCGCCCATGGCGATGTAGCTGGGGCTGACGCGGTCGGCGCGCAGCATTTCGGCGTAGCCGTGGCTGGACAGGCCCAGACGCAGACCCGCTGCACGAATGGCGGCGAAATCGGCGACTTCCATGTCCTCCTGGCCGAGGTGGACACCGTAGGCCCCGGCGTCGATGGCCTCGCGCCAGTGGTCGTTGATGAAGAGTAGCGCGTTGGTGCCGCGCACGGCGTCTACCGCCGCCTGCACTTCGCGTCGAATGGCGGCGGCATCGTCGGACTTGAAGCGCAGCTGCACGGTTGGCACACCGGCGCGCGCCATGCGACCCACCCAATCGGCGCTGGGCAGCACGGCATACAGTCCGAGCGCCTTGGGGCAGGGCGCGAAGGCGTCGTCGCGCGGCCAGGGGCGCAGACCGAAGTCGGCAGGCTCATCCGGCCAGGCCTGCGGGTCGAAGCGGCCGGTACGTTGCACCCTGGCTTGCCAGGCCAGCGCGAGGCACTCCGCATCGAGCTCGATGAAGCCCAGGGCCAGGCAGGCCTGTTTGGCGCTGCGGTAGACCGCGTCGTCGCGCGTGTAGTGCAGGGACGGCGTGTCCACGGCGGGCAGGGCGAGGTTCTGGTGCGCAGCGACGATGGCTTGCGCGTCGGGGGTCAGGGTTTGCATGTTGGTTGCTCAGCGGCGTGGGGCATCGCCTGTTATGCATGAATGAAAGGATCGAAACAGGGAACGCCGTGGAACCGGCTCTGCCGGGCCACTGGCGTTGCCCCCTGCAAGGGGGAGGGCGCAGCGAACGTAGGGAGCGGAGCCTGGGGGTGTCTCACTTGGCATGCCAGAAGGGCGTGCCCAGCACGGGCGTGGAGGGCTGGGCCGCGTCCTGCTCGGTCATGGCGCCGGAGCGCCAGGCGTCGCGCCCGGCCTGTGTGGCGGCGGCAAAGGCCCCCGCCATGGCCACCGGGTCCTGGGCCAGTGCCACGGCGGTGTTGAGCAGCACGCCGTCATAACCCCATTCCATCACGGTGCAGGCATGCGACGGGCGGCCCAGGCCGGCATCGACAATCATCGGCACTGCCAGGCGTTCGCGCAGCACGCGCATGGCGTAGGGGTTGACCGGGCCCTTGCCGGTGCCGATCGGCGCTGCCCAGGGCATCACGGCCTGGCAACCCACGTCCACCAGACGCTGGCACAGCACCAGATCCTCGGTGGTGTAGGGCAGCACCTTGAAGCCGTTCTTGATCAGCCAGTCGGCTGCCTCCACCAGGTTCAGCGTGTCCGGCTGCAGGGTGTAGTCGTCGCCGATAAGCTCCAACTTGATCCAGGGTGTCTCGAACACCTCGCGTGCCATCTGCGCGGTGGTGATCGCCTCCTGCACGCTGTGGCAGCCGGCTGTGTTGGGCAGTACCGGTACCTTGAGTGCCTTGAGCAGCTCCCAGAACTGGTTGCCACTCTCGCCCGGCACCGCCGTCTGGCGCCGCAGCGAGGCCGTCAGCATGGCTGGCTTGGCGAGCCGCACAGCAGCCTCCAGCACCGCCGGCGACGGGTAGCGCGAGGTGCCGAGCAGCAGGCGGCTGTGGAAGGTCTCGCCGTAGAGGATGAGTGGGTCTTGGTGGTTGTCCATGTCATTGGTCTCGGAGAAAGGTGGCACGCTTCGCCTGCGTAGGCTCAATCGGGAAACGCCGTGGAACCGGCTTCGCCGGGCCACTGGCGTTGCCCCCTTGAGGGGGGAGGCGGCTACACGAAGTGAGTAAGCAACGGGGGTGTTTCACTTCATCCACCGGTCACGGGGAAGATGATGTCGATGCGGTCCCCCGGGTGCAGTCGATGCGACGCATAGGCCGTCCTGGGAACGAACTGGGTGTTGACCGCCGCCGCAAACGGCGGCTTGGCGTCAATGGCCGCCACGGCATCGGCCACGCTGGCGTCGTCGGCCAGTTCATGTTCCTGCTTGTTGATGAAGACTTTCATTGGGTCAGACGGGCACGGTTTCCAGGCGCAGTTTGAGCGAGTCCGCCAGTGTAGTGGTCTGGTTGCGCACCAGCTCGAGCGCAGCGTCGAGCAGCGCCGGCGAGATCATGAAGCCGTGCCGGTACAGACCGTTGATCTGCAGCGTGCGCGCGCCGAGCTGACGGATGGCCGGCAGATTGTCCGGTAGCGTGGGGCGGCACTGGGTGGCAATTTCCAGAATGCGTGCCTCGGCAAAACCCGGGTGCACTGCATAGGCGGCGCTCAGCAGTTCCAGCGTGGAGCGCACGCTCGGCGGCGAGAGATCGTTGCTCTCGATCTCGGTGGCACCGATCACGAACACATGGTCCTGTTTGGGGGCGATGTAGATTGGGTAGCGCGGGTGGATCAGGCGGGTGGGGCGGCTGAGATGTACCTCGGGGGCGTGAATACGTGCCACCTCGCCGCGGACGCCACGCAGTTGGCCCCAATCCGACAGGGCGCCCAGACCGCGGCAGTCGAACACCCAGTCGGGCTGGCCGGCGGTGCCAGGTTGAAAGTCTTGCGGGCCGCGCGGGCTGTTCCAATGCAGCGTCACCTGCAGGGCTTGCAGTTCATGCAGCAGTGCTGCCAGCAGCTGGCGGTTGTCGAGCTGCCCTTCGCCGGGCAGGTACAGGCCTTGGGCGAAGCGGTTTTCGAGACTGGGTTCCAGCTGACGCACGCCTGCGGCATCGAGCGGCTGCAGCTTCGGCAGCGCCGGCACCCTCTCGTTGGTCGTGTGGAGCAGCCCGGCAAAGCGCTGTGCCTCGGCGGCGTCCTGCCGGTGCCAGAGGATGAGGGTGCCGGCCTGCTGGAAGTACACCGGCTGCGACAACTGAGCCAGCAACTGCGGCCAGCGTGTCAGGGCGTAGCGGCCCATCTCGACGACATTGGACTCGGTAATGGCCGACTCCGCCAGCGGTGCCAGCATGGCGGCGGCGATGCGGGCTGGGGAGCCTTGGGCATCCGCTTCGCCGGCCTCATGGACGGTGACGCGATGGCCGGCCCGCGCCAGTTGCCAGGCCAGCAGCCGGCCCATGAGGCCGGCCCCCAGCACGACGCAGTGAAGAGGGGTTTTCGTTGACATTTCAAATGGCCCGATAATTTTCGTCATGACAAACATGACTCTGAGTGGAAGTGAACAACACTACCCGCGCGTGCTCTCCATCGCGGGGTCCGACAGCGGTGGCGGTGCCGGCATCCAGGCTGATCTGAAGACCTTCAGCGCCCTGGGCTGCTACGGCATGACGGCCATCACGGCCATCACGGCGCAGAACACGCAGGGCGTGCGCGCCATCCACGGTGTGCCGCCCGACATCCTGGCGGCGCAGATCGACGCCGTGGTCGAGGACATCGGTGCCGACGCGGTGAAGATCGGCATGCTGCATGCGCCCGAGGTGGTGCGCGTGGTGGCGCAGGCCATCCGCCGTCATGGCCTGCACCACGTGGTGTTGGACCCGGTGATGGTGGCCACCAGTGGCGACCGGCTGATTGCCGAGGAGACCGTGGCGGTACTGGTGCAGGAGCTGTTCCCGCTGGCGACCGTGATCACGCCCAACCTGGACGAGGCCGAACTGCTGCTGGGCCGCAGGATCGACGGCGTCACCGCGCTGGAACCGGCGGCCCATGCGCTGCTGGCGCTGGGCGCGCAGAACGTGCTGCTCAAGGGCGGGCATCTGCAGGGCGACGAGGTGGTGGATCTGTTGCTGCAGCCGGGCTGTGCGCCGCTGCGCCTGGCCTCGCCGCGCATCGCCAGCCGCAATGTGCATGGCACGGGCTGCACCCTGTCGTCCGCCATTGCGGCCCACCTCGCCCTGGGGCATGCACTGGAAGACGCGGTGCGCCGCGCCCGCAGCTACATCCTGGGTGCGATCGCGGCTGGTGCCGAGGTGCGTACCGGCCACGGGCATGGCCCGCTCAACCATGGTTATGCGCCGGTGGCCATGCAGGTATTCAACGCGGCGCATTGAAGCTCTCCTGCCGGGGGCAGCTCAACCAGGCCAGCGCGAAGGTGGTGGCCAGTGTCGGCAGGGCCGCACCCCATTGCGGTGCCCATCGCGACAGTGCGTGGTAGAGCGCAATGCCTCCCAGCCACAGCAGGGCTGCGCTGTAGTCCATCTTTCGCACCGCTGGTGCGCGATCGGCGGGCAGGGTGGCCAGCCGGCCGAGGATCACGCCGTACAGCGGCACGAACACCGAACTCAGCGTGAGCAGGAAGGGCTCGATGCTGTGCATGGGCAGCACCAGCGCCAAGCCGGTGCACAGCACGGCCAAGCCCATGCCCCAGCGGCGCAGGCTCCAGGCCGGCAGCAGGCTCTGGCTGGACACCGCACCGGAGTACACATCGCCATAGGCGTTGTCGATCTCGTCGATCAGGATCAGGCTCAGCGCGATCAGACCGCCCTGGGCCAGCAGCAGCGCCATGACCAGCTGGGTGCCCGGGGCTGACAGGCTGGCCACCAGCACCCCCAGCGCATAACACCAGATATTGGCCACCGCATAACCCAGCCAGGTGCCGCCCAGGGCCGCGCGGCCGCTGCGGCCGTGGCTGGCCATGGCGAT
>CAZJKR010000060.1:4586-8113 GCA_964546615.1 uncultured Curvibacter sp.
CGTGGCGCGCGTAGTCGGCCACCAGCGGCAGCCAGGACACGGGCATGGCGATCACCAGGTCCACGGCCGACAAGAACCCCATGCCGCCCGTGCCAGGCCGGTTCCAGAATGCCTCGAAGCCTTGCGCCTGCAGCTGGCGGCCGAACTGCCAGGTGAGCCACAGCAGCGACAGCACCACCAGCGGCAGGCCCCAGCGGCCGATGAACTTGCGCACCAGCGTCAGCATGGAGCCGGCCATCAGCAGCACCAGCAGACCGCCCCAGAGCACGGTGCTCAGCAGCAGGCCGAGCGGCCCGTCCAGCGCCAGCCCGAAGGACTGCTGGCCGATGGCAGTCGTGCCTTCGCGCATGACCACCAGTTCGAAGGTGGTCCAGCCGATCAGCTGCACGATGTTGAGCAACACCGGCAGGCGGGCAAAGGCGCTGCCGTAGACGGTGTGCATCAGGCCGGCGCTGCTCAAGCCCCGCTCGCAGCCCAGGTGGGCCGTCCAGCCCAGCAGTCCGGCGCCGATGAGCGAGCCCAGCACGATGGCCAGCGCCGCATCGCGCGGGCCCACGGCCGGCACCAGGTAGGCGCCGACCTGCATCACCAGCAGGCCGACACCGAGGCTGAACCAGAGGGCGGCATGCTGTGGCCAGCCAAAAACGCGTTCGTGCGCCGGGACCGGGCGCAGGGCCGGGTTATGAAGTGTCAAAGAATCAGCCATAGCTTGCTCCAAGCAATATGGCAGGGGGCGAATGGCCGGCTGCGTGTGCCGCCCGGATTGGTGGCATGGCAGCTGGGCCTGCTTCCCTGCGCGAGGATTACCTCAGTCAGGTTCAAAGGGACTGTCTCAGTCGCAGCCTGCTTGACGCAGGCCGCAACACCCCTAGCGAACGTGCCCGAATGGGCACAGCCGGATTGTAGGCGCAAGAAAAAGCCCGCCGAGGGGCGGGCTTGATCCTTCTGAAGAAATCTTGACCGGGGTCAGTCGAACACCGGCGTTTCGACGCCCAGCACCTTGTGCAGCTTCGGGCTGGTGGTGGTGTACTGCAGGAAGACTTTCTTCTCGGGGAAGATGAAGGGCATGGCGCCGAAGGCGGCCAGTGCGCACTCATGGAAGCCCGAGAGGATGAGCTTCTTCTTGCCCGGGTAGGTGTTGATGTCGCCCACGGCAAAGATGCCCGGCACGCTGGTGGAGAACTTCTCGGTGTCCACCACGAGCTGCTTGCGCTCGATCGCCAGGCCCCAGTCGGCAATCGGACCGAGCTTCGGGGACAGGCCGAAGAACACCAGCAGCACGTCCATGGGCACCACGCGGGTGACGCCGTCACCGCCGGTGACCTTCACGGCAGTCATCTTGCCGTCCTGCTCGTCAAAGCCGGTGATCTGGCCGACCATGAACTGCATCTCAAAGGCGTCGCACAACTCGCGCATCTTGGCCACGCTGGCCGGGGCGGCCTTGAAGCCGTCGCGGCGGTGCACCAGGATCACGCTCTCAGCCTTGTTCGGGCCTTCGGCGGTGAAGTTCAGCGTCCAGTCCAGCGCGGAGTCGCCGCCGCCGACGATGAGCAGGTTCTTGCCGGCAAAGTCGGCGGGGTTCTTGACGCGGTAAAACAGCTGCGAGCCTTCGAATTTCTCGATGCCATCCACCTTCAGCGTGCGCGGCTCGAAAGCGCCCACACCGGCCGCGATGAAGATGGTCTTGGTCAGGAACTGGGTGCCCTTGGAGGTCTCAACGAAGAAACGGCCGTCGTCCTGCTTCTGCACCGTGGTCACGGTCTGACCCAGGTGGAAGGTGGCGCCAAAGGGTTCGATCTGCTTGAGCAGCGCGTCGGTGAGTTCCTTGCCGGTGCACACCGGCACGGCTGGGATGTCGTAGATCGGCTTGTCGGGGTACAGCTCCATGGGCTGGCCGCCCGGGTAGGCGAGCGAGTCGATCACATGGGCCTTGATCTCGAGCAGGCCGAGTTCGAAGACCTGGAACAGGCCCACCGGGCCGGCGCCGATGATGACGGCATCGGTCTCGATCGGGCCCTCATGGGCTTTGGCGGTTTGAATCACTTCTTGACTGAGTTTGGGTTCCATAGGGCTTTATCGCAGCAGCTCCTTGAGCTTGCCGGTCTTGTCTTTCCACTCGTCCGCGTCGGGCAGGGCGGCTTTGCGTTTGGTGATGCTCTTCCAGGTCGGCAGCTTGGCCAGTTCGGCGTTGAGCTTGGTCATGTGCTGCTGATCCGACGGCACGTCTTCCTCGGCGTAGATGGCGTTGACCGGGCACTCCGGGATGCAGACGGCGCAATCGATGCACTCGTCCGGATCGATGGTCAGGAAGTTCGGGCCTTCGCGGAAGCAATCAACGGGGCAGACATCAACGCAATCGGTGTACTTGCAGCGGATGCAGGATTCGGTGACGACGTGGGTCATTTGTAATTTTTCAGGAAATTGGTGGAAGCCCTTGATTTTATTGGGTTTTGCATTTGACTGAAATTCTCGTCCTTGTCAGGGTGAGGGTTGTTGAGATAGGTCAATCCACCAGGGCCGCACCGGCAGTCCGGTGGCTGGCCGTATCCACCAGGATCAGCGCGCCCTGGCCACGCGCGCGGGCAAAGGGCAGGGCGGGCACCGGCTCCTGCAGCGCCAGATCCACATGGCCGATGGCATTGGGCTCCAGCTGGCTGGCCTCTTCTTCGGCCAGGGTGTGGATGTTGAGCTTGTGCGCAATGCGTTTGACCTTCGCCTTGACCCAGCGGTGGCCATGCAGTGCCCAATAGACGCGGCCGGCCACCAGCGGCTCGTCGTCCAGCCAGGCCACCGTGGTGCGCAGTTCGCGTTGCGGCGCTGCCGCGCCGGCCTCGGCCAGCAGCCAGTCACCACGTGACACATCCACTTCGCGGTCCAGCACGATGCCGGCGCTGTGCCCGGCGGCGACCGCCTGCGGCTGTCGCACATGGTTCAGCACCTGCGCCACCACCGCGCGCTGGCCGCTGGGGAAGACCTGCACCGTGTCGCCCGGCTGCACGCCCCCGGCGGTGACTCGGCCCCAGAACACGCGCCGGCCCTGGCTGGTGTCGCTGGAGGCGGAGAACTTCTCGACCCATTGCACCGGAAAGGCCAGCGGCAATGACGTGTCGGCCTGGGTCACCGGCAGGTGTTCCAGGATCTCCAGCAGCGTCGGGCCGCCGTAGCCGCACCAGCCGGCCTCGGCCGGGGCATCGACCACGTTCCAGCCCTTGAGGGCCGAAACCGGCACGATGGCCGTCACCTCCAGGCCGGCGCTGGCCGCGAAGGCCTGCAGCGCGGCGCGGATGTGGCCGAAGGCCAGCGTGGCATCGGCCACGGCGTCGAGCTTGTTGACGGCAAACACGATGGACGGCACGCGCAGCAGCTTGAGCAGCAGCGAGTGACGGCGGGTTTGCGGTAGCAGACCGTGACCACGGTCTGCGGGCGGCAGCAGTGCGTCCGGCTTCTGGGCCCAGTCGAGCTTGGTGGCGTCGACCAGCACCACGGCGGCGTCGGCACTCGATGCGGCCGTGACCATGTTGCGCGTG
>CAZJKR010000060.1:8123-13552 GCA_964546615.1 uncultured Curvibacter sp.
CCGATGATGAACTTGCGGTTCTCGGTGCTGAAGTAGCGGTAGGCCACATCGATGGTGATGCCCTGCTCGCGCTCGGCCGACAGGCCGTCGGTCAGCAGCGCCAGATCGGTCTCACCCTGGCGCTGCACGCCAGCCAGGTGGTCCTGCAGCACCGCGCGCGTGTCCACCAGCAGCCGCCCGATCAAGGTGCTCTTGCCATCATCGACCGAGCCGCAGGTGATGAATCTGAGGGCGGCTACTGCGCGGTCGTGATCGAGGGTTGGGCGGTGCTCGGAATCCTCACGTACATTGAAAGTACGTTCCGGTTCCTGCGCTCCGGCCGCCCCTCGCTGACGACCGCTCGCTACGCCGCTTACTGCAATTTCATTACTCATCAGAAATACCCATCTTTCTTTCTTTTTTCCATCGACGCGTCCGAGGTCTTGTCGTCCATGCGCGTGGCGCCGCGTTCGCTGACCTCGGCCGCCAGGGTCTCGATCACGATGTCGCCGGCGGTGGCCGCCGTGCTCGGTACCGGGCAGGTGCAGGTGATGTCGCCCACGGTGCGGAAGCGCACGTCGCGCAGCACCACCTCTTCGCCGTCGCGCGGCGGCGTGAGCTCGGTCACCGGCACCAGCAGGCCGCGGCGCTCCACCACCTGGCGCGGGTGGCTGTAGTAGAGCGAGGGCAGGGCAATCTGCTCGCGCTCGATGTACTGCCACACGTCCAGCTCGGTCCAGTTGGAGATCGGAAAGACACGGAAATGCTCGCCCGGTGCCAGACGGGTATTGAACAGCGTCCACAGTTCGGGGCGCTGCGCCTTGGGGTTCCACTGACCAAAGCTGTCGCGGTGGCTGAAGATGCGCTCCTTGGCGCGCGCCTTTTCCTCGTCACGCCGCGCGCCGCCGATCAGGGCGTCGAAGCGGAACTCCTCGATGGCTTCGAGCAGCGTGACCGACTGGTGCGCGTTGCGGCTCTCGCCCGGGTGGCTCAGGCGCACGGTGCCGCGGGCCATCGAGTCTTCCACGCTGCGCACGATCAGCTCGGCCTGCAATTCAGCGGCGCGCTGGTCGCGGAAATCGGTCACCTCGGGAAAGTTGTGGCCGGTGTCGATCATCAGCAGCGGGTAGGGGATGCGACCGCCACCGGAGGGGCCATCCTTGCCCACGAAGGCCTTTTCCGCGCACTTGAGCAGCACCAGCGAGTCCTTGCCGCCGGAGAACAGCAGTGCCGGGCGCTCGAAGGCGGCGGCAACCTCGCGCAGGATGAAGATGGTTTCCTCTTCCAGCGCATCCAGGTGCGCATTGCTCAGGTGGTGCACAGGCGTGTCCAGTAGTTCGTGTTGTGTGCGGGCGTTCATGGCGGGTCTTCTTCAGTTCTTCAGTGGGCCAGATGCAAGCCGCACTCGCGTTGCTCTTCGCCCTTGGTCGGGTCCACGTAGTCGAAGTTGTTGGGCAGGCCGTGGAGTTCGCAGTACTGGTACAGGTCCTTGGACGACCAGTGCAGCAGCGGCGCGACCTTGATCAGGCCGTCAGGGTTGATGCTCACCGGGTCCATCTGGGCGCGCACCGCGCTGTCGGTGGCACGCAGCGCCGTGAACCAGACCTTGGGTGCCGTCTCGCGCAGCGCGCGGGCGAAGGGCTCCAGCTTCACCTCTTCGGTAAAGGCGGCGTGGCGCGGATCGTCGAGCGCGGGCACCGGGCCGTCCACCGCCTCGCGGTGCGCGCGTGAGCGGCGCGGCAAGTAGATCTGCAGGTTCAGATCGAGCTGACGAGTCACTTCGTCGGCGTAGCGGTAGGTGGCTTCGGTGTTGTAGCCGTTGTCCATCCAGACCACCGGCACATCGGGCTGCGCGCGCGTGACCAGATGCAGGATCACGGCCTCGAAGGGGCGGAAATTGGTGGTGACGATGGCCTTCTGGCCCAGGCCGAACGCCCATTTCACCAGGGCGGTGGCGTCACGGCCATGCTGGGCGTTGATCTGCGCGAGATCGAGGGCGCTGATGGAGCTGTGGGCGTTCATCTCAGGCCGCCTTCTGGAAATGGGGTTTCACCTGCACCGCGTCGCCCTGGTAGTAGGCCGGGTAACGCGTCAGCTGGCGTTCGGCCACGGCGAGGTCCTGGTCGGCGCGCAGCACGGCCGAGCTGAAGCCGCTGCGGGCCATCTGCGGCAGCTGGTCCACCAGCACGTCGCCGGTGGCGCGAATGTCGCCATTGAAGCCCAGGCGACGGCGCAGCAGGAAGGCCTGGCTGAGGGCGCGGCCGTCGGTGAATTTGGGGAACTGCAGCTCGATGCGCTCGATGCCGGCCAGCGAGAGCTGGCGCGGGTCGACGTCGTTCGCCAGTTCCAGCACATTTTGGTCTTGGGGCGCCGTCGATGCGGCGTTGGCAGCTATCAATTTCATAGTAGTCATGTCCTCTCAGGCCTGGTGGGCATGCTCGGCCACCGCTTCGGCGCGGCGCTCCAGCTCGTGCCGCACCTGATGGGCCGCCTGCTTGAAGGGCTCGGCACCGACGCGACGCAGCGTTTCGATGAAGCGCTCGTTGTCGGCACGTAGTGCGCGGTAGGTGTCCAGGATGGCTTCCACCGCCTCCGGCACTTCCGTGCTGGAGAACGAGGGGCCGACCACCTTGCCAGGGCCGGCCGGGCCGGACAGCGCCGTGCCGTCGGAGCCGCCGAGCGTGACCTGGTACCACTCCCGTCCGTCCTTGTCGACGCCCAGGATGCCGATGTGGCCGCTGTGGTGGTGGCCGCAGGAGTTGATGCAGCCGCTGATGTGCAGGTCGATTTCACCCAGGTCGTGCAGCTCGTCCAGGTCCTGGTAGCGCTCGGTGATGGCCTCGGCCACCGTGATCGAGCGCGCGTTGGCCAGGTCGCAGAAATCGCCGCCGGGGCAGGCGATCATGTCGGTCAGCAGGCCGATGTTGGGTTTGGCCAAGCCGAGGCGGCGCGCCTCGCGCCAGAGCTCGGGCAGCTGGTCGCAGCGCACCCAGGGCAGCACCAGGTTCTGGCTGTGCGTCACGCGCACCTCGCCGGCACTGAAGCGCTCGGCCAGTTCGGCCACGGCATCGAGCTGATCGGCTGTCGCGTCGCCCGGTGCCTGGCCCAGGCGCTTGAAGGACAGGGTGACGGCACGCAGGTCCGGGTTCTTGTGCGGCGCCACGTTGCGTTGCAGCCAGCGGCCGAATTCGATGTCATCCTCGGCGGCGGCGCGCAGGATCTGCGCGATCTTGGTCTCAGCCGTCTTGCGGTCGCAGTTCAGTGCCGGCGGCACGAAGGAGGCGCTGACGCGTTCGAACTCGGCGGCGGTGAGGGTGTGGGGTGCGCCATCCACCTCGATGATCTGGCGGTATTCCTCTTCCACTTCGTCGATGAAGCGCTGGCCTTCAGCCTTCACCAGGATCTTGATGCGCGCCTTGTAGGCGTTGTCGCGCCGGCCCCAGCGGTTGTAGACCCGCACCACGGCTTCCAGGTAGTTGAGAATCTGGTCGCACGGCAGGAACTCGCGGATGGTGGTGCCGATCACCGGCGTGCGGCCCATGCCGCCACCCACCAGCACCTTGAAGCCCAAGGCGCCCTCCGTGCCGTTGGCGTACCGGCCACCCTCGTTGCGCACCAGCTGCAGGCCGACGTCGTGCCAGCCGATGGCGGCGCGGTCTTCACGCGCGCCCGTGATGGCGACCTTGAACTTGCGCGGCAGGAAGGCGAACTCCGGGTGCAGCGTGCTCCACTGGCGCAGGATCTCGGCAAAGGGGCGCGGATCGGCCACTTCGTCCACGGCAATGCCGGCCAGCTCGTCGCTGGTGATGTTGCGGATGCAGTTGCCGCTGGTCTGGATGCCATGCATGCCCACGCTGGCCAGCAGCTCCATGACGTCGGCGCTCTTGTCCAGCGGAATCCAGTTGTACTGCACGTTCTGGCGCGTGGTGAAGTGCGCGTAGCCGGTGGGCAGGCGGCTGCCGATGGCGCGGCCGTCGCGCAGCTGGATCGGCCCCAGGCGGTTCTGTGCCGCCACCGCGCCCTGAAAGACCTCGTGCGAGGGCTGGTCGTACTCGCGTGCAATGCGGGCCAGCACGCGCACCTGCGCGGCCGACAGCTCGCCGTAGGGCACGGCCACGCGCAGCATGGGCGCATGGCGCTGGACGTACCAGCCGTTTTGCAGCCGCAGTGGCTTGAACGCCTCGGCATCGAGCTGGCCGCTGAGGAAGCGCTCCAACTGGTCACGGTACTGCGCGGCGCGCGTGCGCACGAACTGGCGGTCGAATTCGGTGTATTGGTACATGACGAGAAAACTTACTTGGAAGTACGCGTGTCTTTACGGGGAACGTCGTGGAACCGGCTTCGCCGGGCCACTGGCGTTTCCCCCTTGAGGGGGGGGGCGAAGCGACACGCAGTGCGCGCAGCCTGGGGGTGTTTCTTCATATCGCAATCAGCTTGATGCCGGCCCAGGCCAGCAAGACGGACAGGGCAGAGCGGATGACGCGCTCGTTGATGCGGTGCATCAGGTGCGTGCCGAGCCAGATGCCGGGCAGCGAGCCGGCCAGCAGCAGGCTCAGCAGGCGCCAGTCCACCGAGCCGAGCGAGGCGTGGCCAAGCCCGGCCACCAGCGTCAGCGGCACGGCGTAGGCGATGTCGGCCGCCACGATGCGCGGCAGCGGCAGCAGCGGGTAGATGATGAGCAGCACGCTCACGCCAATGGCGCCGGCGCCTACCGAGGTCAGCGTCACCAGCGTGCCCACAACGGCGCCCAGCAGCAGCGGCAGGCTCCAGTGGCGCGGCGTGGCGGCGCGCCCTTCCTGGCCCGGGGCCAGCGTGGCCGGCAGGGCCTTGCCGCGCACCGCCTTGTACAGCGTGGCGGCCGCCGTCAGCAGCAGCGCTGCACCCAGGGTGGTGGTCATCAGGCTCTGCACCAGCGGGCTGGCCGGGCCGAGGCGATGCAGGACGAACAGGGTGATGAGCGCGGCTGGCAGGCTGCCAGCGGAGAGCCCCAGCACGATGTGCCAGTCGATCAGGCGCGCGCGCGCCAGCCGTACCGTGCCGCCCAGCTTGGTGAAGGCGGCAAACAGCAGATCGGTGCCAACCGCCAGGTAGGGTTTGACGCCGAAGAAGAAGATCAGGATGGGCGTCATGAGCGAGCCGCCGCCGACGCCGGTCAGGCCGACGACCAGCCCGACAAAGAAGCCCGCAAAGATGAACGCCACGTCATGCATGGGCATGGACTGTAGGCGTCACCCCTTAGATATCAAACTACATTTTTGTTGTTCCCATATGTCGGAAACATCTAAGGCGATCTCAGGCTGTGAGCCAGTCGCGCAGCCAGGCCTGTTCGATCAGCGCCAGCGCGGCGCCGGCATCCACCTGCAGTGCCACGTCGACGCGCGGTATCTGCGTCTCCCAACCCGGCTGGGGGTAGGACAGGTACTCGCGCCGGTCCATGAGGGTCTGGCCCT
>CAZJKR010000060.1:13562-15121 GCA_964546615.1 uncultured Curvibacter sp.
CTGAGCCAGGCCGTCCGTGGCCACGCGCACGCGGCCGGCCTGGGCGGTGAAAAGTGAGGGCTGCAGCAGGTACACCAGCCCCAACAGGTCGCCGCCGGGGCAGGCGTGCTGCGCTGCCAGCGTAGGCTCCAGCGCCGCCCAGGCCGCAGCGCTGAAGCGCGCCGCGTGCAACAGTGTGTCGGTAGCCGGGTGCCGGTGCTGGGCCGCCACGCGCTCCAGCAGTGCCAGCGGCAGGGCCAGCTGCTGCGTCACGTCCAGCGGCAGCAGGGTAAGAGGGAAGCCGGCGGTGCAGATCTGGTCGGCTGCGTGCGGGTCGTGCCAGATGTTGGCCTCGGCCACCGGCGACACCGTACCGGGCGCGGTGATGGCGCCGCCCACCACGATGACCTGCTTGAGCAACTGCGGCAGCCCCGGCTCCAATCGCAGGGCCTGGCTCAGGTTGCCCAGCGGGCCGGTGCTGAGCAGGGTGAGTTCACCGGCGTGCGCGTGGGCCAGGTCGACGATCAGGCGCGCCGCCGAGCGCTCATCGGGGCCGCGGCCGTCACGCTGGCGCTCGGGCAGGTCACCCAGGCCATCGCGGCCATGCAGTTCGGTGTCCGGCTGCACCGCCGCCTTGCGCGCGGGCGTGTAGACGCCTTCGGCCACCGGTACGGTGCGGCCGGCCAGGTGGCACAGGTAGAGCGCGTTGCGCAGCGCCTGCGGCGCGGCCACGTTGCCGAAGGTGGTGGTGACGCCCAGCAGTTCGATGGCCGGATGCGCCAGCGCCAGGTACAGCGCCATGGCGTCGTCAATGCCGGGGTCGCAGTCGAGAATGATCTTGTGGCGCAGCTCGCTCATGGGTCTGGCGATCAAAGGGCGTTCTTGTGCTTCAAAAAGTATAGCTGTCAGCGAAGTACCAGCAAGGGTTAGGTGCTGTTTTTCTCATGCATCCCGGCGGCGCCTGGCATGGAGAAAACGCGCCAGGCTTGCCTCCAGCGGCCAGGGCTCGGCGCCCAGGCGTGCGGCCAGCAGCTCGGCGCACAGCATGGCAAAGCTTAAACCACGCGAACCCAGTGCGGCGCTCAGCCACAACGTCGGTTGCGGCCCGTCTTCCAGCGGCCCCACCAACGGCAACCGGTCGGCGCTGACGCAGCGTGTGTTGCCCCAGCCCTGGGCCTGGTCGGGCGCAAAGGCCGGTGCCAACACATCCGCGGCGGCCGGCAGCAGGGTGCGCAGCTTGTCCAGGTTCACGCGGTGGTGCTCGGCCGCGGGGTGCCTCTGCCCCTGGAGGAGGAGGCCCGGTTTGCCCTGGTGCAGTCGGCCCTGTTGAGCCTTCGGGGGTGCGCCCCCCTGGTGACCCAGGACGTGGCCTCGGTGACTCGTCGGCGTTTTCGTAGGTGGCACCGGCGTACCAGGCCAGGCCGTCCTCGGTGGGCACGGCCGGGATCAGGCTGCCCAGACCATTGACCGGCCAAGGCGGCAGGGCTGCTTCATCCCCGGGCTGGCGCAGGCCGCGCGTCAGCACGCCGCGCATGCCGTGCAGCGGTGGCAGTTGGGCCAGGGCGGCAGCGGCTTGCGGC
>CAZJKR010000061.1:0-2790 GCA_964546615.1 uncultured Curvibacter sp.
CGCCAGCGTGTCGGTGGCATAGGCCGGCAGCTGGTAACCCTGCGGGTCCTGCAGCGTGGGCGAGGCCGACTTCACCAAGACCATGATGAAACAGCTCGGTGACGTCGCTTTCTGGCGCATCGCCATGCGCCCGGGCCGGCCGATGGCGGTCGGTCGCATCCTGTCGGATCAACGTTCTTCGATCCTCTTCGGCCTGCCCGGCAACCCGGTCGCCGTGATGGTGACCTTCCTGGCCTTCGTGCGGCCGGCACTGCTGCGCATGATGGGTAGCCAGCAGGCGGCCACACCGATGCTGCGTGCCCGCAGCCAGGAAGCAATCCGCAAGAAACCCGGCCGCACCGAATACCAGCGCGGCATCGTCAGCGCCGCGTCCGACGGCACGCTGCAGGTGCGCACCACCGGCAACCAGGGCTCGGGCGTGCTCAGCTCCATGGTGCAGGCCAACGGCCTGATCGTGCTGCACCACGGCCAGGGCAACGTGGCCGCCGGCGATGAAGTGGACGTGATGATGTTCGATGGCGTGATCTGAGCCTCAGATCCGGCGCGAACCCCATTTCAGCAGCTCAAACCACACCAGGCTCGCACCGGCAGCCCCCAGCGCCAAGGCCAGCAACCCGACGGGCAACGCTGCCATGTGCAGCACCTGCGCCAGCGGTGGCAAGTAGAGCGCCAGCGCCAGCAGGCCCAGCGTCAGACCGCAGACCCACCACAGGGTGCGATTGGGCACCTTGAGCGAAGCCCATAGACCGCTGGGCCCGGCACGGTTGGAGAAGATCAGCGCCAGATTGCCCAGCACCAGGGTGGTGAAGGAAAGCGCCCGCGCCTGGGCCTCGCCCAGATGCCCGGCACCCCAGATCTGCGCCCCCATCACCACCGCCAGCACGCCCAGGCCCTGCAGCAGCGCCAGCAGCAGGGTGCGGCCGGCGAACAGCGGTGCCTGCGGGTCGCGCGGCGGACGCTGCATGACGCCACTGTCGGCCGGCTCGTTTTCGAACACCATGGAACAGGCCGGATCAATGGCCAGCTCCAGCAGGGCGATGTGCATGGGGTACAGCACGATCGGCCAACCCAACAACAGCGGCAGCAGGGCCATGCCGGCAATCGGCACATGCACCGCCAGGATGTAGGACATGGACTTGCGCAGGTTGTCGAAGATGCGCCGCCCCAGCCGCACGGCGCGCACGATGGAGGCAAAGTTGTCGTCCAGCAGCACGATGGCTGCCGCCTCGCGCGCCACGTCGGTGCCGCGCCCGCCCATGGCCACGCCGACGTGGGCGGCCTTGAGCGCCGGCGCGTCGTTGACGCCGTCACCGGTCATGGCCACCACCGCGCCATCAGCCTGCAGGGCCTGCACGATGCGCAGCTTCTGTGCCGGCGCAATGCGCGCGCAGATGCTCACCGTGCGCAGACGCTGCTGCAGCTCGGCGTCATCCAGCTGCGCCAGCTCATCGCCACCCAGCACAACCTCGGACGGCAGACCGGCCCGACGGGCGATGGCCTGCGCCGTGACGGGATAGTCACCGGTGATCATCACGACCCGGATGCCGGCGGCGTGGCACTCGTGCATGGCCTGCGGGATTTCCTCGCGCAAGGGATCGGCCAGACCGAGCAGGCCGACGAACTCGAAGTCGAAATCGTGCTCCTGCGCCGGCCAAGGCGGCCCGGTAAAGCGCGCGCGCGCCACCGCCAGCACACGCAGACCGCGTGCTGCCATGGCATCGGTTGCTGCGGCGATTACCTTCTGACGCGCGGCATCCAGGTGGCACAGATCCACAATCGCTTCGGACGCCCCCTTGGCGGCCACCACATGGGCCTCGCCCTCCACCGCCTTCCAGACCCGTGCCATGGCACGCAGTTCGGGCGTCAGGCCATACTCTTGCGCCAGCGTCCAATCACGATGCAGATGCTCGGTCTGCGCCAAAAACTGCTCACCCAGTCGGTGAAACGCCTGCTCCATCGGATCCACGGGGTCGGTCTGGCTGGCCAGAATGGCGAACTCGACCACGGCATGAAAGTTCTCGGCCAGATCGACACCCTGCTCCTCGTCCAGGGCCACATCACGTCCGTTGGCATAAAGATGCGCCACGCGCATGCGGTTGACGGTCAGGGTACCGGTCTTGTCCACGCACAGCACCGACGTCGCGCCCAGCGTCTCGATGGCCGCAATGCGGCGCGTCAGAACCTGCTCGCGTGACAGGCGCCAGGCACCCAGCGCCGGCAGCACGGTCAGCACCACGGTGAACTCCTGCGGCAACATGGCGATGGCCAGGGCAATCCCGGCCAACAGGGCCTGCAGCCAATCATCACGCATGAGCCCCTGGATCAGCACCAGCAGCAGACTCAAGGCAAGAGCGATCCAGGCCAGCCGGCGCACCAGCCGGTTGGTCTGCCGGCGTAGCGGTGATTCCTCGGCCTGCACGGTCTGTAACGCCGTGCCGATCCGTCCCATCTGGCTGCGCACGCCCGTTGCCGTCACACGCGCCATGCCCTGTCCCTGTACCACCAGGGTGCCAGCATAAAGCGCTGCCGACGCCTCTGCGCCGGGCGCTGTGACCGATGCGTTTGCCATGACCTGCTTGCGCACCGGCACCGACTCGCCGGTGAGCAGCGATTCGTCCACCTGCAGATCACCGCCCGACAACAACTCGGCATCCGCGGCGACGCGGTCACCCTCGGCCAGCAGCATGACATCGCCGCACACCAGCTCGATACCAGCAATCTGCTGCTGGCGTCCGTCGCGGATGACGCGGACACGCGGACTGGAAAGATCCCGCAAGGCCTCCAGGGCCC
>CAZJKR010000061.1:2800-3296 GCA_964546615.1 uncultured Curvibacter sp.
TTCCTGGTACAACGTAAGGCCCAGCACCACCAGCACCATCACCATCAGACTCAGGCTTTCCTGCAAGTCCCCCAGGAGCAGGTACAGACAGGCTGCCGCCAGCAGCAGCGCGAACATGGGCTCGCGCACGGTCTCCAGCACGATGTGGCGCCAGGTGCGGGTCCCGCCGCCAGGCAGGCCATTCGGCCCGTCTTCTGCCAATCGCCGGGCTGCCTCTGCGCTGCTCAGGCCTGACTCTGTGGCCTCATCATGTGTAGTCATGCGCAAGTAACACCTTACTTGGCCACCAGTTCCTCGTGAGCCGCCGATTCCACCGCCACCGCCTGCTTGTTGGCGCCCGGCGCATGCTTGCGTGCCAGCAAGGTGTACATGGTCGGCACCACGAAAATGGTCAGCACCGTTCCCAGCGTCATGCCACCCACGATGACCCAGCCGATCTGGATGCGACTCTCGGCCCCCGCCCCGGTGGACAGGGCCAGCGGCACCGCCCCCAGCA
>CAZJKR010000061.1:3306-7618 GCA_964546615.1 uncultured Curvibacter sp.
GGCGCAGCCGCTGGCTGGCGGCCTTGACCACCGCCTCCATCATCCCCATGCCCTGCTCGCGCATCTGGTTGGCGAACTCGACGATCAGGATGCCGTGCTTGGTGATCAGGCCCACCAGCGTGATGAGGCCGATCTGCGAATAGACGTTCAACGATCCGTTGCTCAGTTTCAGCGCCAGCAGCGCACCGATCATGGACAACGGCACCGACAGCATGATGACCAGCGGATCGATGAAGCTCTCGAACTGCGCCGCCAGCACCAGGAAGATGAACAGCAGGGCCAGCACGAAGACGATGGTGAGCGACCCCTGCGAGCTGCGGAACTCGCGCGACGTGCCGTTGAGGTCGGTGGTGTAGCCGGGCTTGAGCACACGGGCGCTGACGCCATCGAGGAAATCGAGTGCCTGGCCCAGCGAGTAGTCGGGCGCCAGGTTGGCGGTGATGGTGACGGCGCGGCGCTGGCTGAAGTGGTTCAGCTCGCGCGGCGCCACCGCCTCGCGCACCGTCACCAGCGAAGCCAGCGGAATCATGGTGTCGTTGCGGCCACGCACGAAGATGCGCTCGATGTCGTCCGGCGTGTCGCGCCCGAGCGACTGCGTCTGCACGATCACATCGTACTGGTCGCTTTCGCGCTTGTAGCGTGTCACGATGCGCCCGCCCAGCATGGTCTCGATGGCCCGCGCCACGACGTCCACGCTCACCCCCAGGTCGGCCGCCTTCTCGTGGTTGACGTCGATCTTCAGCTCGGGCTTGTTCAGGCGCAGGTCGACGTCGGGCGTCAGGAAGCCGGGGTTCTTGCCGATCTCCTCCAGGAACTGGCGCGCCACCTGGTTCAGGTTTTCATAGCTGTCGGAGGTCAGGATGACGAAGTTGACCGGTCGCTCGCGGAAACCCTGGCCGAGCGAAGGCGGCGTGATGGGAAACGCCGACACACCAGGCAGCGCGTTGATGCGCGGCTGCATCTCGCGCGCCATCTGCAGTGTGGTGCGCTGGCGCTCATCCCAGTCGACGGCGCGCAGGAAGACATTGGACTGGCTGACCGTCGGGTTGCCGGTGACGACGAAGATGCGGTCGAACTCCTTGTACTCGCCCCCGATGCGCTCGATGGCGCTGGCATAGCGGTCGGTGTATTCCATGGTGGCCCCGTCAGGCGCGTTGATGATGTTCAGGATGACGCCGCGGTCTTCCAGCGGCGCCAGCTCGCGCTTCATGCCGGGCAGGATGAGCCAGATCGACAGGCCCACGCCGGCCATCACCAGCAGCACCAGCCAGCGCATGCGCAGCACCCGGCGCAGCAGGCGTTCGTAGCCGCCGGTCAGCGACGTCAGGCCTTTTTCCATCCAGCGGTCGAAGAACCAGGGCTTGGCGTTGTGGCGCAGCAGCTTGGAACACATCATGGGCGAGAGGGTCAGCGCCACAAACCCCGAGACGATCACGGCCCCGGCCAGCGCCAGCGCGAACTCGATGAACAGCCGGCCGGTGCGCCCGGGCGTGAAGGCCAGCGGCGCATAGACCGCCGCCAGCGTCAGCGTCATGGCCACCACGGCAAAACCCACTTCCCGGGCGCCCTTGATGGCCGCACTGAACGGATCCAGCCCTTCCTCGATATGGCGGTAGATGTTCTCCAGCACCACAATGGCGTCGTCCACCACCAGACCGATGGCCAGCACCAGCGCCAGCAGCGTCAGGGTGTTGACGGTGAAGCCGGCCAGCGCCATCAGGGCGAAGGTGCCGATCAGGCTGACCGGAATGGTGACGATCGGAATGATGGAGGCCCGCACCGTGCGCAGGAAGACGAAGATGACCAGGGCCACCAGCACCACGGCCTCGGCAATGGTGGTGTAGACGTTCTTCACCGAACGGTCGATGAAGACCGAGTTGTCGTTGGCCACATCGATGCTGATGCCCGGCGGCAGGTCCGCCTTGAGCTTGGGCAGCATTTCACGCACACCGCGGCTCAGGTCCAGCGGATTGGCCGTGGCCTGCCGGATCACCCCGGCGGAGATGGCCGGGCGGCCGTTCAGGCGCACCGAAGTGCGCTCCTCGGCCGCACCTTCCTCGATGCGCGCCACATCGCGCAGCTTGACCGGGAAGCCGTTGACGGTCTTGAGCACGATCTCCCCGAACTGCGCAGGCTTGACCAGGTCGGTGTTGGAGGTGACGGAGAACTCGCGCTGGCGGCTTTCGATGCGGCCGGCCGGCACCTCCAGGTTGCTGCGGCGGATCGCGTCCTCGGCGTCCTGCGTGGTCAGCTTGTAGGCCGCCAGCCGGTCGGGATCGAGCCAGACGCGCATGGCGAACTTGCGTTCGCCGAAGATGCGCACGTCGGCTGCGCCGGTGACGGTCTGCAGGCGCGGCTTGGCCACGCGGTTGACCAGCTCGTTGATCTGCAGCGGCGTGTGGGTGTCGCTGGAAAACGCCAGCCAGATCACCGGAAAGGCATCGGCCTCGACCTTGGCGATCACCGGCTCGTCGATCGCCTGCGGCAGCTTGTTGCGCACACGGGCCGTGCGGTCGCGCACCTCGGCGGCGGCGGCATCGGCGTCCTTCTCCAGCCGGAAGCGCACGGTGATCTGCGCCTGCTCGGCGCGGGAAATGGATGTGATGACGTCCACCGCGTCAATGCCGGCGATGGAGTCCTCCAGCGGCTTGGCCACCTGCGACTCCACCACCTCGGCCGAGGCGCCAGCGTAGCGCACGTTGACCGTCACCACCGGCTCGTCGATCTTGGGGTACTCGCGCACCGGCAGCTTGGTGAAGCTGACCGCGCCGATCAGCACCACCAGCAGGGACAGCACGGTGGCGAACACCGGCCGGCGAATCGCGATTTCAGGCAGTTGCATGGACAGCTCCGCTGGAGACTCAGGGTTTGGCCGGACCGCGTCCCGCGTCAATCACATTGACCGGGGTGCCGTCGCGCTGCAGACGCTGCTGGCCGGCGGTGACCACGGCATCGCCCTCACTCAGGCCCCGCACGATCTCGACCCGGCCGGGGCGGCGGATGCCGACCTCGACCTCGACCCGTCTTGAAACACGGCCCCCCTTGTCTGCATCCTCCACCAGCTTGATGACGAACTGCCGGCCACCCTGCGGCACGATGGCCTCCTCCGGAATGACCAGGGCCCGCTCACGCACACCGAACACCGTGGTGACGCGGGCAAACATGCCCGGGCGCAGTTGCAGCTGCCGGTTGTCGAGGGTGGCACGCACGCCGATGGAACGGCCATTGGCATCGATCAGCGGGTCGACCGCCCGGACCACGGCCTCGAAGCTGCGCCCCGGCAAGGCATCGAGCGCCACCACGACCTTCTGGCCCGGCGCCACACGCGTCTGGTAGCGCTCGGGCAGGCGATAGTCCACATACAGGGTGTCGATGTCTTCCAGGTTGACGATGTCGGCACCGTCCTTGACATAGTCCCCGACGTTGACGGCGCGGATGCCGGCAATGCCGTCGAACGGCGCCACCAGCCGCAGACGGGCCGCGGTCGCCTGGGCCAGAGCCAGCTTGGCCTGCGCCACCTCCAGATTGGCCGCACTTTCCTCCACCGTCCGCTGGCTGATGAAGTTCTGCGCCAGCAGCTCCTGGTTGCGCTTGTGGTTGGCCTGCGCGATCGACAGCTCGGCCTGGCTCTGCTTGACCTGGGCCTGGGGCAACTGATCGTCGAGCTGCACCAGCACCTGGCCACGGCGCACCCGTTCACCGTCCCGGAAATTGAGTTGCGTCACACGGCCGCTGACCTCGGGCCGCAACACCACGCCCTGGCGCGAACGCAGACTGCCCACGGCCTGCGCATCGTCGGTCAAGGGCATGACCTCGACCTGGGTCACCTCGACCGAAACCGGCCGTCCGGCGCCGGGACCGGGGCCGCCCTCGGAAGCCGCCCCCTTCGCAGGCCGGGGTGTGCCCGCGGCCTGCGGGCCGGCCTCAGACGAGGCCGAAGGACTTCTGTGCTGGTACCACCAGGCTGCCCCGGATGCAACCACGATGCCGACGGCGGCAACGACCGGATAAACGAATTTGGATGCCATGAACAAGCTGTGTTGATCGAGCGCACACACGCATGCGCCACCGTCCGTCAATGTAGCAGCACTGCCGCTGTGCTGCATGCGTGATGTCCACACGCACGCGGCGCGCGGAACAGGTCCTAGCGTCCCAAGGCCTGCTCGACACCGCGATTGGCCAGCGCGTCGGCGCGCTCGTTGCCGGGATCCCCGTTGTGGCCCTTGACCCAGCGCCAGTCGATCTGGTGGCCGCCCCCCGCCACCAGCGCATCGAGCCGCTCCGGCGCCAGCAGGGTGTTGCCCTCGATGTT
>CAZJKR010000061.1:7628-7939 GCA_964546615.1 uncultured Curvibacter sp.
CGCTCCCACAGATCGACGTTCTTCACCGGCTGCTTGGCGGCGGTCTTCCAACCCTTGGCCTTCCAGCCGGCCAGCCACTCGGTCATGCCCTTGAGCACGTACTGGCTGTCGGCATGCAGGATCACATGGCAGGGCCGCTTGAGCGTCTCCAGCGCGACGATCACGGCCGTCAGTTCCATGCGGTTGTTGGTGGTCTCGCGCTCACCACCGAACAGTTCCTTTTCGGTGTGGCCGGATTTGAGCAACACGCCCCAGCCGCCCGGGCCGGGATTGCCCTTGCAGGCGCCATCGGTGTAGATTTCAACGCGGTT
>CAZJKR010000061.1:7949-14345 GCA_964546615.1 uncultured Curvibacter sp.
GCCATCGGCACGGTGGCGGCAGCGCGCGCGTTGCGCGTTTTCCAGCTGGCCCCCAGCAGGCGCACGCCATGCACGCGCTTGACCGCCACCAGGAAATACACCGCGCCAAAAATCGGCCACCAGCGCGCGCCCAGGCGGTCCATGCCGTCCAGGCGACGCAGCCACTGCTCGTTGCGCACCGCCGGCAGGTAGCAGCCGAAGTGCCCCGCCTCGACCTCGAAGTCCAGCAGGTGCAACCAGTCGCGCAGGCGGCGGTAGCCGATCATCTGCGCGACGTCAGGCCCACAGGGTTCGCCCCAGCCCAGACGACGGCACAGCTGGTCGCGCCAGCGGCGCAGGCCCCACAGGCTGGCCGGGTTGAAGCCGCAGACCACCACCCGCCCCTCCGGCACCAGCACACGCGCCACTTCGCGCAGCGTTGCGTGGGGATCGGGGTGCTGGTCCAGCGCATGGGGCAAGACCACCAGGTCGAGGCTGGCCGCGCCAAACGGCAGGGCGGAAAAATCGGTCAGCAGCACCGGCTTTTTCCCTGCGCCGTCCGGGGACATGGGCTCGCGCGTGGCCAGCCAGCGATGCGGCATGCGGTTGGCGCCGAGCGCATCGAGGGCCGGCAGGCCGAGCTGCAGGGCGTGGTAGCCGAAGATGTCCGCCACCGCCTGTTCGCACTGCTGCTGCTCCCAGGCGAGCACATAACGGCCCGGCGGGGTGTCAAACCAGTCCTGCAAACCTATAATTCGATCGCACATGGTCCTGCTTCCACTTCCTGCCCTCACCGACAACTACATCTGGATGCTGCATGACGGGCATCAGGCCCTGATCGTCGATCCCGGCGATGCACAACCGGTGCTGCAGGCGCTGCAAGACATGCGCTTGCAACTGCAGGCGATTCTAGTCACCCACCACCATGCCGATCATGTCGGTGGCGTGTCGGCGCTGCGCGCCGCCACGGGCGCGCGCGTCTTCGGCCCGGCAGCGGAGGACATCCCGCAGCCCGCACAGGCGCTGACCGGTGGCGACCGCGTGCAGGCACTGGGCATCACCTTCGAGGTCATCGATGTGCCTGGCCACACCGCCGGCCACATTGCCTTCTATGCGCACGACGTCGACGGCAGCCCCCTGCTGTTCTGCGGCGACACGCTGTTCTCCGGCGGCTGTGGCCGCATCTTCGAGGGCACCCCCGCGCAACTGCTGGCCTCGCTCGACCGCCTGGCAGCCCTGCCTGGCGCCACCCGGGTCTGCTGCACGCACGAATACACCCTGGGCAACCTGCGTTTCGCGCGTACGGTGGAGCCCGGCAACGCCGCCCTGGCACGTTACAGCAGCGAATGCGAAGCCAGACGCGCGCGCCTGCAGCCGACCCTGCCCTCCTCGATCGCGCTGGAGCGCGAGATCAACCCTTTTCTGCGTTCGCGGCTGCCCGCCGTGACCGCTGCCGTGCAGGGCTTCGAGCCTGCGGCCCGCGACGACGTCGCGGTCTTCGCCGCCCTGCGCGAATGGAAGAACCAGTTCAAATGAAATTGCTCCTCTGCACCACCCTGGCCAGCCTGATGCTGCTGGGCGGCTGCGCCAACATGGCGGCCGATACGCCCTCGGCCAGCGCCGAAGCCGGCAGTCCGACCGTGTCCAGTGTCTCCGGCGGCCGCCGCGCCCCGGTACTGCCCCGCGGCTCGCTGTCGCCGATCGAGGCCGGCGAGATGGCCTCGCATGGTGCCGTCGCGACCCTGGCGGCACCGGCCGACCTGTGGGAGCGCATCCGCCGCGGCTACGCCATGCCCGACCTGGAAAGCGACCTGGTACGCGACCGCGAACAGTGGTACGCCACCCGGCCCGACTACATCTTCCGCATGACCGAGCGCTCGCGCAAATACCTGTTCCACATCGTCGAGGAACTGGAGCGTCGCAACATGCCGACCGAGCTGGCCCTGCTGCCTTTCATCGAGAGCGCCTTCAACCCGCAGGCGGTCTCGCACGCCAAGGCCGCCGGCATGTGGCAATTCATGCCGGCCACCGGCAAGTACTTCGAGCTCAAGCAGAACGCCTTCCGAGACGACCGGCGCGACGTGCTGGCCTCCACCCGTGCCGCACTCGACTACCTGCAGAAGCTCTACGGCATGTTCGGTGACTGGCACCTCGCGCTGGCCGCCTACAACTGGGGCGAGGGCAGCGTCGGGCGCGCGATTGCCAAGAACCAGCGTGCCGGCCTGGGCACGGGTTACCTCGACCTCACCATGCCGATGGAGACGCGTTTTTATGTCCCCAAGCTGCAGGCGGTGAAGAACATCGTGGCCCGGCCGGCCAGCTTCAACACCAAGCTGCCGCTGATCGAGAACCACCCCTTCTTCGACACGGTGGCTATCACACGCGACATCGACGTCGCCCTCGCCGCCAAGCTGGCCGAGGTGGCGCTGGACGACTTCAAGGCGCTGAACCCGTCGCTCAAACGGCCGGTCATCCTGGCCGCCGGCACGCCGCAGATCCTGCTGCCGTGGGACAACGCGGCCATCTTCCAGCGCAATCTGGAGGCCTACACCGGCACCCAGCTGGCCAGCTGGACGGTGTGGGTCGCCCCCGCCACCATGAAGGTGGCCGATGCCGCCAGACGCAACGGCATGAGCGAGGCCGAACTGCGCAGCCTCAACCGCATTCCGCCGCGCATGCTGATCCGCGCCGGCTCCTCCCTGCTGGTGCCACGCCCGGCGCACGTCGAACGCGACGTGACCGTGCGCATTGCCGACAATGGCCAGCTGACACTGGCCCCCGAAGTGACGCTGCGGCGCACCGTGGTCAAGGCCGGCAAACGCGAGACCGTGGCCAGCATTGCCAAGCGCTACCACCAGAGCCCGGCCAGCGTGGCCGAATGGAACCAGGTCGGCACCGCCAGTGCCTTCAAACCCGGTCAGCAGGTGGTGCTGTTCCTGCCGGCCAAGCCGCGCGCTGCCAGCAAGGCACCGGTGCGGACTGCGGCCAAGAAGGCCGGCGGCAAACAGCCGGCCAAGGCGGCGACCACCAAGCTGGCACGCCGCTGACCCCGACTTCGCCGCGCGGCAGCGTCAGGCCTTGTAGCGTGCCTTGGCGCGCAGTGCGAACTGGTTGGTGACCGTCCGCTCAAGATCGATCCGCGCCGCCTTGAAGCTGGCGTCAAAGCTGCTCAGGGCGCGCAAGGCCGTCCTGCCGCCGTCCTCCGGGAACAGACCGTCGATGGCCAGCGCCTCACGCACCTTGTTGAACGCGGCCAGGTAAAGGCCGCGGTCGCCCAGCAGATAAGGCTCGGGCACGGCCTTGATGAGGTCGCTCGGCCCGGCCGTCTGCAGCCACTTCAGCCCGTGCACGATGGCATTGGTCAGCGCCTGCGTGGTGTTGGGGTGCTTCTGGATGAACTCCTGCGGCGCATACAGGCAGGCCCCCGGCATCGGGCCGCCGAACAGTGCCTGCGTGCCCCGCAGGGTGCGTGTGTCGGTGATGATGCGCACGTCGCCCTTCTGCTCCAGCATGGTCATCAGAGGGTCGATGTTGCTGATGGCATCGATCTGGCCCGAACGCATGACGGCCAGGGCCGCCGCCGCGGTACCGACATCGACAAGATGCACGTCCTCGGCCCTCAGACCATAACGCGACAGCACCAGCCGGGCCAGCATGTCGGTGGAAGAGCCGATCGAGGTGACGCCGATCCTGCGGCCCTTGAGTTCATGCACGGTCCGGAAACCCGGCATGGTCCGGGTGGAGACGCCCAGCACAATCTGCGGTGCACGCCCCTGCAGCACGAAGGCCTGGAAGAACTGCCCCCGGTTCTGCAGGTTGAGGGTGTGCTCGTAGGCTCCGCTGACCACATCGGCCGCGCCGTTGAGGACCGCCTGCAGCGCGCGGGCACCACCGGCGAAGTCGCTGATCTCCACATCCAGTCCCTCAGCCTTGAAAAAACCGAGCTGCTGCGTGATGGTCAGCGGCAGGTAGTAGAGCGACGCTTTGCCGCCGACGGCAATCGCCACCCGGCTCCTCTCCGGGCGCGCAGGCGCCGCCAGCGCGGCAGCGGCCAGCACCACCCCCGCATTGAAGCTGCGCCGGCTGACGGAAGGCTTGTGCATGAAGTCACCTGGATTCTTTTCTGGAGTCAACCCAGCCTAGCCAGCCATCAAAAAACCCGCATCGGGAAACATCCCGAGCGGGTTTCCACTTAAGGGAAACGACTTAACGGTAGCCGATGAACAGGATGCCGATGTTGACGAAAAAAGCCAGTGTCCACACCAGCGAGCGGATGGTCGGCAAGCCGGCCACGTACATCATGATGTAGAGCAGACGCAGGAAGACAAACAGGAAGGCCAGCAGATCCAGCCGCGCCTGGTAGGCCCCGAGCTGGTGGGCGATGATGACTGCACCGATGAAAAACGGCAGCGCCTCGAAGCTGTTGGCCTGCGCGGCATTGGCGCGGGCGCGCCAGTCGCTCTGACGGGCCAGCCAGGCGCGTGGATTGCCATTGTCATAACCGCCCTCGCGCGGGGGCTTGCCCATCATGCCCCACTTGGCGATGCCGGCGCAGACGATGGGCAGAAGCGCGGCAATCAGCACGCACCAGTAGGCCAGGGTGAAACGGGCAAAGGTCATGTTGGTCTCGGAGTTGACGTCGCGGGCATTATCTCTGATGACCCAGCGCCGCCATCGCAGACGCCGGAGCGCAGCTCAGCGCCGGTCCACCAGCGCATGGGCGATGGTGCCCAGGTCCACGTACTCGAGTTCGCTGCCGATCGGCACACCGCGCGCCAGCCGGGTGAAGGCCACACCGCGGTTTTTCAGCGCCTCGCCGATGACGTGCGCCGTGGCCTCGCCTTCGGCCGTGAAGTTGGTGGCCAGGATCACCTCGCGCACCGTGCCGTCGCTGGCGCGCTCGATCAACTGCTTGATGCCGATGTCCTTCGGGCCGATGCCGTCGAGCGGACTCAGGCGCCCCATGAGCACGTAGTACAGCCCCTTGTAGGCGCCGGTGCGCTCCAGCGCCATCTGGTCGGCCGGTGTTTCCACCACGCACAGCTTGCTGGTATCGCGCGCCGGGTCGAGGCAGGTGGCGCAGACCTCGGTTTCGCTGAAGGTATGGCAGCGCGTGCAGTGGCGCACGCTGGCCGCGGCTTCCTGCAGCGCACGCGCCAACAACTGCGCGCCCTCGCGGTCCTGCTGCAGCAAGTGAAACGCCATGCGCGAAGCCGACTTCACCCCCACGCCCGGCAGCCGGCGCAGGGCCTGGATCAGCGCATCTAAAGAGTGACTCACCCCCAGGCTCCGCACGCTACGGTGCTACGCCACCCCCCTCCGCTGCGCGAGGGGGCGCTCCCAACGGCCTGGCAAAGCCAGTTCCGCGGGAGCCTTGGGCAAAAACCTCGCACTCGCACGGCCCGGCGTCAGAAGGGGAACTTCATCCCACCCGGCAATCCGGGCATGCCGGCCGTCAGCTTGCCCAGCTTCTCCTGGCTGGTCTCCTCCGCCTTGCGTACCGCCGCGTTGAAGGCAGCGGCCACCAGGTCTTCCAGCATGTCCTTGTCCTCGGCCAGCAGGCTGGGGTCGATGGTGACACGCTTGACGTCGTGCTTGCAGGTCATCAGGACCTTGACCAGACCGGCACCGGACTCACCGGTGACCTCGATGAAAGCGAGTTCGTCCTGCGCCTTCTTCAGGTTGTCCTGCATGGCCTGCGCCTGCTTCATGAGGCCGGCGAGTTGTCCTTTGTTGAACATGTCTGTCCTTACGAGTTTGGTGAACTATTGGGGTCGATGGGCTTGATGCTGCCAGGCACGATTTTCGCGCCAAAGTCACGCATCATGGTCTGTACGAAGGGGTCTTCGTAAATCAGTTTCTCGGCTGCCTGCTGCCGCTCGGCCGCCGCCGCCGCATTGCGTTTGGCAGGGCTGTCGCTCACACGGCCGATCTCCACGCTCAGGGTGGCTTCGTGGCCGGCCGCGCGCAGGGCGTTCTGCAGCCGTTCGCGGCTGGTGGGCGAGTTGAGCGACTCGCGCTCGACGCGCAGCAGCCAGTGCTCGCCGTCGCGCGCCACCAGCTGCGACTGCAGCGCCAGCTCGCGCACCAGCGCCGTCACGGCCTCGGCTGCCACCAGCTGCTGCACCGTGAGGTGCCAGAAGGCGCCCTCTTCGGTCGGCACCAGCGGCGTGCCAGCGCCGGCCACCGGCGCATCGACGCGCGACTCGGGCGCCACGCGCACCGGAACCGCTACAACTTCCGTAGCATCCGGCGCATACCCTGTGGGCTCTGGAGGCTGATTTGACCTTGAATTCGGCAATGGCGTGGCTGCCTGGGGCCGCTCCACCACCGGCAGGACCTGACCGGGCGGCGGCTCGGCCGGGCGCGCCGGGGCTGCCGCGGGCAAGTCTGAAAACGAGCCACTACGAGAGCATA
>CAZJKR010000061.1:14355-14668 GCA_964546615.1 uncultured Curvibacter sp.
TTCGACGGGCCTGCCCTGCGCTGAGCCGAGGGGCTCAGGGCGAATGGCCAGAGCAGGCTCCGGGCGGACGGAAGGCGCCGGAATGGGCGCCGCCGGCGTCGCTTCAGCCGATTTCAGTGTTTTTTTTTCTGCCGCGGCAGATGCCGAATGCGTACCGGACTTGAACGCCAGCAGGCGCAGCAGCACCATGGTCAGCGCCGCATACTCGTCGGGCGCCAGGCCCAGCTCGCCACGGCCGTGCAGGCACAGGCTGTAGAGCAGTTGCGTCTCGTCAGCCGGCAGCAGCGCGGCCAGGCGCGCCATCTCGGCAGCT
>CAZJKR010000061.1:14678-14993 GCA_964546615.1 uncultured Curvibacter sp.
ACTCGTCCACCGAATCCGGCACCGCCTGCACCACCGCCATGCGCTGCAGCACCAGGGTCATTTCTTCCAGCGTGGCAGCGGCGCTCAGGCCATTGACGCGCAAGGCCTCCGAGGTCTCCACCACGGTCTTGCCGTCGCCCAGCGCCAGCGCCTCGATCAGCCTGAACACATGCGAACGGTCCGCGCTGCCCAGCATCTGGCGCGCCGTAGCTTCCTGCAACTGGCCGGCGCCGAAGGCAATCGCCTGGTCGGTCAGCGACAGTGCGTCGCGCATCGAGCCGCGCGCGGCACGCGCCAGCAGGCGCAGCGCGGCCG
>CAZJKR010000062.1:0-3219 GCA_964546615.1 uncultured Curvibacter sp.
CACCGCTGATCTGGAATAGCGATCAAGGCAGCCACTTCACCAGTCCGCAGTACATCGAACGGTTGCAGGCGGCGCAGGTGCGGATCAGCATGGACGGCAAAGGGCGCGCCGCCGACAAAAATGATGGTTTCCGGATAGCGCTGCCGGACCTGTTCGATCAGTTTCTCCATGTTCTCCAGGGTGGTGGACATCATGGTGGAAAGGGCCAGAACCTGAGGCCGGAACGATTCCAGGGCTTCTAAAAACACTTCGTTGGGAACATCGCGGCCCACGTCCCGGACCTGATACCCGCTGGCTTCCAGCACCGCGGCCACGATGTTCTTGCCCAGGTCATGGACATCGCCCTCGACCACTTCCAGGTTCAGCCGCTCGCGCTCAGCCAGCATCTCGTCGAGCTCATGCTTGCCCAGCACCACACGCAGCGTGGTCTGCGCCAGCTGGCTGGTGGCCATCAGGTAGTCCTCCACCTGGATGATCGCCTTCTCCGGGTCGATCACACGGAAGAACACCACCGCATTGACCTTGACCGAGACGTTGTCGCGCGAGATCACGTCCTGCGGCTCCACATCCATGGTCACCACCCGCAGATCCACCCGCACCATCTGCTGGATGCCGGGGATCACGATCACCAGTCCCGGCCCCTTGACCTTCCAGAAACGGCCGAGCTGGAACACCACACCGCGCTGGTATTCGCGCAGCACCCGCAGGGAGCTGACGACCAGAAACAGCAGCAGCGGCACCAGCACGCCGCCCAGCCCGAGATTGAAGTCAAACGCCATGATGAGCCTCCTTGGTTGATTGATCGGTTTCGGCGCGCACCTCCAGCATCAGGCCCTGCAGCGCCACCACACGCACCCTCTGCCCCGGTTTCAGGGCATCGGGGCTGCGCACTTTCCAGTTTTCGCCATGGACCAGCGCCCAGGTTTCGCCGCCGCTGACGGCCAGCACCACCCCGGCGGCACCGATCATTTCCTCATGCCCGCTGACCACCTTGCGCCGGCGGGCACGCAATGCCATGTTGCCGCCCAGCAGCACCACCGCGGCCGAACTGGCGGCCAGGCCGAAGATCAGTGCCAGCGGTATGCCGAAACCCGGCACATCACGCTCGAACAGCAGCAGCGCCCCGGCAATGAAAGCCACCACGCCACCCACGCCCAGCACACCGAAAGCCGGCGTCAGCAGCTCGGCCGCCAGCAGCGCCAGCCCGAGCAGGATCAGCCCCAGGCCGGCGTAGTTGACCGGCAGCATCTGCAGCGCAAACAGCCCCAGCAGCAGGCAGATGGCGCCGGTCACACCGGCCACGCCGAAACCCGGCGAGGAAAACTCGAAGATCAGGCCGTAGATGCCGATCATCATCAGGATGAGGGCGAAACTCGGGTTGGCGATCACCGACAGCAGGCGCTGGCGCCAGTCCGGCAGCACCGTCTCGGTGGCCAGGCCGCGTGTGGCCAGCTTCAGTTCGCCGCTGTGCAGGCGCACGGTGCGGCCGTCGATCCTGGCCAGCAGATCGGAGACATCGCTGGCCACCACGTCGATCACCTGCTCACGCAGGGCTTCGCTCGCCGTCAGGCTCACCGCCTCGCGCACCGCGCGCTCGGCCCACACGGCATTGCGCCCGCGCTGCTGCGCCAGGCCGCGGATGAAGGCCGCCGCATCATGCACCTGCTTGGCCGTCATGGCATCGGCCGGCATCGGTGCGCTCTGCTGTGCAGGTTTTTGCGCCGGCTGACCGGGCCCCGGTGCGGGCGGGTCGCGCTCGCCATCCGCACCAGGCAGAGGTGGCTTGCGCTCCATGCCCGGCATGCCGATGGCTACCGGCGTGGCCGCGCCCAGCGTGGTAGCCGGCGCCATGGCGGCAATGTGGGCAGCATACAGAATGTAGGTGCCGGCACTGGCAGCGCGTGCGCCCTCGGGGCTGACGTACACCGCCACCGGTACCGGCGACGCCAGAATGGCCTGGATGATCTGGCGCATCGAACTGTCCAGCCCGCCGGGGGTGTCGAGTTCGATCACCAGCAGCGGCGCGCCGGCCCGGGCGGCGCGCTCGATGCCGCGGATCATGTAGTCCGCACTGGCCGGGCCGATGGCGTCGCGTACCTGCAGCACATGCACAGGTATCGCACCGGCCGGCAGTGCCAGCACAGGCAGGAGCAGTGCACACAGCAGCGCCAGCAGCCTTGCCAGCGCGCGCCATGTTACCCCTGTCGCCTGCATTGAGTGTCTCATGATGGCCTTTCACCTTCGCGTTTCTTCCCATTGTGGACCGGACTCCGGGCCGCGGGCAAGCCCGCTGCACGTTCACACTGAACATGATCCCTGCTGGTGCTCGACCTGACCCTGTTCGTGCTCTACCTGTACAAGTCCAGCATCACGCTGAATCTTCAGCGGATCGCAGCCCCGGCTGCGGCTAGCGGGCCGCATCGTCGAGCACCGCGATGCGGATCGCATTCTTCGTGGTGTTCTTGACGGCATACATCGCCCGGTCGGCCTGCGCCAGAATGTCAGCGAATGTCATGCTGCTGCAGGGTGGAATCAGCACCGCACCCATGCTGGCGGAGACGCCTGAACCAAGCGCCCGCAGGAGCACGCCCAGGCTCCGGTGCAGACGCTCCAGGATCATGCGGCCGTCATCTCCGCTGGTGGCCGGCAGCAGAATCATGAACTCGTCGCCTCCCATGCGTCCGACGATATCGACATCCCGCAGGTTCGCGCGCATGCAGCGCGCCACCGCCACCAGCAAGCCGTCGCCGGCTGCGTGGCCGAGGGTGTCGTTGACCTGCTTGAAGTTGTCCAGATCGATCATCGCCAGAAAGACCGGCGTGCCGGAGCGCGCAGAACGGTCCAGCTCAAGCTGCGCCTGCTGCGTGAAACTCCTGCGGCTGCGCAAGCCGGTCAACGCGTCCGTCTCGCTCTCCGCCTTCAGGCGCGCGAACAGCGACCGGAGGTAGAGCATCAGCGCGCCCCAGCTGAGGTAGACCAGAATCACCGAGGCATAGCTCAGGGCCAGCAGCCAGGCCGACTCGTTGGCCGGCAGCTCCTGATGCGTCATGTAGAGCGACATCGCCATGGAAACCGCCACCACGATCCCTGCAACAGCGCGACCGCAATACCAGACCGCCAGATAGATCGGCACGAAATAGAAGCCGATCAGAAAGGTGTAGGTCGGTGTGACGTAATCCAGGTAGGCGATGAGCAAGGTCAAGCCGACGGCCTCGGAGA
>CAZJKR010000062.1:3229-4732 GCA_964546615.1 uncultured Curvibacter sp.
CCCATACGCACCCACGATGGGGCATCCTCAAACGACCGACGGACGGACGACAGAAACCTGGACTGGAGCGGCGTCACGACAGACCCATTGTGCTGAAACGACGCCCCAGTATGGCGTATTCAGTGTCGCCCGGGTAGGCGAATTTGCGGGCGTGATCGCCGCGACAGCCGGCGCGTGCCGGCTCAGGCCGTCCACTGCACCAGCCCGCTCCAGGACGTGGCCAGCACGATCACACCGAACACGATGCGGTACCAGGCGAACCCGTTGAAGGTGTGCGTGGCGATGAAACGCAGCAGCCAGCGCACGCACAGCCAGGCGCTGAGAAAGGAAAACACCAGCCCCACGCCGAACATCGGCAGGTCGGCCGCCGACAGCAGCGCGCGCTCCTTGTACAGGCTGTAGGCCCCGGCGCCGATCAGTGTCGGAATGGCCAGAAAGAAGGAGAAATCGGTCGCCGCCTTGCGCGACAGGCCCAGCAGCATGCCGCCGATGATGGTGGCGCCGCTGCGGCTGGTACCGGGGATCATGGCCAGGCACTGCACCAGCCCCACCTTGAGCGCGTCCTGCCAGCGCATCTGGTCCACGTCGAGGATGCGCGGCGCCGTGGCAGCGTTGGCCTGGCGCTTTTCCGCCCACAGGATGATGAAGCCGCCGAGGATGAACGCGCTGGCCACCACCGACGGCGTGAACAGGTTGGCCTTGATCGCCTTGCCGACCAGCAGGCCCAGCACCACGGCCGGCACGAAAGCGATCAGCACATTGAGCGCAAACTGCTGCGCCTGCCGGCTGCTGGGCAGGGCCACCACGGTGTCGCGGATCTTCTGCCAGTAAACCAGGATCACCGCCAGGATGGCGCCGGTCTGGATGGCGATGTCGAACACCTTGGCCTTGTCGTCGTCAAAACCCAGCAAGGCGCCGGCCAGGATCAGGTGGCCGGTGCTGGAAATGGGAAGGAACTCGGTCAGGCCTTCGACCACGCCCATGATGGCGGCCTTGATCAGCAGCGAAAAATCCACGAACACTCCTTGAAAGACGCTGGATTATCGTCGCTCGCCGCGCCGCCGCCGCGCAACCAGAGCAACGTTTACCTGCCGTTCACAGGCTGTTCGCCAACGCGTCCTATGATCGATCGGTCCCATCAGGCCGCATGACCACGGGGCAGCAACGCAAGGACACCGCGATGAAGAACATCCAACGCAGCCTGCTCGGCCTCCTGCTCGGGCTGACGCTCCTGTGGCTCTGGGCCGAGGCCACGGCGCTCGCCGGCGCGCAGGGCGTTTTCCCCTGGCGCAACCTGCTGGTGCAGTACACCGGCGTGCTGGGCATGGGCGTGATGAGCGTGGCCATGCTGCTGGCCGTACGCCCGGCCTGGCTGGAGCACCGGCTGCACGGCCTGGACAAGATGTACCGCCTGCACAAGTGGCTCGGCATCTCGGGCCTGGTGCTCGCGCTGCTGCACTGGCTGTGCGCGCAGGCGCCCAAGTGGCTGGTGCAGGCGGGGCT
>CAZJKR010000062.1:4742-9918 GCA_964546615.1 uncultured Curvibacter sp.
GGCGCTGGCGGCCCGGCGGCGGTTCGCGTACGAGGAGCTGTTCCTGATGCAGCTCGTGCTGGCCCTGCGCCGGCGCGCGGTCCGCGCCCCGTCGAGACGGTGGACCTGTTGCGCTTCTTCCAGAGCCAGCGCGGCCTGGCCGAAGAGATCGGTGAAAAAGCCTTTTATGCCGCGGTGATCCTGATCGCCATTGCCCTCATCCGCCGCTTCCCCTACCGCTACTTCATCAAGACCCACAAGTGGCTGGCCCTCGTCTACCTGGCGCTGGTGGTCCATTCGGTGCCGCTGCTCAACTTTGCCAACTGGCGGCACCCGCTGGGCGCCGCGCTGGCGCTGCTGATGGTGCTGGGCAGCGTGGCGGCGTTCATCAGCCTGTTCCGCCGCATCGGCGTCCGCCGCCGCGTGGTGGGCGAGATTGCCGAGCTGGGCTACCTGCCGGGCGTCAAGGTCAACGCCGTCACCCTCCAGCTCCGCGGTCCCTGGGCCGGCCATCAGCCGGGCCAGTTCGCCTTCGTCACCTTCGACGAACGCGAGGGCGCGCACCCGTTCACGCTGACCTCGGCCTGGACGGGCGACGGCCGGGTGCAGTTCCTCATCAAGGCTCTGGGTGACTACACCCGCACGCTGGAGCACACGCTGCAGCCGGGCGATACCGTCACCGTCGAAGGCCCCTACGGCCGCTTCCAGTTCGACGGTGCCTCGCGGCGCCAGATCTGGATCGGCGCCGGCATCGGCGTCACGCCCTTCGTGGCACGCATGAAGGCGCTGGCCGCCCAGCCGGACGGCCGCAGCATCGACCTCATCCACCCCACCGGCGACGTCGATGAGCGTGCCCTGGACTTGCTGCGAGCCGATGCCCAGGCCGCCGGCGTGCGCCTGCACATCCTGGTGTCCGCACGCGACGGCCGTCTGAGCGGTGAACGCCTGCGCACCCTGCTGCCCGACTGGCAGGAGGCCGATGTCTGGTTCTGCGGCCCGGCCGCCTTCGGCGATGCGCTGCGGCAGGACCTGACGGCGCACGGCCTGCCGGCCGAGCGCTTCCAGCAGGAACTGTTCGAGATGCGTTGATGGCGCAGGGCCCAACGGATTGCCCGCCGGCCCCTACTCGTAGCGCAGCGCCTGGATCGGCAGCAGGCGCGCGGCGCGGCGTGCCGGGTAGAAGCCGAAGAACACGCCCACCAGGGCCGAGAAGCCCACCGCCAGCACGATGGCGCCCAGCGACATGCTGACCTGCCAGCCGGCAAAGCTGCCCACCGCCCAGGTGGACACCGCGCCCAGCAGCACGCCGATGGCGCCACCGATGAGTGACAGCGTCACCGCCTCGATCAGGAACTGCGCCAGGATGTCGCGTCCGCGCGCGCCCACCGCCATGCGCAGGCCGATCTCGCGCGTGCGCTCGGTCACGCTCACCAGCATGATGTTCATGATGCCGATGCCGCCGATGATCAGGCTGATGCCCGCCACCGCTGCCAGCAGCAGCGTCATCACGCGGCTGGCCTCTTCCTGCGCCTGCAGAATTTCCGACAGGTTGCGCACGCTGAAGGTGTCGTCACCGCCGGGCGGCACCTTCAGGCGCTGGCGCAGCAGCTCGCGCACGCTCTCCTCCACCGCCTTCATGTCCTGGCCCTCGCGCACCTTGATGCTGATGCTCCAGATGCGCTTGACGTTGCCACCCGCGTTCCAGATGCGGTTGCGGAAGGTTGACATCGGCATGATCACCACATCGTCCTGATCCTGCCCCATGCTGTTCTGGCCCTTGCGCGCCAGCACGCCGATCACCGTGAACGGCACGCCGCGCACGCGGATCACCTGGTCAATCGGGTCCTCATCGCCAAACAGCTCGCGCGCCACCGTCTGCCCCAGCCACACCACCTTGGCCGAGCCCGACTGCTCCGCCGCCTCGAAGAGGCGCCCGCTCTCCAGCGACCAGTCGCGCACCTCCAGGTAGTCGTTGGTGGTGCCGAAGATGTTGGTGTTCCAGTTGGCGTTCTGCGCCACCGCCTGCGCCGAGGTGCGCGAACCCGGCGCCACCGCCTGCACCTCGGGAATCTCCACCGCAATCGCCTCGGCGTCTTCTTCCGTGAAGCGCGAGCGCGTCTGCGCCGCCTGCCGCACACCCGCGGCCGACAGACTGCCCGGCAGCACCAGCATCACGTTCGAGCCCAGGCCCTTCATCTGCTCCTGCACGCGCGCGGTGGCGCCACTGCCGACCGCAATCATGGTGATGACGGCGGCCACACCGATGATGATGCCCAGCATGGTCAGAATGCTGCGCAGCGTATTGGCGAGCAGAGCGCGCCAGGCCGTGCGCAGGGCGGCGAGGAAGTTCATGGGGCCGCTCCTGTCCGTTCGGGCTGAGCCTGTCGAAGCCCTTCGACAGGCTCAGGGCGAACGGAAGAAACATGCCCCGGCTGGCGCACATCCTCCACGATCTGCCCGTCACGGAACACCAGCCGGCGCCGCGCCCAGGCGGCAATGTCGGCCTCGTGCGTCACGATCACCACCGTCATGCCCTGCCGGTTCAGCTCGTCCAGCAGGCGCATGATGTCCTCGCTGGTCCGGGTGTCGAGCGCGCCAGTGGGCTCATCGGCCAGGATGAGTTGCGGGCTGTTCACCAGTGCACGCGCAATCGCCACCCGCTGCTGCTGCCCGCCCGACAGTTCGCTTGGCGTGTGCTGCCAGCGCTCACCCAGGCCCACGCGCTGCAGCGCCGCCAGCGCGCGTGCGCGCCGGTCGGCGGCCTTGATGCCGGCATACACCATGGGCAGCTCCACGTTCTCCAGCGCGCTGGTGCGCGGCAGCAGATTGAACTGCTGGAACACGAAACCGATGCGCCGGTTGCGGATCGAGGCCAGCTGGTCGCCTTCCATCGCGTCCACTTCCTCGCCGGCCAGCCGGTACTCGCCGCCGCTGGGCTGGTCCAGGCAACCCAGGATGTTCATCAGCGTGGACTTGCCCGAGCCCGAAGCGCCCATGATGGCCACGAAGTCCCCTTCCTCAATGTCCAGCGACACATCGCGCAACGCGTGCACGGTGGTGCTGCCCATCGCATAGGTCTTGCTGAGGTTGCGCGCTTCAATCAATGCCATATGCGCGCTCCGTCCGTGAATACACCGTTCGCCCTGAGCCTGTCGAAGGGCGTTGCCGGGAAGGGAGGGCTTCGACAGGCTCAGCCCGAACGGAGATCTGTGCCATCAGAACATCATGCGCGGGCCAGCGCCGGCAGCGGGACGGGTCGCGCTGCTGCCGCCCACCACCCCGGTGATGACGGTGGAGCCCTCTTTCAATTCCGCCGCTTCGGGCGAATTCGGGGCCAGCAGCAGCTCGGTGCTGGTGCCGTCGCTGATGCCCAGCCGCACATTGAGTGCCTTCGGCTTGCCATCCGCGTCCAGCACATGCACACGGCCGCGCGTCACGGTGCGCCCGGCATTCTCGGCCACCAGCGCGGCGTAGGCCGTCTTCTGCGCCGGCGTCAGCAACTCGCCGATGCGAGCACGGATGTCGGCGGTGATGCGCTCACGCGCCTTCGTGCGCTCGGCTTCCGGCAGATCGCGCAGCTGCATGAACTTCGGCCGCGCCTCGGCATAGAGGGCGTCCACCTTCTCGGTCTGCGCCGCATCGAGCTTGAGTTCGGCCACCAGCCGGTTGCGGAACTCGGCCGCCGGGCCGCTGGCCGACGACGGATTTTGCGAGGCATTTTGGCCTGCAGCGCCCGCCGGTTGGGCGCCGGGCGCTTCTGAATTTGTAGCAGCCGACGCAGCAGGGGCCGCCGGGGCGGCCTGCGGCGCCGGTTCCACGCCGGTTATGCGTACGCGCAGCGCCGCGTTCGGCACCTTGAGCACGTTGTCGCGCACATCGGTGATCACGCGCACATTGGCCGTCATGCCCGGCAGCAGGCGGCCGTCCGGGTTGGCAAAGGTCACCACCGCCACATAGGTCACCACGTTGGAGACATTCAGCGCGGCCTTGCGCACCTGGCTGATCTGGCCTTCAAACGTGCGGCCCGGGAAGGCGTCCACCGTGAAGCTGGCCTTCTGCCCGGTGCGGATGCGGCCCACGTCGGCCTCGTCGATGCTGGCCTCCACCTGCATCTCGCGCAGGTTCTGCGCAATGATGAACAGCTCCGGCGCCTGCAGGCTGGCCGCTACCGTCTGGCCTTTCTCGATGGCACGCTTGATCACGATGCCGTTGACCGGCGAGGTGATGCGCGTGCGCGCCGGGTCGATGCGCGCCTGCGCCAGGGCCGCCTCGCGCTGTGCCACGCTGGCCTGCGCACTCTTCACCTGCGCCTCGGTCACGCCCAGCTGCGCTTCGGCCGCCTTCACCGCCTCCAGGCTGGTGTTGACCAGCGCGTTGGACTGGTCGGCCGTGCTCTGGGCAATGAACTGCTTGCTCACCAGCATCAGGTTGCGCTCGTGCGTGCGGCGCGCCTCGGCCAGGTCGGTCTGCGCACGCGACACCTGCGCCCGGCTGGCCACCACATTGGCCTGCGCCGTCAGCACCACGGCACGCGCGGCATCCACATCGGCCTGGGCCGAGCGCACGCGGTATTCAAAGGTCTCGGGGTCGATCACGGCAATCAGCTGGCCGGCCTTCACCTCGGAGTTGAAGTCGACCAGTACCTCCTTGATCTGGCCCGACACCTGGGTGCCCACCGTCACCTGCGTCACCGGGCTCACCGCCCCGCTGGCCGACACCGCCGCCTGCAGCGGCCCGCGCTCGATCTTGCCCATGCGGTACTGCACATCCTGCGTGCCGCCACGCTGCAGCCACCACCAGCCGGCCGCGCCCAGCACGGCCACCGCCACCACGCCCGCCACGAGAGAAGTCTTTTTCATTCGGCCATTGTAGGAAGGGCGCCCCTGCCCCCGCACCAAGTCAGGTATCTGCCGCTTTGCCACCGCGGCGGCGGCCTCCGTTCACACCGGCCGGCGGCATTTCACGCCACGCCGGCCGCAACCCGTCGCATCGCGCTGGCCCTGGCGGCAGCGCGGCGGCACAGTCCGCTCCATGCTTCAACCCCCACTCCGGAGGACACCATGCCACTGACCCCCGTCATCGCCATCCACCTCAGCGCCGCCCTGGCGGCCACCGTCATCGGCCCCTTCGCCCTGTGGGCGCGCCGCGGTCGCACCCAGCGCCCGCGCCTGCACCGCGCGGCCGGCTACGCCTGGGT
>CAZJKR010000062.1:9928-14592 GCA_964546615.1 uncultured Curvibacter sp.
TGCTCGTCACCGCCTTCTCGGCCCTCTTCATCCACGGCGACGCACTGCCCCACTTCCACGGCTACGGCCCGATCCACCTGCTGATCCCCACCGTCCTGGTGGCGCTGTTCGGCGCCTTCTGGTACCTGGCGCGCGGCGACATCGCCGGCCACCGCCGCACCATGCAGATCACCTACGTTGCCTCCTGTCTGGTCGCTGGCGGCTTCACCCTGTTGCCCAGCCGCTACCTGGGCCAGCTGCTGTGGGGCCAGTGGCTCGGGCTGGTCTGAAGCCCAAGGAGAACCTCATGCACAAGCACACCGACGCCGACGACCACCTCACCCACCTGGCCCGCAAGCGCGCGGGCGCCAAGCTGGGCTGGTACATCCACGCCACGGTGTACGTGGGCGTCAACATCCTGCTCGCGCTGCTGTCGGCCCGCAGCCAGCACCCCTGGGCCATCTTCCCCGCGCTGGGCTGGGGCCTGGGCCTGCTGATCCACGGCGCCGTGGTCTGGCTGGCGCTGCCAGGCGGCGGCCTGCATGAACGGCTGGTAGAGCAGGAACGCCAACGCCTGAGCCAACGCGACCCCTGGTAAGGCGGCGGCCGGGCCACCCTGGTTCATACTTGCGCCATGCACGACGCCTCCGCGCATGTTTCCCCCGCCCCGCTGCTGCACGGCCTGCTGCGGCGCGGGCTGATCGTGCTGCCGGTCAACACCCTGGTCGCTCTGCTGCTCACGCTGGCCGTGCGCGGACCGTTCTGGGAAAACCTGGTCTATTCCAACTGCATCGGCCTTTTCATCTGGGGCCTGATCGAGCTCGGCGCCCTGCGCTACATCCGCCCCGGCGCCAACGGCGGCCTGCGCTGGGCCGTCCTCATCCTGCTGGCCGTGCTGCTGGGTTATGCGCTGGGCAGCCGTCTGGCCAGCCTGCTGCTGGGTCACCCGCTGCTGGCGTACTGGCAGTTCGAGACGCGCCGCGCCGCCGGCATGCTGCTGGTGTCGGTGCTGACCGGCGGCGGCGTCAGCTACTACTTCGCCTCGCGCACGCGGCTGGCGCAGACCCGCGCCCAGGCCGAAGCGGCACAGCGCCAGGCGGCCGAAGCGCGCCTCAAGCTGCTGCAAACGCAGCTGGAGCCGCACATGCTGTTCAACACCCTGGCCAATCTGCGCGCGCTGATTGCCACCGACCCGCCGCGCGCCACCGCCATGCTCGACCACATGATCGCCTACCTGCGCGCCACGCTCAGCGCCTCGCGGCAGGGCACGCACCCGCTGGCGGCCGAGTTCGAACGCCTGCAGGACTATCTGGAACTCATGGCCGTGCGCATGGGCCCACGCCTGCGCTACACGCTCGACCTGCCGCCCGAACTGGCCGAGCAGCCCGTGCCGGCACTGCTGCTGCAGCCGCTGGTGGAAAACAGCATCCAGCACGGGCTGGAGCCCAAGGTGGACGGCGGCAGCATCACCGTGCAGGCGCGGCGCGACGGCGGGCAACTGGTGCTGGAGGTGAGCGACACCGGCGTCGGCCTGGATGCGGACAACAGCCGCCCTGGCGGCACCGGCTTCGGCCTGGCCCAGGTGCGCGAACGGCTGGCCACTGCGTACGGCGCCCAGGCCGCTCTTGAATTTGTAGCAGCTACCGCAGGTGGCACCTGGGCTCGCATCACTTTTCCTTGTCAAGCATGACAAGCATGAGCATCACCACCCACCCCACCGCCCTGATTGCCGAAGACGAGCCGCTGCTGGCCCAGGCCCTGCAGGCCGAGCTGGCGCGCGCCTGGCCGGCGCTGCAGGTGCTGGGTGTAGCCGGCAGCGGCGAAGCCGCGGTGGCGCAGGCGCTGGCACTGCAGCCCGATGTGCTGTTCTTCGACATCCGCATGCCGGGCGGCAGCGGGCTGGAAGCCGCCGCCGCACTGGCCGATGCCTGGCCACAAACTGGGCCGCATGACGGGCCGCAGGGCAAACCCTTTCCCGCGCTGGTGTTCGTCACCGCCTACGACCAGTACGCCGTGCAGGCCTTCGAAGCCCAGGCGGTGGACTACCTGCTCAAACCGGTGCAGCCCGAGCGCCTGCAAAAAACCGTGGCCAAACTGCAGCTGGCCCTTGCCAGTCATGCGCCCGTCGCCATGAATTTCGAAGCAACGCTGGCGCAGCTGCGCCAGCTGCTGGCCGCGCCCACCGCGACGCCCACAACAGCACCGGCCGCCGCCCACAGCGCGCCGCTGCGCCTGATCCAGGCCAGCCAGGGCCAGGCCATCCGCATGGTGCCGGTGGACGAGGTGCTGTATTTCGAAGCGGCCGACAAATACGTGCGGGTACTCACCGCCGGGCACGAGTACCTGATCCGCACCCCGCTCAAGGAATTGCTGCCCCAGCTCGACCCGCAGGCCTTCTGGCAGGTGCACCGCGGCACCGTGGTGCGCGCGGCCGCCATCGACGCCGTCACGCGCGACGAAGCCGGCCGGCTCTGGCTGCGCCTGCGCGGCCGCGCCGACACACTGGCCGTGAGCCGGCTCTACGCGCACCTCTTCAAGGCCATGTAGCCCGGTCTGCGCGCACCGGCCCTGCCGTTCGTCGGCCGCGGCCTCAAGAGTCCGGCCGGGCAGCCGTTAAAAAACATACCGGCTCCGGTTGGGATGAACCGCCCGGCACCCAGTGAGTGGGGGTTTTTTCGGTCTGTCTCCTCGGCCAGCTGATCAGGGGCTGGTCTTTGGCCCGCAGGGTTCACCCCCTGCGGGCTTTTTGTTGTGGCCGTCGCGGCAGGCCGGCTCAGTGGCGATGGCCGCCGTACGGCCGGCCCTGGTCGGAATAACCGTAGCCGCGCACGCCGTGCCCGCGGGCCTCGCCATGGGGATGGTGGCGCCAACCCGGCGGCGGCGCGTAGACCACACGCGGTGGCGGCGCATACACCACCGGGCGCGGCGGCATGAGCACCACCGCCGGATGCATCACCGGCGGGTACACCACCACCGGCGGCGCACTGCTCACACCCACATGCACGCCAGGCGAGGCCACACCGATGGACCAGTAGAGGTTGTCGCCGTGCGCCTGCGCGGCACTGGCGCCCAACGTCAGCGCCGCCGCACCGATGCACGCCGCCAGCGTCTGGATGAAGGAACTGTTCTGCATGGCAATCTCCTGTAGCGGGGTCGGCAACTGCAACCCCGGCCTGTATTCAACGCACGCCGGGCAAAGCGGGTGACGTCGCTTGTGTGAAGAGCTTTGCAAAACGTAACCGGCGGCGTGGGTCACGGGCCGCCACGGCCCGCGCGGCCCACGCCCGCGGTGTCAGCGCGCCAGGTAGCCGCCGTCCACCGGGTAGTAGGACCCGGTGACGAAGGAAGCGCGGTCGGAACTGAGCCAGGCCACCAGCTCGGCCACCTCCTCTGGCTGGCCCAGGCGGCCGATGGGGTGCGCCGCCACCAGCATGGCGTTCGCCGCCGGGTCCTGCTCCAGCCCGGCAATCATGGGCGTGTGGATGAACGCCGGCCCCACCGCGTTGATGCGCACGCCCTGGGCGCCGTATTCCAGCGCAGCCGTCTGCGTCAGCCCCACCACGCCATGCTTGGCCGCGGTGTAGGCCGGCGCGTTGGCAAAGCCCACCGCCCCCAGAATGGAAGCGACGTTCACAATGCTGCCGCCGCCCGTCTTGAGCATGGCGGCAATCTGGTACTTCATGCCGTAGAACACGCCCGACAGGTTGACGTTGATCACCTGCGCCCAGGCGTCCAGCGGGTAGTCGGCCAGCGGTGCCAGCGCGCCGCCCACGCCGGCGTTGTTGCACGCCACATCGAGCCGGCCGTAGTGCGCCAGCGTCTTGCTCACCAGCGCCTCGTTGTCCTGCGGCTGGCCCACGTCGGCCGCCACAAAGAGGGCATCGCCGCCGGCCTGGCGCACCAGCGCCACGGTTTCCTCGCCACCGGCCACATTCACGTCCGACACCACCACCTTGGCGCCCTCGCGCGCCCACACCAGCGCAATCGCGCGGCCAATCCCCGACGAAGCGCCCGTGACCAGGCCCACCTTGTTCTTCAGCATCACTTCCTCCTTGTGCTTACGGTTGCAATGGCTTCATGTTAGGCAGCCCGTGCCGGCCCGTCGTGACCTGGGTCAAGAAATGCGCCGACGGCAGCGGCGCCGCAACGCCGCGCGCACACGCACACTAAGCGGCCGCCTTCGCCACGCCGGCATCACCCTGCTGCCGCACCTTGGCCGAATCGCGCGCCAGCGCCTCGCGGGTGGCATGCTTGCGGTACCAGACGGTGATGGCCGAGCTCGTCAACACGATGAACAGGCTGTAGAGCACCGGGATCAGCAGCACCTGCTGCTGCAACGCGTCCTTGAAGGTCAGCGTCACGATCAGCACGGCCAGCGGCCCGTTCTGGATGCCGGTCTCCAGGCTGATGGTGCGTGCCCGGTTGTTGTCCTGCTTCAACAGCCGCGCAATCCAGTAGCCCAGCCTCATCCACCTTGCCGCTTACATACTCCGCGCCGAACCGCACCGCCTGCTGCGTGAGCATCAGCGACAGAAACATGCCCGTGAACGAAACCACCAGGAACACGATGACCACCACCCCCAGCATGGAGCCAATCAGCTCGATGGTCGCCCCCACATTGGGGTTGACCTTGCGCAGCACCATGCCGATGAGGGTGGGCACCAGCAGCACGATCAGCACCTGCG
>CAZJKR010000063.1:0-14579 GCA_964546615.1 uncultured Curvibacter sp.
GGCCAGGCCTTCCACGTTCCAGCGCGCCACCGGCTGTTCGATCAGGTCCACGCCGGCATCGGCCAGCTCGGGCACGTAGCGGCGCGCGGTGTTGCCGTCCCAGGCCTGGTTCACGTCCACCGTGAAGCGGGCCTGGCCGGCCAGTTCGCGCGCAATGGTGCTCACCAGCGCCACGTCCTCGGCCGGGGTGCGGGCGCCGATCTTGATCTTGAAGATGCGGTGGCGCCGCTCGGCCAGCTTGCGGTGGGCTTCCTCCAGGTCCTTGGCCACGTCGCCGCTGGCCAGCGTCCAGGCCAGGGGCAGGCGCGCGTGCAGCTTGCCGCCCAGCAGCTGCCAGGCCGGCAGGTCGTGCGTGCGCGCCACGGCATCGACCAGCGCCATTTCCACTGCGCACTTGGCAAAGGCGTTGCCGCGGCAACTCTTGTCCATGCGCTGCAGCAGGGCTTCAAAGGCACCGGCCTGCTGGCCGAGCACGGCCGGCGTCAGGTAGGCCTGCACCGCGTGCTGGATGCTCTCGGGGGATTCCTCGTTCCAGGAAGCGCCCCCGATGGTGGCCGCCTCGCCCCACCCCACGGCCCCGTTCGACAGCTCGGCGCGGACGATGCAGTAGCTCTGCTGCTGGATCGCCCCGAAGGACAGCTTGTGGGGACGCACCGTCGGGATGTCGATGATGCGGGTCTGCAGTGAAGTGATGCGTGGCATGGGGTCTCGGTCTTGTCGCGGTCTCAGGCCTTGTGCGGCGGGGTGTTGCCCAGCACGATGTCGAAGGCACCCTTGTCCTTGTTCATCTTGACCAGGTGCTTCGAATGCCTGGCCCACGGGTCCTTGGCGATCTGTGCGTCGCCATTGAAGTACAGCTGCGTGGTCAGCGGCAGGTAGACCGGGTGCGTCACGGTCAGGTGGATGTGCGCGGGGCGCAGATAGCCCTCGAATTTCTCGAAGTTCTCCAGCCCCGGCGGAATCTTGTACTTGCCCGGCACGATGGTTTTCAGGGTGAATTTGCCCTTGTCGTCGGTGCGAGCCTGGCCGCGCATGTGGTAGTTGGCCGGGGCGATCACTTCGTCCGGCGTCTTGATGTCGTACATGCCTTCGTGGTTGGCCTGCCAGACGTCGACCACGGCGTTGGCCACCGGCGTCTTGCAGTCCGGGCGCAGGATGCGGCCGGTCAGCGTGATATGCGTGCCTTTTTCGTCGGCCTTGGCCAGCTCGATGATGGAAGCCGCCGCCATGGCGGCATTGGGGCGGTAGAAGGGGCCCAGGATGTCGCCGCCGGACACGCTGCACTGGGCCGCCTGGGCGGTGCCAGCGACGGCGGCAGCCGAGGTCATGGCCGTGCGCAGGAAGCCGCGGCGGCCGGTGTTTTGGGCATCAGATGGCTTCATGGAGTCTCCTCGTAATGGGTTGGATGTCATCGCCGGCGCGCCATCTGGTCTGGCGCAGGGGCGGCGATGGGGCCAACGATAGGAGGCTTCAAACAATTAATCCAATGACTTATATTTCAGATAATGTTCGTCAATATCGAATGATTGCTGGAGCCTGTCCATGGAACTGAGGCAGTTGCGCTATTTCCTCAGCGTGGCCGAGACCGAGCACCTCACGCAGTCGGCCCAGGCCCTGTTCGTCACCCAGTCCACGCTCTCGCACGGACTGCGCCAGCTGGAGCAGGAACTGGGCGTCACCCTGTTCGACCGCGTGGGCCGCGGCCTCAAGATCTCTCAGGCGGGGCTGGCCTTCAAAGGGTATGTGGGCCGTGCGGTGCAGGAGCTGGAGGCCGGGCGCATGGCGCTGGCCCGGCTCAACGGCCTGCAGGCCGGCACGCTGACCGTGGGCGTGATCCCCACCTTCATGGACACGCTGGTGCCCGCGGCCGTGGCGTGCTTCAGCGCCCAGTACCCGGGCATCCGGATCTTCATTCGCGACCTGCGGGCCGACCTGATCGAGGAGCAGCTCATGGCCGGCCAGCTCGACGTGGGCATCGCCTTCCATCCGACCGAGCGCGAGGACATCGACGCCGAGCATCTGTTTACTGAGCAATTGCAGCTGCTGGTCAGTCCCGAGCACCGGCTGGCGCGCCGGCGCACCGTGCCCATGCGGCTGCTGCACGCGCTGCCGCTGTGCCTGCTGCCGCGCAGCTTTGCCACGCGCCGCATGCTCGACGAGTCATTTCGCACGGCCGGCGTCAAACCCGAGGTGCGGGTGGAGATGGAGTCGGTCAGCGCGCTGATCGCGGCCTGCGCGTCGGGCCAGCTCGCCACCATCGTGCCCGAGCGCGCCGCCGCCATGAACGCGCATCTGCGTGCCATCACCCTGACCGAGCCGCAGCCGACACGCCATGCCGGCATCCTGTGGCGCAAGGGCGCCTCGCGCTCGGTGGCGGCGCAGGCTTTCGTGCGCGAGCTGCTGCCGGGCGCCTGAAGCGTTTCAGGCCAGGCGCTGCGAAATCGTGCGCGCCGCCTGCAGCAGGGCCGGCAGCAGGGTTTCCTGCGCCACCTTGGCATTGGTGCGGTTGGCCTGGCCGCTGATGTTGAGTGCGGCGATGGTGCGACCGGCGCGGTTGGTGATGGGTGCGGCCAGCGAAATCAGGCCTTCTTCCAGCTCCTGGTTCACCAGGCACCAGCCCTGGCGACGCACCTGCTGCACCTTGGCCAGCAGCGCGTCGATGTCCGTCACCGTGTGTCTGGTCAGCGCCTTGGGGCGCGAGGCCTTCAGGCGTTTGAGCAATTCGTCATCCGGCAGATCCGCCAGCAGCACCCGGCCCATGGACGTGCAGTAGGCCGGCAGGCGCGAGCCCACGCCCAGGGTGTTGCGCATGATCTTGTGGGTGGGCACGCGCAGCACGTAGACGATGTCGGCGCCCTCCAGCACGGCAGCCGAGCAGGATTCCTTGACTTCTTCTACCAGTGCTTCCATCACCGGCTCGGCCAAGTTCCAGATCGGCATCGAGGACAGGTAAGCAAAGCCCAGGTCCAGGATGCGCGCCGTGAGTTTGAACAGCCGGCCGTCGCTTTCCACATACCCCAGCGTCTGCAAGGTGAGCAGGATGCGCCGGGCGCCGGCGCGCGTCAGGCCGGTGCGCTCGGCCACCTCGCTCAGCGTCTGCTGCGGCGCCTGTGCGCTGAAGGAGCGGATCACTTCCAGCCCGCGTGCAAAGGACTGCACGTAACTGTCGCCGGGTTGGGGGGCTGTCGCGCGGGTGGCAGGGGGCATGGCGGGGGGGGTGCGGGGATCGACTAGAATTCATTATACGAACATTTGTTCGATATACGAACAGATTGAATTCAAGTTCAGGGCACCGTCTTTTTTGCGGACGACGCCTCCGATGGAGACTCTGCATGATCAACAAGATCGCGGCTTCGGTCGCCGAAGCACTGGCCGGCGTGCAGGACGGCGCCACCGTCATGATCGGCGGCTTCGGTACCGCCGGCATTCCCCTGGAGCTGATCGACGGCCTGATCGAACAGGGGGCGAAAGACCTCACGGTGGTCAACAACAACGCCGGCAACGGCGATACCGGCCTGGCCGCGCTGCTGGCCACCGGCCGGGTGCGCAAGATCATCTGCAGCTTTCCGCGCCAGGCCGACAGCTTTGTCTTCGACGGCCTGTATCGCAGCGGCAAGCTGGAGCTGGAACTGGTGCCGCAGGGCAATCTGTCCGAGCGCATCCGCGCTGCCGGTGCCGGCATCGGCGGCTTCTTCACGCCCACCGGCTACGGCACGGACCTGGCCAAGGGCAAGGAGACCCGTGTGATCGACGGCAAGGGCTATGTGCTGGAAACGCCCATCCACGGCGACGTGGCCCTGATCAAGGCCGAGCGGGGTGACCGCTGGGGCAACCTGACCTACCGCAAGACCGCGCGCAACTTCGGCCCCAGCATGGCGATGGCCTGCAAGCAGACGATTGCCAGCGTGCACGACATCGTGGAACTCGGCGGCCTCGACCCCGAAGCCATCGTCACGCCGGCCATCTTCGTCAGCAAGATCGTCAAGATCGAGCGCCAGGCCACCCAGGCCGGCGGCTTCAAGAAGGCGGCATAGGATGACGCTCCCCCCCGTGGCCGGCCCACTTCGTGTGGCCGTCTCCCCCCTCAAGGGGGCAACGCCAGCGGCCCGGCAAAGCCGGTTCCACGGCGTTCCCCGTTTGGGCAACAGCACGCCGACGTCTGCGGCCTTGTCGGAGTAGATATGACTTTCCAGAAGAGAACCAAAGACCAGCTTGCCGCGCGCGTGGCGCAGGACATTCCCGAGGGCGCGGTGGTGAACCTGGGCATTGGCCAGCCCACGCTGGTGGCCAACCACATCCCGAAGGCGCGCGAAGTGCTGCTGCACAGCGAAAACGGCCTGCTCGGCATGGGCCCGGCACCGGTGGCGGGCGAGGAGGACTACGACCTCATCAACGCCGGCAAGCAGCCGGTGACGCTGCTGCCCGGCGGCTCCTATTTCCACCACACCGACAGCTTCGCCATGATGCGCGGCGGCCACCTGGACATCTGCGTGCTGGGCGCCTTCCAGGTCAGCGCCACCGGTGACCTGGCCAACTGGCACACCGGCGAGAAGGACGCCATTCCGGCCGTGGGCGGCGCCATGGACCTGGCGGTCGGCGCCAAGCAGACCTGGGTCATGATGGATCTGTTGACCAAGCAGGGTGAGAGCAAGGTGGTCCAGGCCTGTACCTATCCGCTGACCGGTATCGCCTGCGTCAAGCGCATTTACTCGGATATCGCCACACTCGAATGCACACCGCAGGGGCTCAGGCTCATCGACCTGGTCGATGGTCTGACCCATGTCGAGCTGGAAAAAATGATCGGCTTGCCGATTGCCAGGTAAAGGCAGACTGCTGCATCCGTTCGGGCTGAGCCTGTCGAAGCCCTCCAACCTTCGTTCGCAAGCACTTCGACCAGCTCAGTGCGAACGGTCTCAGGAGATACACACACCATGAACCAGGCCTTCATCTGCGACGCCATCCGCACCCCCATCGGCCGCTATGGCGGCGCCTTGAGCAGCGTGCGCACCGACGACCTCGCCACCGTGCCGCTCAAGGCGCTGATGGCGCGCAACCCGAATGTGGACTGGATGCGCGTGACCGACGTCATCCTGGGCTGCGTCAACCAGGCCGGCGAGGACAACCGCAACGTGGCGCACATGGCCACGCTACTGGCCGGCCTGCCGCTGGAGCTGCCGGGTGCCACCATCAACCGCCTGTGCGGCTCGGGGCTCGATGCCGTGGGCACGGCAGCACGCGCCATCAAGGCCGGCGAGGCCTCGCTGATGATCGCCGGTGGCGTGGAGAGCATGAGCCGCGCGCCCTTCGTCATGGCCAAGGCCGAGAGCGCCTTCAGCCGCAACGCGCAGATCTATGACACCACGATCGGCTGGCGCTTCGTCAACAAGCTGATGAAAGAGAAGTACGGCGTCGACGCCATGCCCGAGACGGCCGAGAACGTGGCCGCCGACTACAAGATCAGCCGCGAAGACCAGGACAAGATGGCGCTGGCCTCCCAGCTCAAGGCGGTGGCGGCGCAGAAGGCCGGTTTCTTCGAGGCCGAGATCACGCCGGTGACCATTCCGCAGAAGAAGGGCGACGCCGTGGTTGTCAGCCGTGACGAGCACCCGCGTGAAACCTCGCTCGAAGCGCTGGCCAAGCTCAAGGGCGCGGTGCGCCCGGACGGTACCGTGACCGCCGGCAACGCCTCCGGCGTGAACGACGGCGCCTGCGCGATGCTGATCGCCAACGAGGAAGCGGCGCGCCAGAACGGCCTGACGCCGCGTGCCCGCATCGTCGGCATGGCCACCGCCGGCGTGCCGCCGCGCGTCATGGGCATCGGCCCGGCCCCGGCCACCGAGAAGGTGCTGGCGCTCACCGGCCTGTCGTTGGCGCAGATGGACGTGATCGAACTCAACGAAGCCTTTGCCGCGCAAGGCCTGGCCGTGCTGCGCCTGCTCGGTCTGCAGGACGATGACCCGCGCGTCAACCCGAACGGCGGCGCCATCGCGCTGGGCCACCCGCTGGGTGCTTCCGGCGCGCGCCTGGTCACCACGGCGGTGAACCAGCTGCACCGCATGAACGGGGGCCGAGGGGGCCGCTACGCGCTGTGCACCATGTGCATCGGCGTCGGCCAGGGCATCGCCGTTATCCTGGAAAGAGTGTGATGAGCCAGGGCCTGCAAGGCACTGGCTAGTGCTCAGTGTTCCACCTGCCACAGCGGCAGACGCCAGTCGCGCCACAGCGCCAGCAGGCGCAGGCCGGCGATGATGGTCACCGTGCTGGTCAGCATCACCCATTCCGGTGCGGCCAGAGCGTTGAGGCCGAGGTAGACCCAGCCGCCGGCGAAGGCGCACAGGGCGTAGGGGCGGTGGTCGCGCAGGGCGGTTGGAATTTCGTTGCAGACGATGTCGCGCAGCACGCCGCCGAACACGCCGGTCACCACGCCCATCAGCACCGCGACCAGCGCCGGCATGTTCTGCGCAATGGCCATGTCCACGCCGACCGCGGCAAACAGGCCCAGGCCGAGTGCGTCGGGCAGTTGGATGGCCCGTTCGGTCGGCTCGAAATGGCGCTGGCGCATGAACAGCATGGCCGCCGTGCTCAGCGCCAGCACGCCCCACAGGTATTCCACATGCCGCACCCAGAAGAAGGGGCGCTGGTCCAGCAGCAGATCGCGCAGCGTGCCGCCGCCAAATGCGGCCAGGAAGGCCACGACATAGACGCCCACGGCATCGAGCCGGCTGCGTGCCGCCACCATCACGCCCGACAGCGTGAAGGCGATGGTGGCCGCCAGTTCCAGCGCATGCCGCAACCACAGACCCCAGGTGTTGATGTGTTCCATGCCCGGATTGTGCCGTTTGGCGTGCGGCGCAGAACGGCTTTTTTTCGGTCACTGGAAAACTGATTTTCCGCTGTCCGCTTGTTCCTGCGCCGGGTTTGCTGAACACTGCGGCGATTCATGACAGGTCCAAGACCGAGGAGACACAAGCGATGAGCAAGAAGATAGGCTGGATCGGCCTGGGCCGTATGGGCGAAGCCATGGTGACCAAGTTGCTGAAAGCCGGTCATGCCGTACACGTGTGGAACCGTACCGCTTCCAAGGCCGCACATCTGGCCGACTACGGCGCCAAGATCGAGGCCAACAAGATCGACCTCGCCGGCTGCGACGTGGTCTTCACCATGGTCTCCACCACCGACGACCTCAAGGAAGTGCTGTTCGGCCCCGGCGGCCTGGTCACAGGCGCCAGGAAGCCGCAGGTGGTGGTGGACAGCTCGTCCATCTCGCAGGAAGGCTCGGCCGACATCCGCGAAAAACTCGAAGGCCTGGGCGTGGCCTACCTCTGCGCCCCGGTCTCGGGCAACGCCAAGGTGGCCAAGGCCGGCAAGCTGCTGGTGGTGGCCTCGGGCCCCAAGGCGCTGTACGAGATGGCCGAGCCTTATCTGCAGGCCATGTCGCGCAAGACCATGTGGGTGGGCGAGGGCGAGCTGGCGCGCATCTGGAAGATCGCGCACAACACCATGTTCGGCGTCATCATCCAGAACCTGTGCGAGATCACCGTGCTGGCCGAGAAGGCCGGCATCCCGCGCAACGTCTTCCTGGAGAGCATCAACGACTCGGTGCTGGGCTCCATGTACACGCGCTACAAGACGCCGGTGCTGTGCAACCTGAACTGGGAGCAGGTCACCTTCACGCCCAAGCTGCTGCTGAAAGACATGGATCTGGGCATGGGGGCGGCCAAGGCCCACGGCGTGCCCATGCCGGCCGCGGCGGCAACGCGCGAATCGATTGCCCGCATGGTCGGCCATGGGCTGGACAACGTGGACTTCGCCATCCTGCTGGACGAAACCGCCAAGGACGCCGGCCTGCAGATCCAGCCGCTGAACCTGCAGATCCCCGACGGCCTCACGTCCTGAGCACGGAGCCGACTGTGCGCACCCTGATCCGCGGCGCCACCGTCATCACCCTGGACGCGCAGGGCGACCTGCCGCGTGGCGACGTGCTGGTGACGGGCGACCGCATCACCGAGATCGCGCCTGCCATTGCGGCGGACGACGCGCAGGTGGTGGACGCGGCGGGCTGCATCGTCATCCCCGGCCTGGTCAACGCGCACATGCACACCTGGCAGACCGCGCTGCGCGGGCTGGCGGCCAACTGGACGCTGCTGGAGTACTTCCAGAAGATGCATGCGGGTCTCGCCACCGTGTTCGAGCCGGACGACCTCTACATCGCCACGCTGGTCGGCGCACTGAACCAGCTCAACTGCGGCACCACCACGCTGGCGGACTGGTGCCATAACAACAAGACACCGGCGCACAACGATGCCGCCATCACGGGCCTGCTGGAGTCAGGCATCCGTGCCGCCTTCTTCCACGGCACCCCCAAACCCGACCCCAAGCCCGGTGAACGCCCGTTCTGGGAAGTGCCGCACCCACGCGCCGAAGTCGAGCGCCTGCTGAAAGCCCACCAGGGCCGCGCGCTGCTGAGCGTGCACGCCGCCGTGCTGGGTCCGCACTATTCCACGCTGGAGGTGGCGCTGCACGACTTCCGCATGGTCAAGGAGCTGGGTGTCGTGGGTTCGCTGCACCAGGGGGGCGGCCCGGCGCGCACGCCCGACGGCTGGCAGCAGCTCGAAGCGGCCGGCCTGCTGGGGCCGCAGATCAACATCGTGCACGGCCATGCCTTGAGCGATGCGCAGCTGCAGCGTTTCTGCGACCTCGGCATGAGCTTTTCTGCCGCCGCCGAGAACGAGATGACACAAGGTCACGGCCACCCGATCACCGGCCGCCTGCGCGCGTTTGGCAAAGCGCCTTCGCTGGGGGTGGACCTGGAAAGCGTGCTCAGCGGCGACATGCTGACGCAGGCCCGCGTCGCTTTAGGCATGCAGCGCAGCCTGGACAACGTGGCGTATCGGGACGCACACGGCAGCATCCCGCCCACCTCCACCATCACCACGCGTGAAGCCTTGAGTTGGGTGACGGTGGAGGGCGCGCGCATGCTGGGCCAGCTCGATCGCATCGGCACCCTGGCGCCGGGCAAGCAGGCCGACCTGGTGCTGATCCGCGCCGACGACCTGAACATGCAGCCGGTGCACGACCCGGTGAGCACGGTGGTGATGCAGACCACGCTGGCCAACATCGACAGCGTGATGGTGGCCGGGCGCTGGAAGAAGCGCCACGGCCGTCTGCTGGACGTCGACGTGGCTCCCAGGCTGGCCGCCTTGCAGGCGTCCGGGCAGAAGATCACAGCGGCGTTGGGACTATCAAAACAATAGCAGCTTACGCAATGAGGCCGAGGGCTGTAGTGTGTTTTTGCTTGTAAAACCCAAGGAGACAACCATGAAGCGGATTCTCATCGCGGCAGCCTCGCTGCTGTTCGCCGGCCAGTTGCTGGCCCAGGCCTACCCGGCCAAACCCATCAAGTTCATCGTGCCATTCACGGCCGGCAGTGCCACCGACATCATTGCGCGCACCGTGGGGGATGCCATGAGCCGCAGCCTGGGCCAGCCGGTGGTGATCGAGAACAAGGTGGGTGCCGGCGGCACCATCGCCGCCGCCCAGGTGGCCAAGAGCGAACCCGACGGCTACACCGTGCTGGTGCACTCCTCGGCGCACGCACTCAACCCGGCGCTGTACAGCAACCCGGGTTACGACACGCTGAAAGACCTCACCGGTGTCACCACGCTGGCCGCCATTCCCAACGTGCTGGTGGCCCACCCCAACAAGGGCTGGAAGACCCAGGCCGATCTGATCGCCGCCGCCAAGGCGGCCCCGGGCAAGTTCAACTACGCCTCGGCCGGCGTCGGCAGCGGCACCCACCTCAACGCCGAGATCTTCCGCCTGCAGGCCGGTATCGACGCATTGCACGTGCCCTACAAGGGCACGCCCGACGCCATGAACAACGTCATCGGCGGCTCCAACGACTGGTTCTTCGCCCCGCTGGCCTCGGCCCTGCCGCTGATCCGCGACAACCGTCTGCAGGCGCTTTCGGTCAGCACCCGGAACCGCGCTCCGTCCCTGCCTGACGTGCCCACCAGCATCGAAGCCGGACTGCCCGATTCGGACTACACCTTGTGGGTCGGCATGATCGTGCCCAGCGGCACGCCGGCCGCGGTGGTGAAGAAGCTGCATGAGGAAGCGCTCAAGGCACTGGCCAGCGCAGAGCTGAAAGACCGCTACGCCAAACTGGGGGCCGATGCCTTCGCCCAGACGCCCGAGGCCTTTAATGCCTACATCCGCAGCGAAATGGCCGTGGCCGCGCGTATCGTCCAGGCGGCCGGCCTGAAGACGCAGTAAGCATGCGGGTGCATGTCATCGGCGTCGGCAAGATGGGCCTGCCCATGGCGGGCCATCTGGCCGCGGGTGGCCATGCCGTCACGGTCAGCGACCCCAGCACCGAGCGCTGCCGACTGGCGCGTGCCCGCGGGCTGGAGGTGAGCACCGAACTGGCGGCGGCCATCGCGGCGGCTGAACTGGTGCTCTCGTCCCTGCCCGACGATGCCGCCCTGCTGGCGGTGGCGGCGCAGGTTGCCGCCGTGGCGCGCGCAGGGGCCCTGCTGGTCGATACCAGCACCGTGTCGCCGCCGGCCTCCGCTGCGGCGGCGCAGACGCTGCAGGCCCGGGGTGTGGGCTACCTGCGCACCACGGTGTCGGGCAACAACAAGATGGCCGAAGTGGCACAGCTCACCGTCATGGCCTCCGGCCCGCGCGCGGTGTACGAGCGCGTGCTGCCGCTGCTGCGCCTGCTGGGCCCCCACCAGTTCTACCTGGGCGACGCCGAGCAGGCGCGCCTGATGAAGCTGGTGGTCAACCTCATGATTGCGCAGACCAGCGCCATGCTGGCCGAGGCGCTGACGCTCGGGCGCAAGGGCGGCCTGGCCTGGCGCGACATGTGGCAGGTGCTCACCGCCAGCGCGGTGGCCTCACCCATCGTCAAGGCCAAGGCGGTTCAACTGAGCGAGCGCGATTTCACCCCCACCTTCACCGTGGAGCAGATGATCAAGGACCTCGACCTCATCCTCAACGCCGGCGAAGCCTGCGACGTGCCGCTGCTGCAGACGGCCATGACGCACCGGCTCATGCATGCCGCCGTGGCGCAGGGCAATGCGCTGGAGGACTACGCCGCCATCATCAAGGTGGTGGAGCGTGGCTCCGGCCTCCCTGATACGCTGTGAATCGCTTGTTCTGGAGTCTGTCGTGAAACCGTTTGTCTACACCGCCCAGCCCGCCCGCGTCGTCTTTGGTGCCGGTTCGCTCTCGCAACTCGCCAAAGAGATCGACGCGCTGGGCGCGAAAAAAGCGCTGGTGCTCTCCACCCCCGAGCAGCGCGCCTCGGCCGAGATGGTGGCCGGGTTGCTGGGCCCGCGCGCAGCAGGTGTGTTTGACCGCGCCGTCATGCACGTCCCGATCGAGACCGCCCGCGAAGCGCGCGAACTGGCGAAGAAGCTGGGCGCCGACTGCGCGGTCGCCATCGGCGGCGGCTCCACCACCGGCCTGGGCAAGGCCATCGCGCTCGACTCCGGCCTGCCCATTCTCGCCATTCCCACCACCTATGCCGGCTCGGAGATGACGCCGATCTACGGCATCACCGAAGCCGGGCTGAAGAAAACCGGGCGCGACCTGCGCGTGCTGCCGCGCACCGTGATCTACGACCCCGAACTCACCTTGAGTTTGCCGGTGGGTCTGAGCGTCACCAGCGGCATCAACGCCATTGCCCACGCCGCCGAAGGCCTGTACGCGGTAGACAGCAACCCCATCATGGACTTGATGGCCGAAGAGGGCATCGCCGCCATCGGTCGTGCGTTGCCTGTGATCGTGCAGAACTCCTCTCGGGTATCAACCACTTCCGTTCGGGCTGAGCCTGTCGAAGCGCTCCAGCAGGCCCGCTCAGACGCGCTCTACGGTGCCTGGCTCTGCGGCACCGTGCTCGGCCACGTCGGCATGGCGCTGCACCACAAGCTCTGCCACACCCTGGGCGGCAGCTTCAACCTGCCCCATGCGGAGACGCACACCATCGTGCTGCCGCACGCGCTGGCCTACAACGCCAAAGAAGCGCCGCAGGCCATGCAGCGCATCGCGTGCGCTCTCGGTGGTGCCAGTGCGGCGCAAGCGGTGTACGACCTGGCGAAAAACAACGGCGCGCCGGTGGCGCTGAAAGACATCGGCATGCAAGAGGCCGACCTGGACAAGGCTTGTGACATCGCCTTGCAGAACCAGTACCCCAACCCCCGGCCGCTGGAGCGGGTGGCGATCCGGCAGTTGTTTCAGGATGCGTTTGAGGGGGTGCGGCCGCGGGGGTGATGCTGAAGACAAATTACGACCGATTCAAGTTATTAAAAGCTAGCGAAAGAAGCTTGCATTTAACGTTTGAGTAACTGGCCGCCGGAGTGCGAAGTTCAGCGGAAGCTGGTAAGTGCCAGTTACATGCAGTCTCCGTGAGCAAGAAGGTAACGACGTGACGATCAGGGCAACGTAATACCCAATGGAAGGATGGCAACCTTGAGTGCTTGATACGCAGGCTGAGCACTGGCAATGGACTGGATGGCTGTACCAAGCACGTTGAACATTGTCAGGAGCTTCGTGTTATTCGGGGACGCTGCCGTTATTTGAGATGTACATTCGTCAGCAATCTCCAAGAGTTCCCTTCGTTGTTGATCGAGGATCGAAGGTGCATTGGAAAGGGCTTCACGTACCTGCTGTAGTGCGGCAGCTAGCTCAGTACGGTCATCCAAGCCAAGATTTTGGACGACGTTCGCGACAGCGTTGGCACTAGTTTGAACGGAACCGATGGTTCCATAGAAGTTGTAGTTCTGGGTCATGGGGCGTACCCCGTGTTCCGGATTTGAGATAGATAGGGAATCGACGTATAGATCAACTTCAATATCGTGCTTTGCCACGATGGCAGATCGAGCGTCGGTAAGCGATACCGACATGTTGAGTTGACTTTTTTTGCAGCGTTCGTCCAATGAAGCGCTGAGCTCGACAAAAATATCTTCGATTTGCTTGTGGATTTCGGTCTTTAAGTCCTCACGTAGTGTTTCTGGCAATGGCGTAGCAAAAATTCGATGTACGCGAACCAAACTTTCCCAAGTAAGGATTGATCGAATTTCAAGTTCGCGTTCATGAGCCTGCAGAGATTGAAAAATTCTGGCGCTTGAATGAAACATTCCACGCGCATTGGCTTGTGAATCGATTTGGGTTAATTCAAGAGGAAACTGCCTTCGGCGTTCGGTCATCTGGACTTCGACGAGCCTTTCGAACCGAGTTTTTAGGGTGAGATCAAGCATGCGTGGATGTCCTCCCCATGGAATCGTTAGGCACTTCTTTCACAAACTCTCAAATATCATTCGCACCGAGGCTAATGGTGTGGAATTTGTGAAAGTGTGAAGCGTTGGCCCATGAGTGCTTCCTTCTCGCATTTCAATTTGACCCGCATCATGGTTGTAGGAGAACGCGTAACGTGTGCTCCCTATTCGGACCCAGAGTACGTTAGTGGTGTGTCCATCGCGGACCATGACTTTTATTGGTTCTTCATCGTTCTTGCGCCAGAGGATTGCTCCAGCCAATGCGAGCGCAATCTCATTCACTGCGCCGGCATGATGATCCGCTCGGTTCATGACGCCATTAAGATAGGCGCGGAGTTCTTCGATTTCGGTAACGGTGAGAGCCATGAAAGTCCCTTTTTGGTAATGACGTACTTTGGAGAGCGTGGATTTTAGGTCGCTACGACCCTCAAAGATATCCCCCTAATAGGGGGGCTGTCGTCAAGTTTTTGATGCCAATGGTCGCTTTGAATGTGCGGTTTATAGATGGTTCGGGGCCTATTCCAGCCTCCCTTCAATCCACCCCAAACCTCCCCGTCCACTTCTGCTCATAGTTCATCTTCGCAAAGTGCTCGGCCATGAAGTCGATGAAGGTGCGCACCTTGGCTGACAGGTGCTTGCGGCTGGGGTAGGCCAGGTTGACGGTCAGGCGCGGCAGGTCCCAGTCGTCCAGCACCGGTACCAGGCGGCCGGCCACCATGTCGTCGTACAGGATGTAGGTGGGCTGCACCAGGATGCCCATGCCGTCCAGCGCGGCGGCGCGCAGGATCTGCCCGTCGTTGGACTCCAGCAGGCCCTTCACCGACAGCGTGGTGGTCTGGCCGTCGCGCGTGAAGCGCAGCTCGTTCGGGTTGTTGGCGTGGGTGTAGATCAGCAGTTTGTGCTGCGCCAGGTCTTCCAGCGTCTTGGGCCGGCCGTGTTTGGCCAGGTAGCGCGGCGCGGCGGCCAGAATGCGGCGCGTCTGCCCCAGGCGGCGGATGGTGATGTTGGAGTCGGGCTCGAACTCGCGCGTGCGGATGGCGACATCGATGTTGTTGTCGATGATGTCCAGGTAGCGGTTGGCGGCTTCCACGTGCACGCTCACGTTGGGGTAGCGCTGGGTGTACTCGCGCAGCAGTGGCGCCACGTGGTGCATCGAGAACGACAGCGAGGCCGTGATGCGCAGCGTGCCGGTGGGGTTGAGGGTGGCGGCGTTCACCGCGTCTTCGGCGTCCTTCAGGTCGGCCAGCACCGCCTTGGCGCGGCCAAAGAACTCTTGCCCGGTGTCTGTCAGGTACA
>CAZJKR010000064.1:0-2120 GCA_964546615.1 uncultured Curvibacter sp.
GTGCGGGATCAGGTTGATGCTGAGATCACAACCCTCGGCCTGGTCCTGGATGCGGTTGACGGTGAGGCTGACACCGTTGACGGTAACCGAGCCCTTGTAGGCCAGGTACCTGGCCAGCGCCAGCGGGGCCAGGATACGCAACTCCCAGCTTTCACCGACCTGGGCAAAGTGGGTGACGCGGCCGATGCCGTCCACATGGCCGGACACCAGATGGCCGCCCAGGCGGTCGTTGGCGCGCAGGGCTTTTTCCAGGTTGATCGGGCCGCTGCGGTCCAGGCCGGTGGTCTTGGCCAGTGATTCGGCCGAGATGTCCACGGTAAAACGGCTGGCAGCGGGGTCGAAGGTGGTGACGGTCATGCAGGCGCCGTTGAGGGCGATGCTGTCGCCCAGGCCGACATCGTCGAGGTAAGCGGCGGGGCACTCGATGGTCAGGCGTTTGCCATGCGTCAAAGAGCTGCCGAGATCGTGGACGGCGGCGATGCGCCCCACGGCGGTGATGATTCCGGTGAACATCCGCGTATTTTCGCAGGGAATGGGGCCGCCGGCCGGGGCCGGCTGCGAAAACCGTCGGTCAGAAGCGGTCTCGCCCCGGAATGCGCGCGCGGATGCGCAGATCCGGGCCGATCAGAGTGGTTTCCTGGAATTCGAGCGCCACGGCCTGTGACAACTCGCTCAGCGGCCCGATATTGACCATGCCACGCCCGGCGCCCAGCAGCTTGGGCGCCAGGTAGAGCAGGAATTCGTCCACCAGGCCCTCACGCACCAGCGAGCCATTGAGCTTGTGGCCGGCTTCCACGTGCACTTCGTTGACCTCCCGCGTGGCCAGGTCGCGCAGCATGGCGGCCAGGTCGACCTTGCCCTCGCCGCCGGGCTGGCGGCCAGGGCAGTAGACCACGGTGGCGCCGCGCGCCTCCAAAGCCGCTTTTTTGACGTCATTTTGGACTGCAGCGTAGATGGTGATTGCCCGGCCTGCTATGAAAAGATGAGCATCCAGAGGCGTTTCCAGCCGGCTGTCCACCACCACCAGTTGCGGCTGGCGCGGCGTGTCCACGGCCCGCACGTCCAGCCGCGGGTTGTCTTCCAGCACGGTGCCGATGCCGGTCAGCACGGCGCAGGCGCGGGCCCGCCAGGCATGGCCGTCAGTGCGGGCCGGCTCGGCCGTGATCCACTGGCTGACGCCGTTGTCCAGCGCGGTCCGGCCGTCCAGCGAAGCGGCGATTTTCATGCGCACCCAGGGCGTGCCGCGCACCATGCGGCTGAAAAACCCCAGGTTCAGTTCACGCGACTCGGCCGCACCCGGGCCCACTTCCACCATGATGCCGGCGGCGCGCAGGCGCGCGAAGCCCTGACCCGCCACCTTCGGGTTGGGGTCGGTCAGCGAGGCCACCACCTTCTGGATGCCGGCGGCAATCAGCGCGTCGCAGCACGGGCCGGTGCGGCCCTGGTGGGCGCAAGGCTCCAACGTCACGTAAGCGGTGGCGCCGCGCACGTCGTGCCCGCGCGCCTGCGCGTCGCGCAGGGCCATGATCTCGGCATGCGGGCCGCCGGTGCGCTGGGTGTAACCCTGACCCAGCAGCCGGCCGTCCGGGGCCAGCAGCACGCAGCCGACACGGGGGTTGGGAGGGGCCAGCAGCAAGGCGGACTGGGCGAGTTCCAGAGCGTGGTGGATTGGATCGGTGTTCATGCGGCGCAAAGGTTCTGGCGATGGTGGGGGCGGGCGTCAGGCCAGGCCGATAGCTTACAGGTCGAAGGCCATCTCCAGCGTGCGCACGCTGGCCACGGGGCGCCCGGACTTGAGGGCCGGGTTCAGTTCGGTGCGCCGGAGCCAGGCGGCGATCTCGTCTTGGTCACGTGGGCCCAGCGGTGCGGGGCCGGCCGAGAGGATGGCGATGTCGGCAATGGCGCCCGTCTCGAGAATCCAGATCTGCACCACCAGCCGGCGCAGGCCGGCGGCGGCGAGCCGGTCCAGCGGCAGCAGCCAGTCGAGACGGGGCAGTGCCGGTTGATCCACTTCTTCGAGAGTGTAGAAGCGTGTGCTGTGGGATGTGGCCAGCCGGGCCGGCGACCGGGTCGGCTCCGGGTCTGGTGCGGCGCGCGTTGCGGGCGCGTTCGGCGACAGT
>CAZJKR010000064.1:2130-7323 GCA_964546615.1 uncultured Curvibacter sp.
ATCGGCTGCAGCGGCCACGGCGGGCAGCACCTGAACCATCAGGCCCGGGCCGGCCGTAGGGGAGGTGGATGGCGACGTGGCGGGTGAACGGGCCAGCATGGCCAGCAGACCGTAGTGCAGCGCCAGCGAGACAAGCAGGGCCAGCAGCCAACGCCCTCCATGCCGGGGCGCCTTCACTTCCCCGGGGTGCCCGTGGCCTGCCTGCCTGGGGCGCAATCCGCTACTTCCAGCAGGCGATGGCGGCGGCTTCGGCACTGCTGAAGCTGCTGGTGGAGAAGCCGGGGTTGCTGCGTACGCCGGTGTTGGTGATCTGGAAGCTGCCGCAGCGGTCATTGGCCATCGGGCCGCCGGCGACCGGGGTGGCCGTGATGGTGTAGCTGCGCGCGGTCACGGCCGAGACGGCCAGGGTGTAGGCGCCGCCGGTGTCGCGTGGCGAGCGACGCAACCCGTCCGGGAACAGGTCGGCGACGGCGGTGCCCGCCGTATTGGTGTCGTAGCGGAAGTTCTCGGAGTAGTGGCGCTCCATCCACTGGCTGGCTTCCATCACGACCGTACGCACTTCTGCGCGCCGTCCCTTGGCGACCGACTCCCGGTAGCTGGGCAGGGCGATGGAGGCCAGGATGGCAACCACGGCCATCACGATCATGAGTTCGATCAGGGTGAAGCCACGCTGCCGCCGCAATGGATGAGCAGCAGCAGCAGCCGGCCAGGCGGCCATGGACAGGGAGGGCGGGGAGGATGTCATGGTGCTTTACCTGGTCTTGAAGGAGGGGATCTCGCGCCAGTAGATGCGGGCCGAGACGTTGGCGGATTGGGCTGTGCGGTCGGTCGTTTCGCCAATGATACGGGTGCAGTTGAGTTCGCCGGTAGCGCAAGTGGTCTTGGTGGCGTCGCGCGCGAAGGTGACGCGCTGGTCGGTGATCATGGTCGAAGCCACGGCGTATTTGACGCCGTTGATCGTGATGGTGCCGAACACTTCCTTGTTCAGCAGGCCGGACACCGGGTCGATGAAGGTGACGTAGGCGGCCGGCCCCTTGAAGCAGACTTCCGCGCTGGCCGCCGAGGGTGCGATGGACACCACCGACAGCAGACCTTGCGTGATCACCGGGTTGCTGACGACCATTTCCGAGGTGGCCGGCAAGGTGATGTACCAGCCCTTGTTGTTGGTCCAGTCGATGGTGGCGCCGGTGACGTAGCCATCACCCACCACGCCGTTGGTCGGGTCGGTGTCGTCGACGGTGATGCGGTTGAAGGTACGGGCCGCCAGCTGGCTGCGCAGACGCGGCAGGCCGGTGCTGGCGTCGTCCAGCAGCGCAGGGTTGGCCACATAGCCGGCGCTGCTGTAGACCGGGTTGTCCCAGATGCCGAAGATGGTGTGGGTCCGGCCGGTGCCGTCCGGGAAGTCCGAGTCGATGACGGCCTTGCCGGTGGCAAAGCTGACGATCACGCCGCCCAGGGGGTGGAAGCGATATTCCGGCGCGGTGGTGATGGGCAGGGTGGTGGTGCCATCCGAGGACTTGGCCGTGAACAACGGCCGCTTGTTGCTGCCGTCGGTGTTGGCATAGGCAACCTTCCACAGAGCCTGGTTGGTGCTGGAGACGTCGAACTTCCAAAGGTTGCCCTTGAGGTCGCCGGCGTAGATGAAGTCGGCGACACCGTCGTTGTTGACGTCGATCCAGGTCGGCTGGGCCAGTCCGTTGTTGGGGCCGACATCGGCTACCAGCTTGATGTAGTTGGCGGGCGATTGCCAGCTGCCGCTGTAGGGGCCGTTGACGAACATGATGTACAGCACGGCCGAGCCGTTGTTGCTGTTGATGCCGTTGGGTACCAGGACGGCGAACTTGCCGTTGTTCATCTTGGCTACCGGCGAAGCCTGTTCGCTGACCCGGCTCGGTGCACCGATCTGGGACAGGTTGTAGCCCAGGTCGCCGCTGGTGTCATCGGTCTCGGAGAACTGCCATTTGAAGATGCTGGCGGCGTTGGCCTCGGTCAGGCTGTCCGGATTGGTGATGTCGAGCGCGAACATGCCCTTGCCGCCACGTCCGAGCGAGGCAAAGAGATAGGTCTTCCAGGCGGCGGCCGGGGCATCGGCATCGTAGGACGGATGGGCGGCATCGGTGATGGTGGAGCCCAGCAGCACATCGGCCGAGTAGGGCGTGCCGTCGACGAACGACTGCACCTTGGCGGTGGCGGGTTGTACCCAGTCCTGCAGGCGGGCGTGCACCAGTTGCGAGACGTAGGACATGATGGGGGTGCCGCCTTCGGCGGCATTGGCTGCGGCATTGAAGCCGTGCAGCATGCCGTCTCCGGCGCCGACCCAGACGATGCTCTTGCGGCTCTTGTGGGCCGATACGAAGGCACCGTAACCCGGGAAGGCCGAACCGAAGAAGTCGGCATTCGGTGGCGAGGTCACCGTCGGGTTCGAACTGACCACCGGCCCCATGATGGAGTTGGTGTTGCGTTTGCGGAAGCGATAGCCGCTGGGTGCCTCGTCCATGCGGCTGCCGCGCAGCCAGTTCAGGCGGGCCTGGGCGATGGCGTCGGTGCCGCCGAAGGCGGTGGTCTTGACTGCGTTGGGCAGGGCCGTCCAGGAGAAGGCATAACCGGTGGAGTTGCCGTCGTTGGTGATGATCTGACGCGATTCGGGTGCCATCGCCGTCAGCTTGGTGTGGGCAGCCCAGTAGTAGTAGTCGCGGTCCAGCGTGCCGTCCGTCTTCAGACGCATGTCGAAAGTGCCGTCGGCCTTGACGATGAAGGTCAGCAGCTCACCGTGGCCATCGTCGCCGTCGAAGCTGGCCAGGTATTTCAGACTGCCGGCCTGGATCTGGGCCGAGGCGACGGCGGGGGCCGTGTTGGACGCGCTCACGATGGCGCTGAACGCCGCACGCAGGGCCTTTTCCAGTTCGCTGGGCCGGATGGCCAGGAAGTAGTTGTCGGGGAAGCCGTCGGCGCCTGCCGTGCCGTCGAGTTTCTTGATGTCCCAGTTGGCCTTGTCGGCGGTGGGCTTCTCGAAATAGACCTTGGGGTAGGAGGCCGGGTCGGTCACGTTTTCCATCTTGCTGAAGCCGCCCCATTTGGCGGCGTACCACAGCGGGTCCTGCAGCTGGCCCGCGGCAGTGCTGCCGAAGTCGAACTCGGCCCGGCTCTCGGGCTGGCCGCTGTTGCAGTTGCTGCAACCGCCATTGACGATGTTCGGGTGGGCGGTGCCGTCACTGCGGGTGACGATCATGCCGGGATCGCTGCGGGTGTAGTTGTAGATGCCGGAGTGGAAGTGGGCGCCGTCGCGGGTGGTGCCGGAAATGGTGTAGCCGAAGCCCTGCGGGTTGACCGAGGCGGCGTTGAACACCTGGGTGTAGACATAGAGCTTGCTGCCGACCACCTGGTAGCGCAGGATGCCGGAAACGTCACTGTCATAGTCCCCGCCCTGGTTGGAGTCTTCCCAGACGATGAGGAACTTGCCAGAGGTGGCCGTGGGGGTGCCCACGACCCGGAAGTCCACCAGGGTGCCGGAGCCCACGTTTCCGCCCACCAGCAACTGGTAGGACGGCTGAATGACCACCTTGCTGCCCGAGATGGTGGGGTGCGGAATCTCGATGCGCGGCTTGCCGGGCGACAGGGCGACCGAGAAGCTCTTGACTCTGTAGGCGTCCGGGTTGGCCTTGAGTTCGGCGGCCGTCGGGGTGCGTACCGGGTTGGTGCGTGCCCAGTAGGCCGCCCCCGACAGGGCGTAGGAGCCTTTGTAGGAGGGTGCATCCGGGCACAGGCCCCTGGCCGAACCCAATGCCGAGATGGTCTTGGCTGTGCAGGTGCCATTGTTGGTGACGCCGTTGTCGCCGATGAACCAGGCGTTGCCGTGGATGCCCTCGTCACTGCCGATGATGTTGATCTGGTACTCCAGGTTCGGCGTTGTCGGCAGGTTGGAGAAGGGACTCCACTGGTCGTGGTCGTAGGAGGTCACGCTGGCATTGAAATTGATCGCGTTGATCGCGCGGCACTGGCCCGGCCCGTAAACCGCCTCGACCGCGGCCCGCGCCGTGGTACCGCCGCGTGTGACCGGGTCCACCCAGGCCGGTTTCGGCAGTCCCATGGCCGCATCCTTGGAGCCCGACTGGGTGTAGTCGTAGGTCGAACTGGCCGACAGGCCACCCAGGTAGCGCAGCGACTCGATGAACATCTCGCCCATGGGGTTGCCCCAGCTGGTGCACTGGTTGTCGGTCAGGGAGGTGAGCTGGTAGGTGCAGTTGCCGTCACCGATGTAGGTGCCGTCGTCGTAGCGGTAGCCGTAGATGCGCAGCTTGTTGAGCGTATAGACGATGCCGGTGGCTGTGTTGAAGGTGCCGTCGGTGCTGTGGTTGACCTCGTTGCGGAACGATCCCATGTTGCTGCGCAGCACGCCGCCGCTGATGTTCTTGGCAAAGGAGCCGGTCAGCAGGCCGAACTCGGCCAGGTTGTCTTCGCCGTATTCGTGCAGCAGACCGATCGGCTTGTAGTTGCCGCTCGGGTATTGTTTGCAGTTTTCGCGCCCCAGCAGGGCCGGGTCGCAGGTGCGAACCCGGACATGGAAATCGGGACCGCTGCCGCCGATAGTGACGCCGTTGGTTGTGCTGCTGGGGTTGTTGGCGCTGGAGCCCAGGCCCGTGATGGCCACGTTATTGCCGTTGCTGGCGGTTTTTTCGCCACTCCAGTAGCACTGCCAGCGTTCATTGGCGTTCCAGAGCTGGAAGTCCCCTTTGGCAATGCGCATCAGCGGCGGGTTGGTGTTGGTGTGCGACCAGTAGTTGACATTGGTCGAGCTGCTGGAGCCCAGGGTGGTGTTGCAGATGGTGGCCGAGGTCTGGGTCAGGTTCTGCAGATTCCACTTCTGGATGCTGCTGGCACTGGGGGTGACGAAACCTTCGGGGGTGACCATCAGCGTGACCCAGCCATTGCCGCCGTCCGCCGCATTGAGGGCAATCGCCACCCCTTCCATGTACTGCGCGGCGTTGTCCTGGTTGATGGCCCGGATCTGGTCGCCGGGCTGGATGTTGAAAGTGGTGGTGAAGTTGACCGAGTAGGTGACACAGTGGTACTCGGCCGGTTTGCTGGGGTTGGGCTCCGGCGTGGTGTTGGGGGGGATGACGACGTCCGGGTAGAAGGCGTTGACGAGGCTTTCGCAGCTGCTTGCAGTGGCTGCTGCCGGCGCGGTGCCCGGGC
>CAZJKR010000064.1:7363-8709 GCA_964546615.1 uncultured Curvibacter sp.
TTCTTGTGCGTCTTGTTGTTGGCAACGACGTCGGACTGGTTGACGCGTCGGGCGTTCAGGGTGTTGTTGTTGCTGATGGCGCTGGAGGCAGCCAGCTGCGAGGCCGTGAAGGGCGTGAGCTGGTCCAGGTCGTCACCTTTGTAGTACTTGGCGAACGAATGGGCATCGGTGGGCAGGTTGGCCCGCTCCAGCACGGTCAGGCTGCTGGTGTCGCTTGAGCGGTGGCCGCCGTAGAGCACTTTGCGCACCACGTCCATGCGGGTCATGGTGGCCCAGTTGAGGAAGTTCCCGCTCCAGTTGCCGGTGCAGTACTTGTTGCCGGTGACGCTGACTGGCTCGAAACGGTTGCTGGTCCCGCTGTAGCTGTAGCACTTGTACGAGTCGAAATAGCCGTAGTAGTCGAAGGAGTGCTTGTAGGTGGTTTCGGGCAGACCGTCGCCGTCGAGGTCGGAGAACTCGTCGTAGGCGCGGTAGAACAGCTGATGGTCCTTGGACATGTTCAGCATGATCATGGGCCGCGGGGTGGAGGTCACGATGTTGGGCGGGATGGCCGGCGAGAGGACTTGCGTGAAGCCGGCGACATGCCAGAGCATGCCGGCCAGCAAGGCGATGAGGATGACAAATGTTTTTCTCATGGGGAGCACCTCTAGCGCAAGAACGGGCGGAAATAGGTTTGCATGACAACCTCGGTATTGAGGTCTGCCCCGAAGCCGCGCGCGGTGATGCGCACGATCTTGTCGTCGCCGCGTGCCAGGTATTCCATCAGGTACTCCGGTTGCCGCGCCACGCCGGCCAGCCGCGCCACGCCGGTGAAGGTGCCCAGCGGGACAGCACCCTCGAAAGCACAATTCGTGTTCGGCCCAGCCGCATCACTGGGCTTGGCGCTGGGACTGCCGCTCGGGTTGCCTTCCCAGCGACCTTTCTTGTCGTTGAGGGTCGGCCACCAGGGTTCGGGGTTGGTGACGGTGGGGTAGTCGCTGCTGTCGTAGTAGCTCAGCTCGTAACGGCACTGGCCGCGGGGGCAGTTGGTGTCGAAGTTGGGGGCGCGCAGGGCGCTGGCCAGGGGGCGGTCGTCGTTGCGCGGACACAGTGCGTTGGGCATGATGCCCGGCGTCGGCAACAGCAGGTCGCGTTCGGCATCGCGCAGGGCGGCTTCGGCGGCCTGGCGTGCCACTTCGTAGTCGAGCTGATTGCGCGACAGCACCTCGCTGGTGGTGGCGTGGCGGATGCCCAGTGTGCCCAGGATGGTGATGACCAGCAGGAACATCAGCACCATGGGCAAAGCCACGCCCCGGGCGGCACGCAGGGACAGGCAACACGGAGTAGGGCGGCGACGCATCAGTAGA
>CAZJKR010000064.1:8719-14512 GCA_964546615.1 uncultured Curvibacter sp.
CGAATGGCAAAGATGCGGTCGAAGCGCTTGAACAGCGTCCGGTCGCCAACGGCATAGGTGTTGACGTTGCCGCGACAGTCGGTATAGGAGCGCAGGGTGCCAGGCTGGTCATGGGTGCGGGTGTTCTCCAGGGTGCGGGTGAGCATGCAGACGTGCACGCTGGTCACGCGCTGCCAGCCGTTGGCGCCGCCGACGGTGGGCAGCGCCGTGACCTGGCTGGCCGTGTAGTAGGTCTCGGGCGACAGGCTGCCGGTGCCGGCATTGACGCCATAACGGAACACCAAGTCCTCGATGCCTTCGAAGATGGGCTGGTAGGTGGTGTCCTCGGGGTTTTTGCCGTTGCCGTTGCAACCCAGGCTGCGGGTATTGACGGTGCGGCCGGTCTCGCCGATGCCGGCGGCGGTGTAGTTGGTGGCCACCAGGCCGAACCGGTTGGACACATACTGCGGCCGGCCAGCGGCAATCTGGGCGGCGTTGTTCGGGTCGTTGGCGACGGTCTGGCGCAGGCAGTCGAAGCCGCTGCCGAATGTGGTGGCATCGAGCTCGATCTGGGCAAAGTAGTTGACGACCACCGAGTCCGGTGCGCCGGCTACCGCGACCGGGCAGCTGCCAGTGGTGGGGTTGAACAGCCCCCCCTCGCAGCCGAACAGCCCCTGGTTGTAAGCCGCCACCGCTGCATTCTTGGTGTTGCTGAAGGCCCCCATCATGTTGGTATTGGCCGGGTTGTTGGGGATGATGGCGGGGTAGTAGCCGGCCATCTGCAATTCGCGCCCGATCATGTCGAGCGCAAGCTTGCCGGTCTCGTTGATGTTGGAGATGTTGGCCATGGCGGTGGCTGTACTGCGCGTTCCCAGATAGGCAGAGGCCGCGGCCAGGGCGATGACGATGCTGATGGCCAGGCTGACCAGCAGCTCGACCAGGCTCAGGCCCGATTGTGCCGACCGGCGCGGGGTGCGTTGGCGACGGAGGGGGCTCATGGGATCATCTCCAGGTTGGCACACCGCACGCCGGCGAGATTCGAGGCCGTGCCCAGGGCGGCGGGGCAGCAGTTGCGGGCCTGGATGCCTGTCATGGCGGCGGTGCAGATGCTGGGTGACAGGAGGTCGATGCCGTTCAGGTTTTCCTTGTCGAACCAGGCCACGGTGATCTGGAAGCGCAGGTCGACCCCTTTGGTACCGGTGGCGGTGACCATGCCCACCGCGCCGGGCAGTTGCTGGTTCAGGTCGCGCCGCCAGATCAGCAGGTCGTAGGCGGCCAGCTCGGCCTCGGTGCAGGTCAGGCTGTCGCAGTCCTTGTCTGGCGTGAAGTAGGTGTTGTCCGAATCGATGTCGGTGCGCTCGGCCTGGTAGGTGCGGGAGAAGGCATAGGCGGTGGGCTGCGCGTTGGCGTTGGCACGGATGCGTTCGGCCAGACTGCCGATGTTCGAGGCCAGTGCCGAGCGAGCCCAGCCGGTCTGCTCGTACTTGAGTGCGGCTGTCTGCATGCCCACCATGCCCAGCAGGCCGATCGACAGGATGAGAATGGCCACCAGCGCCTCGATGAGGCCGGCGCCACGCTGACGGGTCAGGGACATGCATCTACTCCTGCATACTGGCGGACGGTGACACGGCCGGCGGAACTGATGCAGATCGACCGGTAGTGCGGGCTGCTGGTGTTCTCGGGCGTGTAGGCGAGTGTCAGGTTCTTTTGCACACCTACCGTGATGCCGCGGGAGTCAAAGGTGATGCGACGCAAGGCGCTGCCCGAGGCGGGGGACAGCTCGAAGGTGTCGAGCCCTTTCTGGCGGACGGCAATCAGGCTGGAGCCGTTGGTGGTCGGATTGTTTTGCGAGCTGCTGCAACTCGGGTTGGCGAAGACGATCCAGCCCACCTGCCAGTCGCTGCCGCTGGTAGCGCAGGTCGGCGTGCCACCGGTCAGGGCGTTGGCGGTATTGCTCGAAATGCACATCGTGACGCAGTTGTTGCGGTTGATGGCTTCGGTTCGGGTGCGCGCCACATCGTTGGAAAACTCGCTGGTGATCGATGCCGCCTGATTGCGGACCAGAAAGTCACGCAGGTTCGGCAGGCCCAGCGCCAGCACGATGGCCAGGATGGACACTGTCACCATCAGCTCGATGAGGGTCAGGCCGGTCGCGGCGCGCGGCCATGAGCGCCATCGGCGACTTGCCCGTCCATGGGCGGCATCAGAAGGGTGGGTCATGCGTAGAGTGTAGAAAGCGTGCCCGGTCGGGCACGCTCCAGCCGTCGGGTGACGGCTACCTCTGATCTTCTCGCATCATGAAAACGCAGGGCCGACGCCCCATGGAGCGGACGCTCAGCGCCGAACTTCGTCCACCAGCGTCTTGAACTCGTCGATATCCTCGAAGCTGCGGTACACGCTGGCAAAGCGCACATAGGCCACCTTGTCGAGCTTCTTGAGCTCGCGCATCACCAACTCGCCGATGCGGGTGGAGGGCACTTCCCGCAAGCCCAGGTTGAGCAGTTTTTCCTCGATGCGCTCGATGGCGCTGTCGATCTGCTCGGTGCTGACCGGGCGCTTGCGCAGCGCCAGGTTCATGGAGGCTTGCAGCTTGGCGCGCTCGTACTCGATGCGACGGCCGTCCTTCTTGACGATGGACGGAAAGTTGACGTCCGGCCGCTCGTAGGTGGTGAAGCGCTTGTCGCAGGCGCCGCACTGGCGGCGCCGACGGATGAAATCCCCGTCTTCGGAAATCCGGGTTTCGACCACCTGGGTTTCAGAGTGGCCGCAGAAGGGGCATTTCATGGCTTGTAGCCTCGATATGCGAAAGCCTGGGCCTGACCGCGGGCACCCGTGGATCCGGCTTTGCCGGGCCACAGGGTGCGTCCCCCCTGCCACCGGAGGATGGCGTTCAGGGGGGAAGGCGCGCAGCGCCTCAGGGGGGCGTTCACTTGTACACCGGAAAGCGCGCCGTAAGTGCATTGACCTTGGCGCGAACCGCGGCGATGTTGGCCTCGTCGCGCGGATTGTCGAGCACGTCGGCAATCAGATTGGCCGTCATGCGGGCTTCCTCATCCTTGAAGCCGCGTGTGGTCATGGCCGGGGTACCGACGCGCACGCCGCTGGTGACCATCGGCTTTTCCGGGTCGTTCGGAATGGCGTTCTTGTTGATGGTCATGTGGGCGGCGCCCAGCACGGCCTCGGCCTCCTTGCCGGTGATGCCCTTGGAGCGCAGATCGACCAGCATGACGTGGCTCTGCGTGCCGCCGCTGACGATGCGCAGGCCTCGCTGGGTCAGTGTTTCGGCCACGATCTGCGCATTCTTCAGCACCTGCTGCTGGTAGGTCTTGAAGCCAGGGTCCATGGCTTCCTTGAAGGCCACGGCCTTGGCGGCGATCACATGCATCAGCGGGCCGCCTTGCAGGCCGGGGAACACGGCACTGTTGATGGCCTTCTCGTGCTCGGCGCGCATCAAAATGATGCCGCCGCGTGGGCCGCGCAGGCTCTTGTGGGTGGTGGAAGTCACCACATCGGCGTGCGGCACCGGGTTCGGGTAGACGCCGGCGGCGATCAGGCCGGCGTAGTGCGCCATGTCCACCATGAAGAGCGCACCTACGTCCTTGGCCACCTTGGCAAAACGGGCGAAATCGATGTGCAGGCTGTAGGCCGAGGCACCGGCGATGATCAGCTTCGGGCGGGTCTCGTGCGCCTTCTTCTCCATGGCGTCGTAGTCGATCTCTTCCTTGGCGTTCAGGCCGTAGGAGACGACGTTGAACCACTTGCCGCTCATGTTGAGCGCCATGCCGTGGGTCAGGTGACCACCTTCGGCCAGGCTCATGCCCATGATGGTGTCGCCCGGCTTGAGGAAAGCCAGGAAGACGGCCTCGTTGGCCGAGGCGCCGCAGTGCGGCTGCACGTTGGCTGCGTCAGCGCCGAAGATGGCTTTCACACGGTCGATGGCGAGTTGCTCGGCCACGTCCACGTGCTCGCAGCCCCCGTAATAGCGGCGGCCGGGGTAACCCTCGGCGTATTTGTTGGTGAGCTGGGTACCCTGCGCGGCCATGACGGCGGGCGAGGCGTAGTTCTCGCTGGCGATCAGCTCGATGTGGTGTTCCTGGCGGGCGTTTTCGGCCTGGATGGCAGCCCAGAGCTCGGGGTCGGTCTGTTCGACGAGGATGTTGCGGTTGTACATGGCGGTCGGAAAATACAGGTGTCCCCCGGTGGGGTGGGGGCTGCCCAGGCGAACGGCGGAACGCAGGGGACGAAGCCGGTGCTTCGAGTCTGCGGCACGCTTCCCTGTGGTGTCCCACGTCAGTGCCACCGGCCCGGTGCGGGCGGGGCGCCTATCGCCAGTCGCGTACCCGTTGATTGTAGCGGCCCCACCGGGTGGGCCGCCGCCGATGGCTATCGGCAGCCTTCACCCGAGGGCAACTTTTTCCTGGTTGCTTTCCAGCTTGGGCGGGCTCATGACAGGGATCGGCTGCGGGGCCAGGAAAGGCACGGCGCGGCCATTGGCGACCTGTTGCAGGCGGGCGTGCTCGGACAGAACCTTGGCAATATAGCCACTGCCATCGTCGAGATTGGAGGCGCCAACGTACAGGCGCAGGCCGCCTTCCAGGGAGCCGGCGCGCGAGATGCACTCCTGGAGGACCTTGGTGCCGACCCGCAGGTTGGTCAAGGGGTCGAAGGCGGCCAGTTTGCCGCCGAAGTGCTCGTATTTGTCGGTGTGAACCCGGGTCATGACCTGCATCAGCCCCTGCGCTCCCATGGGGCTCTCCGCAAAGGGGTTGAAGCTCGATTCGACGGCCATGATCGCCAGCAGCAGGTGGGGGTCGAGACGGGTGCGCTGACCGATGTCATAGGCTTCGGCCACCAGTGCGCTCAAGGGCTCGGATGCCACACGGTATTTCTTGCTCAGCCAGAAAGCCACGGCGGCCTGCTCTTTGGGCAGGAGCTGGGGGTTGGCGACCGTAGCGCGTTCGGCGGCAGCGGGCTCCACCTGGAAGCCGATCAGGGCAATCTGGCGGTTTTGCAGCCAGCCCATGAGCTTGACTTCGCCGGTTTGGCGCAGTTCCGGGTGAGCGATCATGGTGATCGCGGCAAACATGACGGTCAGCCCGATGAGGGCAAAACCGTTGTGGGTGATTTCAAAAAAACCTTGGGCAACATCGGAGGCGAAGGTTCGCAGTCCGTGGCCGAATTTTTTGAACGCTGTCATAGCACATCCTCTTCTCGCGTGAGCCGGTGCCGGCGCGCCGCAACCAGGGCGGTCAGGTCAGCAAGCAGGCGTCACGTCTGGGTTGGTACGCCATCAGCATCGAGCCTCATGTCTTGCGGACGAGGATGCGCGCTGATGTAGCCGGGGTCGGCAGCGGATTCGGGTTGTCCCTGACTTGGAGCAGGGTTGCCGGATTTTAAGTGCGTCAATATATCGAGTCAATAATAAAAAACCTATTCGTTATTCATTTGGTTTCTTGAAGTCTGGTCGTGCAAGGCAATCAAGCGCGCCTGCATGATTGAAATCCCGATTTGATTTTGTGCACCTGCGGCGCTAGATTTGACAGGCCTGTCACATCAGGCAAACCATGTCGGCAGTAGGCGATCTCCGCCCAATCGGGTGCCGTGGATCGGGCGACCCCGGCAATTTTTGGAGGCAATCTCTTGCCTCCTGCGCATGGGGGACTTGACTCTCCTTCATGCGTTACCCAGACGGCATGGGCCTTGAGCGCGTCCATGCTTTCCCACTTCTCCACCACGAGGAAGGCGTCCGGACCCCACTTGGTCTGGAACGGCAGCGCCGGATCCGCGTCCACGGCGGCGCCGTATTCAATGCAA
>CAZJKR010000065.1:0-14490 GCA_964546615.1 uncultured Curvibacter sp.
GTGCCGAAATCGTCGAGCGAGAAGTACACCCCCTGGGCACGCAGGGTCGCCATCTTGGCGATGACCTCCTCCACATCGTGCATCAGCAGGCTTTCGGTGATCTCCAGCTTGAGCCGGTCCGCCCGCGCGCCGCTGTGCCGCAGCACCTCCAGCACCTGCTGCACGAAATCGGGGTGGCGGAACTGCTGCACGCTCACGTTCACCGCCAGGCTCAGGTCCCGCAGGGCCGGGTGCCGGGCCCAGTCCACCAGCTGGCGGCAGGCGGCCTCCAGCACCCATTGGCCCAGGGCATGGATCAGGCCGCTGCTCTCGGCCACCGGGATGAACTCGCTCGGCGACACCAGCCCGCGGCGCGGATGCTGCCAGCGCAGCAGCGCTTCGGCCCCGATCACCGTGTCGTCGCGCCCGACCTGCGGCTGGATGTGCAGCAGCAGCTGCGCGCCGTCCTGCAGGGCGGCGCGCAGATCGTTTTCCAGCGCGGCCCGCTCGGCCACCACGGCCTGCATCTGCGGATTGAAGAAACGCAGGGTGTTGCGTCCGGCATCCTTGGCCTGGTACATGGCCAGGTCGGCCTGCTTGAGCAGATCGTCCACCGAGCCCTGGCCGTGCATGAACAGTGCAATGCCCATGCTCGGTGTGCTGTGGTGCTCGCTGCCGGCCAACTGGTAGGGGCGGTTGAGGGCCGCCATGATCTTGCGCCCCACGCCTTCGGCCTGGCTGGCGGCAACCTCAGGCTGCTCGCTGAGCTCCTCGATCAGCACGACGAACTCGTCGCCGCCCAGGCGTGCCACGGTGTCGCCCACCCGCACCTGCAGCTGGATGCGCGTGGCCACCTCCTTGAGCAGCTGATCGCCCATGTCGTGGCCCAGGGTGTCGTTGATGGTCTTGAAGTGGTCGAGGTCGATGAACAGCAGCGCCCCGCTGCTGCCGCGGCGCGCACCGGCAGCCAATGCGTGCTGCAGGTGGTCGATCAGCAGCCGGCGGTTGGGCAGGCCGGTGAGCGCATCGAAGAAGGCCAGCTGGCGGATCTGCGCCTCGGCCTGCTTGCGGTCGCTGATGTCCACCGCGGTGCAGGCCACCTGGACCGGGTGGCCGGCCGCATCGCGCAGCAGGATGCCGCTGGTCAGCATGGGGAATTCATGGCCGTCCGGCGCCAGGTGCCACAGTTCATGCGCCTCGCTGTCCTGGCCGTCGCGCACCGCGCGCCAGAAGGCCTCGGCCTCGTTGCGTCGCGTCGGCGCATAGAACTGCACGAAGCGCTGCCCCAGCAGTGCCTGCGGCGGGCTGCCCTGCATGGCGGCGCAGCGGGCATTGACGTAGTTGAGGGTACCGTCGAGGTTGGCAATCCAGGCGGCAAAGGTGGCGTGGTCGAAGATGGCCTTGAAGCGGCTCACTTCCTCGCTGGCCACCAGCAGGTGCCGGGTGCGCGCCATCACCTGGCGCCGCAACACGCCCGCCAGCAGCAGGGCCAGCAGCAGCAGGCCGACGGTGGTGCCCAGCGCCCACCAGAAGCTGCGCGGCACCTGGGGCGCCGGCGGCTGCGCCGCCCAGCGCTTGAGGATCGTGAAATAGACCGATTGCGGCTGGCGCTGCCATTCGTGCAGATGCCGCTCGATGGCTGCCAGCAGTTCCGGCTGCCGCCCCTGCCCCGCGGCATAGAACAGGCGCGCGGGCTGGAACACGATGGCGGTCTCCACCAGCCCGTAGCGGGCGGCCTGCTGGTTGCCGAAGAAGTGGTTGGCGATGGCGGCATCGGCCTGGCGCGACTCGACGGCCCGGAACGCGTCTTCGAGCGTCGGCACCGACAGCAGCTGCGGCCGCACATCGAAGCTGGACGTCAGCTCGGTGAACAGCTCGGCCTGGATCGAGCCTTCGAGCAGCGCCACACGCCGGTTGCCAAGGTCGAAGATGGAGGCGATCGGCACATCGCTGCGGCGGTACAGCTGCGACCAGCTCAGCAGGATCGGGGTGCGGTGGAAGTCGAAGCGTTCCGCGCGTTCGGCGGTATAGGCCACATCGGGCATGAGGTCGATGCGCCCGGCCTGCAGCGCCTCCAGACAGGCCTGCCAGGCACAGGGCACGAAGCGCAGCGTCCAGCCCTCCTGCCGCGCGATCTCCTGCAGCAGCTCGACCAGGATGCCGGCCGGCTGGCCGCCCTCGTCAAGGTAGACCTTGGGCGGGTTGGCATACAGGCCGACACGCACCTCGCGCGCCTGCGCCGCTGCCGCGCCCAGCAGCATGGCGCCGACCAGCAAGGCTTCCCAACAACGCCGTAACACAAGCAAAGGCACGCCCCTTCTGCCATCTGACATGGATGATGGCATCTTAGGGGCATTTGGCGGCCACGGCCAGCATGGCCGGCGCGACCGCGACCGCCGGGGGGTGGACTGGCTATTCGACGCGGCCGATGCGCTGCACCAGCGCGGCCATGCTGCGTGCATCGGCCTGCACGAAACGCTCGAACTCGGGTGCATCCTGGTACTGGAAACCGGTGCCCGCCGCGGCCAGCGCCTGCTTGGCGCGCGCATCCTCCGAGGCGGCCCGGGCGGCCTGGCGCAGCTTGGTGACCACCGCTTCCGGTGTGCCGGCCGGCACGAACAGACCAGCCCATTGCGAGTAGCTGATCGGCACACCCAGCTCCTTGAAGCTCGGCACCTCGGGCAGCGCCGCCAACCGGCCCTCGCCCCAGTGCGCCAGCACGCGCAGCTTGCCGGCGCGCACATGCTGCATCACGCTCGAGGGCCCGGTGGACAGCGCATCCACCTGGCCGGCCAGCAGCGCCAGCACGGCCGGCACGTGCAGCATGAAGGTGCCGGTGGCGGCCTTGAGCTGCTCCATCGGCACGTGCATGGTGCCGTAGTTGCCCGAGGAGCCGAAGGTCACCGAGCCGGGCTTGGCCCGCACGGCGGCCATGAAGTCCTTGTAGGTCTGCCACGGGCTGTCGGCCCGCACCACCAGCGCGGTCGGGTCGGCCGTGAAGCGCGCCACCGGGCGCAGCTGGTCGAGCGTGAACATGGGGGCACGCTTGAGCACCTTGTCGGCCTCGGGCAGCACCACGATGGAAGACAGCGCCATCAGCAGGCTGTAGCCGTCGGCGCGCGACTTGGCGACCTGCGCCATGCCGATGCCACCGCCGGCACCACCCTTGTTCTCCACGATCACCGATTGCCTGAGCGCGCGGCCCATGGCCTCGGCCACCGGCCGGCCCACGGTGTCGGCCACGCCGCCGGGCGGGAACGGCACCAGCATGCTGACCGGTTTGGCCGGGTAGTCGTCCTGGGCCAGCGCGGGCAGGCCCAGCATGCCGGCCAGGCCGGCGGCGGTGAGTTGCAGCAGTTCGCGTCGTTGTGTCATGGTTGTCTCCTCGTTGTTGCTAAGCACTCATGCGGGGGGTGGCGTAGCGACACGTAGTGCGCGCAGCCTGGGGGTGTTTCACACTTCTTCCACCGGGTTGTTCAACTCGCCCAGGCCGGTGATGGCCACCCGCACCACGTCGCCATGGCGCAGGAACTTCGGCGGGTTGAAGCCGACGCCCACGCCCACGGACGTACCGGTGGCGATGATGTCGCCGGGCAGCAGCGTCATGGCGGCCGACATGGTTTCGATCAGGGTCGGCACATCGAAGATCAGCTGCGAGATGTGGGCGTTCTGCCGCGGCTCGCCGTTGACCCAGGTCTGCATGCGCATGTCGGTCGGCGCCTCGTCGCGGCTGGTCATCCAGGGGCCGAGCGGGCAGAAGCCGTCGAGCGACTTGCCGAGGAACCACTGCGCATGGTTCTTCTGCAGGTCGCGCGCGGTGACGTCATTCAGGGCGACGAAGCCCCAGACGTGCGCCATGGCGTCGGCCTTGCTGACGTTGCGGCAGGTGCTGCCGATCACCACGCCGATCTCGCCCTCGTAGTCCACCGAGCTGGTGTGCTGGGGGTTGAAGCGGATCGGGTCGGTCGGGCCGTTGAGGGTGAGGGTGGCCTTGGTGAAGATCTGCGGGTACTGCGGAATGGCAGAAGCCGCGCCACTGGTGGCGTTGAAGCCGCTCTTGTCGAACTCGACCGCATGCTCATGGTAGTTCTTGCCGACCGCAAACGGGTTGCGCAGAAAAGCCGAGAGCGGGGCCAGGAAGCGGACTTGTGCCATCGGCACACGCTGCGTGACGGCGCCCTGCAATTGGGCGGCGCTCACGCCCTGCTGGATCACGGCCAGCACCGGGTTGGCATGGCCGGCCAGGGCGCCGCCGACCAGGGCGACCTCCTGCCGGCCTTCATCCACCAGTGCCAGGTGCACCTGCCCGGCATGCTCCACGCGTGCAATCTTCATGCGAACTCCTGAAAAACAAAAAGAACGGACAACCTAAATTGGTTGCAATTGGTTTATCTTGGGAAAAATTATAGACCTCGCTCCTCAATGAAACAAAAGGGAAAACACGTACAAGCCGCGCAAATTGGTTTGTTTTGGTTCGAATTTTTGTTACCATGGCGCCAGCCACACCGACCTTGACCACCCACTGCACACCCATGGACTCGTCTGCCCTGTTGCGGGAAGCCATCATCGACAAGCTTCGCTCCGGCACCTGGCGTGCCGGCCACCGCATGCCCACCGAACGCGCCTTGTGCGAACAGTTCAGCCTCGGCCGCTCGGCCGTGCGTCGGGTGCTGGCCCAGCTCAAGGACGCCGGGCTGATCTCGCAGACGGTGGGCAGCGGCACCTATGTGACCGAACAGGCCACCAGCCTGCTGCCGGGCCTGACGGTGGGCGCGCCGCTGACGACCACCAGCCCGGCCGAGCTGATGGAGGCGCGCATGGCGCTGGAGCCGGCCATCGTGGAGCTGGTGGTGCGCAATGCCACACCGGCCGACTTCGCGCGCATGACGCAGTGCTGCGAGCAGGCCGAGCAGGCCACGACGCTGGACGAGTTCGAGCACTGGGACGGCCTGCTGCACGAGGTGATTGCCGAGGCCGCGCACAACAGCTTCATCCGCAATGTCTTCCGGCTCATGAACCAGGCGCGCGCCCAGGGCGAGTGGGGCATGCTCAAGCGCAAGAGCGTCACGCCCGAACGGCGTGCCGCCTACCAGCGCGAGCACCGCGCCCTGGTGGCCGCGCTGCGCGAGCGCGATCTCGCCACCGCGCTGGCGCACACGCGCGAGCACCTGCTGCACGTGCGGCGCAACCTGCTGGGTCTGTAGGTCGCGTCAGGCTAGCCAGGCCTTCAGGCGTGCGGCATCGGGCGGGCCGATGACGCGCTGCGTCTGCCCCCGGCGATCGAGCAGCACGACATAGGGCGTGATATTGCGCCACTTCGGATCGACGGCCTGGCGAATCTCGGGCTCGAAGCCGTTGAAGGCGTACAGGCGCGTGACGCCGCGGTAGTGGTGCGCATGCACCAGCGCGCGTTCGCCCTGCGCGTCCATCACCACCGCGGCCAGCTCGGCGCGCGCCCTGCTGGCGCGCAGCGTGTCGTGCAGCAGCTCGAACACCGCCGGGCAGGTACTGCAGTAGGTGGTGGTGAAGACGTAGGCTGCCGGGCGCGGCCCTTCGCGCAGCAGCCGCGCCCAGACGGCGGTGTCGAAATCCGCTACGGATTTGATAGCTGCCGGCGCATGATGGTGCTGGGCCAGCGCCTGATTTGACACATAGAAACCGGGCAGCGCGAGGGCCACGGCCAGCAGGCGGCGACGGCTGGGTTCGCACCCCGGATCACCGTTGACATCAGAAACGCAGTTCATGGACCTGGACCTCCTTGGTATTGCGCCACACCACCACCATGCGTTCGCCCTGCTGGGCCAGGCGCGGGTGGTCGTTCTCGCCTTGCATCTGGGCCAGTTCGCGCAGCTGGAACGTCTGGCCCCCATCGTCCGACAACCAGGCGCGCAGCGTGCTGCGCGCGCCTTCGACGCTGCGCCATACCACGGCCACGCGCTGGCCTGCGGCCGCCACGTCGGCATGTTCGGCCGCCTCGTCGGGCAGCGCGCGCACCGTGGGCAGGCGTGGACTGCCGTCGGCGTTCAGCCGCGCGTAACGCACCGCCGCCACGTCCTCACCACCCTCCTTACGGATGCCGAACCACACCGTATGGAAGCCGCCGTCGTCCGCCAGCGCCAGGCCGGGGCCATGGTGCGGGCAGGCGTCGACCTGCCAGCCGTCGAATGTGGCGCGCAGCACCGGCGCGCCGCTGCTCAGCGCGGCAAAGCCGTGGTCGCGCACATTGGGTTCGAACACGTGGCGCCACATCGCGCGCAACTGGCCGTCGGCCCCCGGCGCCAATGCGATGCGGCAGCACTCGCAGGAGTGGTCGGCCACCTTGGTGTCCGGGCCGAAGCTGGCGCCGCCGTCACGCGATTCGTTGCGGTAGATGGCGGCACCGCGGTAACTCGACTTGCGGCCGACCTTGGGCGCCGCCTCCATGTCGCGCTTGTCGATCCACACTGTGTGCAGCACGCCCTCGGCGTCGAAGGCGACGGACTCGAAGCGGTGCGTGATCTCCTGCCGGTCGGCATGCACGGTGACGGGCGCGCTGAAGCTTTGGCCGCCATCACTGGAGCGCAGCATGCGGATCCAGCCTGTATACGGCCGGGCGCGCGGCTGGGTGTAGCTGAGCACCACCTGCCCGTGCGGCCCGAAGGCCAGCTTGGGCCGGTTCTCGCCGTCGGCGGCGATGACGTCACCCGCGGTATCGAGCACGCGCGGCGCGCTCCAGGCCTGCAGGGCCTGCGCCGGTGCGCTCTGCACGAACAGCCGCCCCTGCGCATCCAGCGCCGTCAGCCACAGCCGGCCGTCGGGCGCGAAGGCCACGCCGGTGGCCAGTTGCGGGCGCGGCGCCTTCGCTGGACGGGCCGTGCCACCCGCAGCGCCACCTGCTCCACCACCCACAGCGCCAACCTCCGCGCCGTGCATGTGCTGCGCCAGTGCGCCAACGCCCCCCAGCACCAGGGCCAGCGTCAACAGCCAGCGCCCCCAGACGTGCCCCCGCCTCACCACGTGGCCTCCAGCCCGAGGTAGAGCGCGCGCGGCAGGGCCGGCGTGTAGACGGCGGTGTTGGACGAGACCGAGGCACTGTCGGCATAACGGCGGTCGGTCAGATTCATGAGGCGCAGGAAGGCGCTCACGTCACGGCTCACCTGCTGGCGCAGGCGCAGGTTGAACACATCGTGCCCGGGGTACTTGCCGTAGGTGGCCGAGTTGGAATCATGCAGCCAGTACTCGCCCAGGCTGACCCACTCCAGTTGCGCCGACGTGCCGGGGCGCGGCGTCCAGGTCACGCGCGTGTTGCCGATGAAACGCGGTGCGGCGGCCATCTCGTTGCCGGAGTAGTTGGCGCTGGCCGTCACCCAGTCCACATAGCGGTGCACCGCATACGACAGTGCGGTGTCGACGCGCCAGCGCGGGGTGAGCGACTTGCCCAGCGCCAGCTCCAGGCCGGTGTGTTCGGTCTTGCCCGCATTGAGCGTGGTGCTGACGTTGGTGGCGAGGTCGCGCTGGCTCACCAGGTCGTCGGTCTTGGTCAGCTGGTAGGCCGCCACATCGAAGGACCAGCCGTTGCTGACACCGCGCCAACCGACTTCGACCTGACGCGCCTTGATGGGCTTGAGGTCCAGCGCCAGCCGCGCCTTGGTCAGGGCATTGGCCGCGGTGTCGCTGCCGGCGCGGAACAACTGGCTCTCCGATGGCGCGCGGAAGCCGTGGTTGTACGAGGCGTAGAGGCTGCTGCTCGGGCTCAGCGCCAGCGTGGCACCGAGCTTGGGGCTCCAGTTCGTGTAGTCGACCGAAGCCGAGGCGATCTGCCCGTAGTAGAGGGTGGTCGCGCCGGCGCGTGTGGTGCTGGCCGTGATGTTGTTGCTCATGTCGTAACCGATGCTGTCGAAACGCAGACCGGCCGTCAGGCGCAGCGCCTGGGTGGGCGAGAGCTCGCCCTGCACATAGGGCGAGACGCTCTTGAAGGTGACGTCGTAGTCGTAGATGCGGTTGCCCACGCTGTAGGCGTAGTAGTTGCGATCAGCCCCCGTGCCGGTGGTGGACACGTTCAGGCTGTCCTCAGTGCGCTTGCCCGGGCTGCGCTCCACGTCCAGCCCCACGATCAGCCGCGGCCGGTAAGCCCCTTCGAAGTCCTGCCGCCACTTGGCCATCACGCCGAGCGAGAACACGTTGGTCTTCTCCACCCGCGGATCGGAGCTCAGGTTGTAGGAACCGTTGAGGTCCATCGCGTTGCTGCGCAGGTAGGGCGTGATGCTCAGCAGCGAGTTGCCGGTTTCCCGCTCGTACTGGGTGGACAGGCGCAGCGCGTCGACCTTGCGCCAGGCGATGCCGAAGTTGTTCTTGGTCGGGTTGTCGATGTAGTCGCGGTAGGTGAGCGACGAGTTGGCGCCGGTCTGCTGGTCGATCCGGGTGTAACCCAGGAGGGTCTTCAGCACCGCCCCTTCGTCCAGCCCCTGGTCGTGCCGCAGGTTCACGCTCTGCCGGTCATAAGCCGTCTTCTCGCGCCAGCCGTCGGTGTGCGTCAGGTTGGCGCCGATGCGTACCGCCCCCTCGCCCACGCCGGTGGTGCCGTCCAGCAGCAGACGCTGCCAGCCGAAGCTGCCGAGCTCACCGGTGATGGAGGCACCCGGCTTGGCGGACGGCACGCGCGACAGCACGTTGACGATGCCGGCAATGGCGTCCGAGCCGTAGAGCGCCGAGCCCGGCCCCTTGACGACTTCGATGCCGCCAGCCTGCGGCATGTTGGTCTCGTACAGGCCGTTGTGGTTGAAGAAGCCGGTGGCGCGGGTCGGAATGCCGTCCTCCAGGAAGAGGTAGACCGGGCTGGTGGTGAAAGGCTGGCGGATGGCGGTGGTGTGGCCTTCGCCGTTGGTCACGGCCACGGCTGCGCCCGGCACCTGGCCGATGATCTGCTGCGGGTGCATGGGGCCGGTCTGCTGGATGGCCTCGGCGCTGATGACGCCGACCGATGCCGGCGACTGCATGAGCTGCGTCTGCTCCCGGCTGCCGGTGATGGTGACGGTGTTGAGGACGGACGGTTCGACCCGGCTGTCGTCCGCGTCGGTCGCCGTGGTCTGTGCCGCGACCGGCCAGGCCAGCGGAAAAGCCAGTGCGAGTGCGACCGCGAGATGGTTCTTGTTCATGTGATGCTCCAGATATGTGGTGTGACTTGTCGTTCGGGGCGCGCTTCGTGAACGCGCCGTGCCGTGCTCAGCGGGCGCCCGTCAACGGAATCAGGCGCAGATGGCTGCCGCCGGCGGAGAGCTCGGCGTGGCTGCGGCTGACCAGCGTGGCGACGGCCCAGGCCAGCGCCAGCGCGACCAGATGCAGCACGACAAAGACAGCCAGCCGGCTGACCCGGCGTGCAGGGCGTTGCCTTGGTGTCATGTCAGCCCCCCCGTGGCCCGCGAAGCCAGCCACAGCAGCAGCGCGAGCGCGGCGCCCATGTTCAGATGCGTCAGTGCGCGCATCAGGGTAAGTTCCAGCGGTTTCATTCCACCCTCCTTGAGAAAACGATGCAGGAGACGCCGCCTGTCTTGCCCACGCAGGCGGTGTCTGGTGATGTGAACTCAGGTGTGCCGCGGCGGGCCGCGCGGCAGAGTAGCTGCGAGGGCTTCAGAAACAAAGAAAAGAGCCTGCGCGTCCGGTGGGGCCAAACCAGATTCCGCATTGAAGAAGTGCATAGAAGCCGCGGGCGGCGGCCCCAGCCGTTCAGCGACGAGCAGGCAAAACGGGCAATGTTCGGGAGACAGCGCGGGGGCTTGCGTGGAACTCACCTCACCAGAAGAATCGGCAGATGGCAGAGCCGCCCCCTGCACACCCCCTGCAGCTGTACAAATTTCAACCACCCCGCTGGCACGGGCCACGACCAAGGTGCGCGATACAGTCGGCGCGGCGGCGGCCAAAAATGCCACGCACAGCGCCAGCCACAGCGCCCAAGGGCGATGCGGACGGCTGCGGTGACGGGGCAGGGTTCGCACGTGCACAGCGTTTCTTCAGAACCGGTAGCTCACCGTCAGCCAGGCGTTGCGCCCCTCGCCCGGCGTGATCCAGCGATTGACGTGCAGATGGCTGGAGACGAAGTAGCGGGCATCCAGCAGATTGCGCACCGCCAGTTGGACCTCGACCGAAGTCGCCCCTCCGGTGGCCTTGCGCCAGGTCTGGACGACGTCCAGGCGCGCATAACCCGGCAATTCCGTCGTATTGGCCCGATCGGCATACCGTCTGGTCTGGGCATAGATGCCCGCGCCCGTGAGCCACTGCACATCCGACCGGATGGCCCACTGGTACTGCCCCCAGAGCGACAGGGTATGCGCCGCGACATTGGGCGCGGTCAACCCACGGTACACCGGATGGTCCAGCATGCGTGCATCGGTGTAGGCATAGGCCAGCTTGACATTCAACCGCCGCGCAAACTCCCCGGACAAGGACGCCTCCAGCCCTTGCGAACGGGCATTGCCATCCACCGTGAAGTCGAAATTGCTGGCCGTGCTCAGGTCGTCGGCAATCATGTTGGTCTGGTCCAGCTGGTAGACCGCAATGTCGGACGCCAGACGCCCGGCGTTCCACAGCGACTTCCAGCCCAGTTCGATCTGGTTGCTGTAACGCGATGGCAGGGACTGGTTGCTGGAAGACGAGACCTGATTGGGCGACATGCCTTGCGCCACATTGGCATACACGCTGTCTTCCGAGGAGAGCTTGCGCAGCACGCCGAGCTTGGGCAGCCACTTCGACTCCACGACCGCTCTGGTGCCTTGGGTGCCGTACATGAAGTCCTGCTGGACGAAGCGCAGGCCGGCGATCACCGCCCAGGGGCCGAGGTCGATCTGGTCCTGCACGGACAAGGCCGAACTCTCCAGGTTCTGCCGCGTGATGGACGCCGTCGCCAGGGCGGTGGGCGCCCCCACCAAGCCGTACACGGGGTTGTAGACGTTGATGTCGGACACGGTGCCAGGCAGGTTGCTGTACGTCGGCTGCGTCAGCGTTTCGCGGTAGTAGTCGGCACCCCACAGGACGTTGTGCGTAACGCCACCCCAGCGGTGCCGGCTCTCCAGCGTGGTGGCCAGGGAGTCGATCAGCCGGTCGGTCCCGGGTTCATAGGACGAAAAACGGCCCCAGGTGCCATTGACGTTCTTGAGGTTACCGGTCAAGCCGCTTTTGATGGCCGTCGAGCGGGCCTCCAGGTGCGTCCAGTCGACATTGAGCCGGAGCTCCGGTTGCAGTGCCACATCGAAGTGCACATCCACAATGCGATTCTGCGTCGTGGAGTTGTCCCACGGTTCACCGTACTGGCGATCACGGGGCACATCGATGGGACTACCGTTGAGCGCGGGAATGCCGTAGTCAGGCTGGTAGCTCTGGTTCGTCGCTTCTGCGCTCACCCGCAGGCGGTAGCGATCGCTGTCCGACTTGGCCACACTCAGCTTGACGCCGTCCAGCTTGTCGGTGACGTGACGCCACTCGCTGGCCGCCGAGCGCGTCAGGATGAGACGGGCAGCCAGCTCGTCCTCGGCGGACAGAACCCGGTTGATGTCCGCAGTCAGCTCCATGCCGCCCACGCCACCCCCACCCGCCTTGACCAAACCGAAGTTGGCCAGCTCGGGTTGCTTGCTCATCAGGTTCACGGTCCCGCCGGGCTCACTGCGCAGGCCCAGCGCGGCGCCGGGGCCGCGCAGCACGTCTACGCTCTCGACAAAGGCTTTGACGAACGGGTAGTTGGACAAGCGAACGCCATCACGCAACACACGGTTGGAGCCGGTGGCACTGTCGGCGATCGCGCCACGCAGCACAAAGAACTGGGTGTGCGAACCGTTGAAACCGGAATCTGCCTGGGCACCCGGCACGTTGCGCAACGCGTCCTGCAAGGACTGGCCAGCCTGCGCGCCGACCAGCTCCATAGGAACCTCGGTGACGGAAAAAGGAAGCTCCAGGTTCTGCGCTGCGGTCCCGGTGGTCACGTTCCGCGCCGGTACGCTGGTCGGGTTGAGCGGCGAGTCACGCACCTCAACCTCCGGCAACGATTTCCTCTGGGAATCGACAGAGGGCACGGGCAGCGCCGGGTTCTTGACCTCAGTCCCGGTGGGCACGGCCTGGCTCTGCGATCTGTCGGCGGTCGGTACGGTTTGCGCCAGAGCGGGGCCGGCCCACGCCAATGCCAGGGCGCAAGTCGCGGCGAGACGGTTCCTGTTCAAGTTCCTGTTCAAATTTCACTCCCAATGCATCACCATGCGCGCGGCCATGTTCTGAACAGGACTGCGCACCCGAAACAAAACGTCAGGAATGAATGGGTGGCCCGCGTGGCCAGGTGGGTCGCAGCGAAACGGAACAAAAGAAAAGTGCCTGCGCGTCCGGTGGGGCCAAACCAGATTCCGCATTGAAGAAGTGCATAGAAGCCGCGGGCGGCGGCCCCAGCCGTTCAGCGACGAGCAGGCAAAACGGGCAATGATCCAGTGACGGCACGACGCCCGGCCCTTCAGGGGCGGTCGTGCCGGAAGCATTCGGGTCGGACGGCGTGGCGGACCTCACTTCCAGCCAACGCGGTCCTTCGGATGTGCAGACCTCGATCGCCGACGGCACCGCCCCGGCACGGCTGGCCAGGGCGCGTGACACCGTGGGCGCCAGCGCCCCCAGCAGCATCAAGGCCACGGCCAGCCACAGGCCCGGGCGGAGCGTACGCCAGCGGTTCATGCCTTGGACAGTGAGGTCAGCACGGCGTCAGAGCGGGCAGGCGTTGGCTCAGTGCTTCATGCCGTGGCCATGGCCGCCACCCTGGCTCGTGTCCTTCTGCGCGGCAGCGTTGAGCGGGCGGGCCGGCACCTTGAGCTCCAGCGTCTGGCGCTTGCCATCCTTGCCTTCGACCACCAGGGTCAGCGGCACCATGTCGCCGTCCTTCACCTGGCCCTTGAGGTCCATCAGCATGACGTGGTAGCCGCCGGGCTTGAGTTCGACCATCTTGCCGGCCGGCAGGTCCAGGCCGGGGACGGCGCGCATCTTCATGACCTGGTCGGCCATGACCATCTCGTGGATTTCCACCACGCCGGCCACAGGCGACTTGGCTTCAACCAGCTTGGCGTCCTGAGCCGAGACGATCTGCATGAAGGCGCCGGTGGCCTTCTGCTGCGGCACGGTGGCGCGCACCCAGGGCTCCTTGACGGAGACCTGGGCGTGGGCGGCGGCGCCCAGGGCGAGCGCGGCGAGGGTGAGGGCAATGCGTTTCATGGTGAGTTCCTTTCAGAGGGGTGGGAAAAGTGACTTGGTTGATGACTGAGCAGACGCAGCGAAGACCGGCTTACCAGGTCATCGACTTGGTGTTGTCGCGGAACAGCGCCTCGCCCGAGAGCTTGCGGTTGCTGACCTGCAGGCCCGGCAGCAGATCGGCCTCGGCCACGCCGTAGTGCTTCATGCACATCGGGCACACCAGCACGATGGCGCCTTTCTGCATCAGCTCCTGCAGCTTCTTCTGTTGCTCGCCGAACTTGCCGGCCTGCGCCTTGGCGCCGATCAGCACCGCCTTGTCGTTGAGGAAGATGGTCAGCGGGTGGCCGTTCTCATGGTGGTGCAGGCCGAAGGTCATGGCCATGTTGGCGCGGTGCGGCTCGTCGCTGGTGAGGTTGATGAACAGCGGATCGGTGTCGCCTGCCCAGGCCGGCAGGGCGAAGCTGCCGACGGCAAGGAGCAGGGCCAGAAAAAGACGTTGGAGGTATTGCATGATGAAGTTTCGGTGGTGAAGAAGAAGTGGAAAGAGAGCTGCCCGGCTCAGCGTCCTTGCAGCAGCAGGCGCAGGTCGTGCGCATAGTCCTGTGCGTTCTGCTCGTGCCGCAAGGCCAGGCGCAGCCGCCCCAGCGGGTCGAAGGCGTACGACAGGGTCGAATGGTCCATGGTGTAGGAGCCGCCGGTGGGCACCTTCTTGTAATAGACCTTGAAATGCTCGGCCGTCTGGCGGGTGCGCTCGGCGTCGCCGTACAGACCCAGGAAAGTGGGGTCGAAGGCCGCGGTGTACTCCTTCAACACGGCCGGCAGGTCGCGCTCGGGGTCGATGGTGACGAAGATCACCTGCAGGCGTTCGCCCTCGCTCCCCAGCAGCTGTTTGGCCTCGGCCGCGCGGGTCAGCGCCGTCGGGCAGACGTCGGGACACTGGGTGAAGCCGAAGTACAGCAGCACGGCCCGGCCCTTGAAGTCGGCCAGCGTGCGCTCGCGCCCGTCGGGGTCGGTCAGACGGAAATCGCGGCCATAACTGGCCCCGGTGAGGTCGAGCCCGCGGAACGCCGGCCGATCTTCATCGGTGCGCTGGCAGCCGGCGACCACCAGCATCAGCGCCAGCAGTCCGCCAGCGGCCAGCACACGGGCCAAGGCCCGAAAAGGGTAAGCCATGCCTACTCCTGAAAATATCAAACAGAAATTGCCTTCGGGCCCGTACTACGGGCGTCAGGCGCTACGATTTTGATAGCTCAGGAGAAAGCGGGAGGGCCGCGCGCGGGCAGCGGCGCGTAGAGCAGGGCCGCACCGGCGACGCGGACCTGC
>CAZJKR010000066.1:0-5271 GCA_964546615.1 uncultured Curvibacter sp.
CGCTATTCGCGCCACATCCTGCTCGAAGAGATTGGCATCGAGGGCCAGCAGCGCATCCTGGATGGCCACGCGCTGGTCATCGGCGCCGGCGGTCTGGGCTCTCCCGTGGCGCTGTACCTCGGCTCGGCCGGCGTGGGCCGCATCACCGTGGTGGACCATGACGTGGTAGACGTCACCAATCTGCAGCGCCAGGTGGCCCACACCGTGGCGCGGGTCGGCCAGCCGAAGGTCGACTCCATCGTGCAGGCCATTGCCGCCATCAACCCGGAGGTGCGTGTCACGCCGGTGACCGCCCGCGCCGACGCGGCCCTGCTCGACACACTGGTGGCCCAGGCCGATGTGGTGCTGGACTGCACCGACAACTTCCTCACCCGCCACGCCATCAACGCCGCCTGCGTCCAGCACGACAAGCCGCTGGTGTCTGGCGCGGCGATCCGCTTCGACGGCCAGATCACGGTCTATGACCCGCGCCATGGCGAATCACCCTGCTATGCCTGCGTCTTCCCTTCCGCGGAAGCGTTCGAGGAAACACGATGCGCCACCCTGGGCGTGTTCGCGCCGCTGGTGGGCATCATCGGTACCATGCAGGCGGCGGAAGCACTCAAGCTGCTCAGCGGGGCTGGCACACCCTTGACCGGCCGGCTGCTGATGCTCGACGGCCGCCACATGGAATGGAGCGCGCTGCGCTTGCCGCGCAACCCGGCCTGCCCGGTCTGCGGCCAGCGACCGAACGACGCTTGACCCCGGGCCAGCGCGACCCGGCCGACCCTCCGATCGTGGCGCTTGACCATCCTCTCATGTGAACGTCCGCTTCGGTCAAACGCCCGTAAAGACGGCCGATCCGGCCGATTTTCCATCGTTGCCGGAGGTCAAACCTGTTAGACTTTTCGAAGTTCATCCTCCATGCCTTCCGTGACATCCACGAGCCCCAGCCCGATTGATCTGCGCGACCTGCGTCTGGATGACGCACGTGCGTTGCTGGACCATGCCGGCGCCACGGAACTGCCACCCCCCGAGACTGCGCCCACGGCCTATCTCCAAGGTGTGATCGATGGTCTGTGCGAGCTCTCGCTTACCGACCCGCTGACCGGGCTGGCCAACCGCCGCCATTTCCGCGCCGTGCTGGCCCGCGAGATCGAGGTCGTGATGCGCTCGGGCAACCCGGCCTTGCTGCTGATGCTCGACATCGACCACTTCAAGAACATCAACGACTCCCATGGTCACCTGGCCGGTGACCGCGTCCTGCAGGCGGTGGCACGCTGCCTGGCCGGCTGCGTGCGACCGCAGGACACCGTGGCCCGCTACGGCGGCGAGGAATTCGCCATCGTCCTGCCGGACTGTCAGGTCAACTACGGCGAGGCCGTGGCCGAGCGTATCCGCCAGGCGGTGGCCGATCTGTCGATCGCTGTGTCGACCGATCTCCAGCTCCAGATCACCCTCAGCGTCGGCGGCGCCTTCGCCACCGAAGAACGCGCACGCTGCACCCCCGACATGTGGATCGAACGGGCCGACAACCAGCTCTACCAGGCCAAGGCACAAGGGCGCAACCGTGTGTACATCGATCACCAACAAGTCATTTCCGTCAGTGCAGAAGAGAAGAGTCTCCTGTTCGGCCCCCTTTCGCTGGGCGAGCCGGACTGGAGTGACAGTGTTCCCGGCACCGATGCCGACAGTGCCATGCAGAAGGTCAATCCATGAGTGACGTGCTCAATCCACCGCAGGACAAACCGACGTCCCCGCAACCACCGGCCGGCCCGCGCGGCAAGGTGCTTGCTGTCACCAGCGGCAAGGGCGGCGTGGGCAAGACCTTCGTCTCGGCCAATCTGGCTGCGGCCCTCGCCAAGCGCGGCCACCGGGTTCTGGTGATCGACGCCGACCTCGGTCTGGCCAACCTCGACGTGGTGCTCAACCTGTATTCCAAGGTCACGCTGCACGACGTCTTCACCGGCAAGGCCAAGCTGGAAGAAGCCATCATCAAGGCGCCGGGCGGTTTTTCCGTGCTGCTGGCCGGCTCCGGCATGGTCGAGTACTCGCGTCTGACACCCGAAGTGCGCGACGACTTCCTGCGCATCATCGAGTCCCTGGTGTCCAGGTTCGACGTCGTGCTGCTCGACACCGGCGCCGGCATCTCCGATGTCGTGCTGTTCTCGGTCTCGCAAGCGGCCGAAGTGCTGCTGGTGGCCACACCCGAGCCGACCTCGCTGACCGACGCCTACGCCACCATCAAGGTACTGGTGGGCCAGCAAAAGCGCCAGAACATCCGCATGATCATCAACCAGACCGCGCGTCTGGGTGATGGCCGCGCCATCACGGTCCAGCTGCAGCAGGTGCTGGACCGTTTCGTCTCGAGCGAGCCGGGCCGGCCGGTGCGCCTGATCCACATGGGTGACATCCCGGAAGATCCGATGGTGCGCCAGGCCGTCATGCGCCGCCAGCTGCTGATGCAGAACACGCCGGGCTGTCCGGCAGGTCTGGCGCTGTCGCAGCTGGCCCTCAAGCTGGAAGAAACCGTCCTGCACAAGGACGCCTGAGCGTACCGCAGCTCAAGCGGTGACGATCCAGCCCTCCAGCGAATCCAGGGTTGCCGGCAGACCGTAGCGCGGCCCGCCCTGCCGCCAGGCCCAGGCTGCCTGCATGAGGCACAGCACGGCGTCCAGCGCATCGCCGCGCCCGTCATCCACCAGCTGATCACGCTGCGCATGCGTGAGCTTCAGGCGCAGCCCGAGGCGCGTCTGACCATGCTCCAGGGCCGTGAGCAGATCCTTGCGGGCAATCAGGCGCTCCGGCGTCTGGCGCGCGCGCTCATCGCTCTTGTAGCTGCGCGCACCCAGCACCTCCCGCGCCAGCAGGCCCGGATAGCCTTCGAGCGCCACGCGGCGCGGCCGGCCAGCGGCATCGACATCCGTCGGATCACCCACATGCAGCCCGGGCAGGTGCACCCCCGCGGCAAGCAGGCGTGGCACGCCGGCATGCAGCATGAAGGCCACCGGCGGGTTGACCCATTTCATCGAAGGGCTGGAGCCGGCCGGACGATCGGTGGCGCGGTGGGCGAACTTGCTGCCGACGGGACGTGCAGCGCAGAAGGCGGCAAAACGGGCACGTATCTCGTCGCGCCCCAGACTGGCGTAATGGTGAATGCAGGCCTCCCAATCCAGCGGCCAGCCCAGCTGTGCCACCAGTTCGCGCGGCAGCCCGAAAGGAAAATCGAATGCGCCCAGCCAGTCAGCGGGCTGACGCAGCCAGTCGGCAAAGGCTTCGAGCGAGATCAGGCGTTGCAAACCGGCGAGCTGGACACGCCCATCGTGCAGTCCGCCCCATGCCAGCACAATCGGTTTGCGTGGCGTCGGACTGCTGGAAAAATCGCAGCCCAGCAACAGGGGCTGGACAGGGGCTGCCGCCACGGCCACGTTGCGTTACATCGCCTCAGCTGCGGCCGATGATGGAGGCCGTGGCCATCAGCTCCTCGAGCAACGCGAGTGAAACACGGCCCGACACGGCGTAGGGGTCGAGCTCCGGCGTCTCGGAGTACTTCAGCACGATCGAGGCGTTGACGCGCGACAGATTGACCTGCCCCATGGTCCAGCCACCGAAGCGGCGCTCGCTGATTTCCTCGTAGTGCAGCAGCACCACGTCCTTGTGGCGGGCGTCGCGCTGGATGTGGCCGTAGAGCTCGCTCACCGCGGTGCGCCCCCCCTCGATGGCCTGCAGGAAGATGCCGCCGCCGTAGCACAGGATGCCGGTGATGCCGCAGGTGGGGTTGAACTGGCGCGACTGGGCCAGGATGGCCTCGATGGCCTCGGGGCTGGAATCGACAGCGCGGCTGGCGTAGAGCAGACGGACAAGCATCTTCAAGACCTCTGAGGAATCAAGGAAAGGAATTCTCGGCGCAGGTTCGGATCCTTCAGGAACACGCCACGCATGACCGAGTTGATCATCTTGCTGTCCATGTCCTTCACGCCACGCCAGGCCATGCAGTAGTGGCTGGCCTCCATGACGATGGCCAGCCCGTCGGGCTGGGTCTTCTCCTGGATCAGGTCGGCCAGCTGCACCACGGCCTCTTCCTGGATCTGCGGCCGGCCCATGATCCACTCGGCCAGGCGCGCGTACTTGGACAGACCGATCACATTGGTGTGCTCGTTGGGCATGACGCCGATCCAGATCTTGCCGATGACCGGACAGAAGTGGTGTGAGCAGGCGCTGCGCACGGTGATGGGCCCGACGATCATGAGCTCGTTGAGATGCTCGGCATTCGGGAACTCGGTGATGGTCGGCCCCTTGACGTAGCGGCCGCGAAAGACCTCGTTGACGTACATCTTGGCCACCCGGCGTGCGGTGTTGCCGGTATTGTGGTCGCGCTCGGTGTCGATCACCAGACTGTCGAGCACCGCCTGCATCTTGGTCTCGACCTCGTCGAGCAGCTGCTCTAGCTCGCCGGGCTCGATGAAAGCGGCTATGTTGTCATTGGCATTAAAACGCCTGCGGGCCGCCAGCAGCCGCTCCCGGATCTTGACGGAGACAGGCGTTCCCTCGTCGGCATCGCTGGCGTTCATGGAACTCTCGCTTTTCTTCAACATGATGCAATGGTAACAGCGATTGAATTTCAGGGTTTTTGGTCGAAATCCCTTACCAGATAAGCGCCTATAGCTATCAATTCAGTAGCGCTTGCCGGACAGGAAGATCATCGTCCGCATCAGGCCGAAGGCGACCCGGTCCAGCAGGCGCTGCTGCCAGGGCCGATCGGCGTAACCGGCCGGGTCGACCCGCCGGCCTTCGTCCTGCATGGCACGCAGCAGCCGGGCCCGCAGCTCCTGGGCAAACATCGCCCCCGTGACCACCACATTCGCCTCGCGCGCCAGCAGCATGCTCAGGGGATCGAGATTGGACGAGCCGACCGTGCTCCAGCGACCGTCGATCACGGCCACCTTGGCATGCAGAAAGCTCGGTGCGTATTCGTGGATCTCCACCCCGGCGCGCAGCAGCACGCCGTACACCATGCGGACCGCGTGGTACTGCATGAAGTACTCGTACCGTCCCTGCAGCAGCAGGCGTACCCGGACCCCGCGTTGTGCAGCCAGAATCAGCGCCTTGCGCAGCTTGCGCCCGGGCAGGAAGTAGGCGTTGGCAATGATGATTTCCTCGCGGGCTTCGGCAATCGCCTTGCGGTAGGCGCGCTCGATGTGACTGCGGTGACGCAGATTGTCGCGCAGCAGCAGACCGGCACGGGTCGAAGGCGGCTCCGTGCCGCCCGCCTCAGGCATGTCACCCTCCTCG
>CAZJKR010000066.1:5281-8172 GCA_964546615.1 uncultured Curvibacter sp.
GCTGCACCAGCTGAACCCGCTGCACCAGTTGAACCTGCCGCGCCAGCCGAACCGCCTGCTCCAGATCACGCCAGCTCGCCACCAGATCGACGTTCTTGACGTCCTGTACCGTCTGCAGGCGCCACCAGAACTGCGTCATGACCTCGTGCACGGCACGCACCAGCGGCCCGCGCACGCGCACGGCAAAGTCCAGGCGCGGGGCAGCCAGCACCCCATGGTTGGGATCGAAACGGTCGTCCAGCACATTGATACCGCCGCAGAACGCCACCCGGCCATCGACCACGCACAGCTTGCGGTGCAGCCGGCGCCAGCGGCTCGGGATCAGCAGGCCCAGGCGCCCGAGCGGCAGAAAAATGCGCCACTGGACGCCGGCTTCATCGAATCGCGCCGCCCAGCGGGCCGGGACGGCCGGCGTGCCGACCCCGTCCATCACCAGATAGACCGACACACCGCGCCGCGCCGCGCTCAACAGCGCTTCAGCCACCCGTTCGCCCGAGGCATCGAAATGGAAAATGTAGGTTTCCAGACGGACTTCCCGCACGCTGAGCGCAATGGCCCGCACCATCGCGGGAAACAGGGCCTCGCCACCCTCCAGCAGCTGCACGTGATGGGTGCTGCGGGCCTGTGGCAAGGAGGGGCCCTTCATGCCGGCAGGCTGAATTCCGCAATCAGCGGCAGGTGATCGGACATGCGCCACCAGGGCCGTCCGCGCGGGACCTCGACCCGCTGCGGTTGCAGGCCCCGCGCATAGACATAGTCGAGCTGGACCAGGGGCAGGCGGGCCGGGAACGTGGGGTGCGCCGCCGGCTCGAAGGTCTGCAGGCCCATGGCGGCGAAATGGCGGTGCACGCGCTCACCCCAGTCATTGAAATCCCCGGCCACGATCAGTGGCGCCTGCGCCGGTACCTCGCGCTCGATGAAGCGCTCCAGCTGCGCCGCCTGACGCACACGGCTGGCACGGATCAGCCCCAGGTGCACCACCACCACATGGATGGGACAGCCGTTGACCGAGACCTCGCTGTGCAGCAGGCCACGCTGCTCAAAACGATGGTCCGACATGTCTTCATGCTGATGCCCCAGCACCGGCCAGCGCGTCAGCATGGCATTGCCATGCTCGCCATGGCGTGTGTAGGCGTTCGTCCGGTAAACCGCCTCGTAACCTTCGGGCGCCAGGAAATCAGCCTGCGGCAGTTCGGGCCAGCGGGTGAAATACTGCGCCTCACGCCGGTTCATCTTGCGCACCTCCTGCAGGCACACGATGTCGGCATCGAGCTGCTCCACAGCCAGTCCCAGGTTGTGGATTTCGAGCCGGCGCTGCGGGCCCAGGCCCTGGACCCCCTTGTGAATGTTGTAGGTGGCTACGCGCAAGGTTTGCATGACTCGGATTGTGGCAGTGTGAAATGGGGCAGTTGGAGACAGGCCTCGGCATTGCTGGGGGAATAACAGGCCTGGGCCGCTTCGCGCCAGGGCAGCCAGCGGTAGGCCGTGTGCTCACGTGGATTGAGTACCACAGGCGTCGCCGCCGGCACCTGCAGGCCGAACAGGTGTTCGGTGTTGTGCGTCACGTCCGGCGCATAGCGGTGGCGCCAGCGCGGGTAGATCTCGTAGACGTTCTCCAACCCCCAGTCGCGCAGCGTGTGGCCGGCCGCCCGCGCGTTGATGCCGGTCTCCTCGGCCACCTCGCGTACTGCCGTCTCGGCATAACTTTCATCCGGGTGGTCCTTGGCCCCCGTGACCGATTGCCAGAAATCCTCGGCATCGGCGCGCCTGATCAGCAGCACGTCGAGTGCCGGGGTGTGAATCACAACCAGGACGGACTGCGGAATCTTGTAGGGCTTGGACATGAAAAAGGGCGCTGACAAAGCGCCCTTTCATTCTGCCCCAAAGCCTGGAACTCAGGCCGGATTGGCGGCGTCCGGGTTGCGCAGGCGGATGTGCAACTCGCGCAACTGCTTCTCGTCCACCGGGCTCGGTGCCTGCGTCAGCAGACACTGGGCGCGCTGGGTCTTGGGGAAGGCGATCACGTCGCGGATCGACTCGGCACCGGTCATCAGCGTGACGATGCGGTCCAGGCCGAAGGCCAGGCCGCCGTGCGGCGGGGCGCCATACTGCAGCGCGTCGAGCAGGAAGCCGAACTTTGCTTGAGCTTCCTCGGGCGTGATCTTCAGCGCGTCAAACACCTTCTGCTGCACGTCGGCACGGTGGATACGGACAGAACCGCCGCCGATCTCCCAACCGTTGAGCACCATGTCGTAGCCCTTGGCAATGCACTTCTCGGGCGCCGTGACCATCCAGTCCTCGTGGCCGTCCTTCGGCGCGGTAAAGGGGTGGTGCACCGCCGTATAACGTTGCGCCTCATCGTCGAACTCGAACATCGGAAAGTCGACCACCCACATCGGACGCCAGGCGTTCTCGAACAGGCCGCGCTTCTTGCCGAACTCGCTGTGGCCGACCTTCAGGCGCAGCGCACCGATGGCGTCGTTGACGATCTTGGCCTTGTCGGCGCCGAAGAAGATCAGGTCGCCGTCCTGGGCGGCGGTGCGCTTGAGCACCTCGGCAATCGCGGCGTCGTGCAGGTTCTTGACGATCGGCGACTGCAGACCGTCACGTCCCTTGGCCACCTCGTTGACCTTGATCCAGGCCAGGCCCTTGGCGCCGTAGATCTTGACGAACTCGGTGTAGCCGTCGATCTCGCCACGGCTCATCTCGCCGCCGCCCGGCACGCGCAGGGCCACCACGCGACCGCCCTTCATGGTGGCGGGCGTGGAGAAGACCTTGAAATCCACATCGGCTCCAATGCTTTTGCCTATCCAATCAGTTTGTAATTTCTTTATCGATTCCGGCCAATCCACTTCCTTCAGATCTTCGAGCAATCTCTCGGCGTATTTTGT
>CAZJKR010000066.1:8182-14414 GCA_964546615.1 uncultured Curvibacter sp.
CGTCGGTCAGCTCGGTGAATTCGAGCTTGACGCGCAGGTCCGGCTTGTCGGAGCCGAAGCGGTGCATGGCTTCGGCATAGGGCATGACGGGGAACTCGCCCAGGTCGACATTCAGCACGTTCTTGAACACCGACGTGATCATGCCCTGGAACATGTCACGGATGTCCTGCTCGGTCAGGAAGCTGGTTTCGATATCGATCTGCGTGAACTCGGGCTGGCGGTCGGCGCGCAGATCCTCGTCACGGAAACACTTGGTGATCTGGTAGTAGCGGTCGAAGCCGGCCACCATCAGCAGCTGCTTGAACAGCTGGGGCGACTGCGGCAGCGCAAAGAACATGCCGTCGTGCACACGGCTGGGCACCAGGTAGTCGCGCGCGCCCTCGGGCGTGCTCTTGGTCAGCATCGGCGTCTCGATGTCGATGAAGCCGTTGGCGTCCAGGAACTTGCGCACTTCCATCGCCACCTTGTAGCGCAGCATCAGGTTGTTCTGCATGTAGGGGCGGCGCAGGTCCAGCACACGGTGCGTCAGACGCGTGGTTTCCGACAGGTTCTCGTCATCCAGCTGGAACGGCGGCGTGACCGAGGGGTTGAGCACGGTCAGCTCATGGCACAGCACTTCGATCTTGCCGCTCTTGAGGCTGTCATTGATGGTGCCATCGGGACGCGCGCGCACCAGACCCTTGACCTGGACGCAGAACTCGTTGCGCAGGCCTTCGGCCGTCTTGAACATCTCGGGACGGTCGGGGTCACACACCACCTGGACATAACCCTCGCGGTCACGCAGGTCGACGAAGATCACGCCGCCATGGTCGCGCCGGCGGTTGACCCAGCCGCACAGGGTGACGGTCTGTCCGAGCAGGGCTTCGGTCACAAGACCGCAGTAGTGGGAGCGCATGGCCATAGGAATTTCTCTTTCAACTGTTGGAACGCGGGCCGCTGGCGGCCTGCTTCAATTGCGGGTTCTTGGGCCCGCCGGGCACGATCACGCCCATGGAAATGACATAGGTCAGCGCCTCGTCGACGCTCATGTCGAGTTCGATGCAGTCGCTCTTGCGAAGCATCACGAAATAGCCGCCGGTCGGGTTGGGTGTGGTCGGCACATACACGCTGACGTACTCGCCCTGCAGGTGGTTGAGCAGATCACCGCCGGGGGCGCCGGTGAGGAAGGCGATGGTCCACATGTCCTGGCGCGGCCACTGGACCAGCAGCGCCTTGCGAAAGGCGTTGCCCTTTTCGGAAAACAGGGTGTCGGACACCTGTTTGACACCGGAGTAGATGGAGCGCACCACCGGGATGCGGTGCAGCAGCGCATGCCACCAGTTCACCAGCTGGTTGCCGATGAAATTGGAAGCCAGGGCACCGATCAGCAGCACCACCACGAGGGCAAAAATCACACCCAGACCCGGGACGTGCAGACCCAGCAGGCGGTCGGGGTGCCACGCTTGCGGCAGGATCTTCAGGGTCTGGTCCAGCGTGGAGACCACCCAGTCCAGCACCCAGAGGGTGATGATGAGCGGCACCAGCACCAGCAGGCCCGAAAGCAGCCATTTGCGCAGCTTGGTCATGAAGGCGGCTCAGTTCGCCGCGTCGGCGGTGGTGCTCGCAGCGGGACAGGCCGGGCAGGCAGCCCCTTCAGCGGCGCCGGCACCTGCGGCACAGGCGGCGCTGCCGCCCTTGAAGTCGGTCTCGTACCAGCCCGAACCTTTGAGCTGGAAACCGGCTGCGGTCAGCTGCTTCTGGAAGGAGGCCTTGCCGCAGGCCGGGCACTCGGTCAGGACCGGATCGGAGACTTTCTGCAGCACATCCTTGGCGTGGCCGCAGGATGCACACTTGTAAGCGTAGATTGGCATGGCGCAAAGGGATAGGTTGATGCAAAACCCTTAATTATAAGTGGAGGCCTGTTTTTCAAGCCCCACCGCCACCGGAAGATCGTCGTCAAGCCTTGTGATGTGACTCGTCGCGCAATGCCTGGGCGATCGACAGGCCCTGCGCCTGCACGATCTGCGGTGCCAGCGACCCGATCAGCATGCCGACGATGGAGGCCAGGAAACCCACCAGCTGAGGCGGGAACGCCGCCTCGGCCGCGCTGAGCTCGGCACCGATCCAGAACAGCAGCCCGAGCACGATGGACAGGAAGGCGCCCTGCGTCGTGGCGCGCTTCCAGTAAGCGCCTGCCGCCAAGGGCACGAAGGCTGCCACCAGCGTCACCTTGTAGGCGTTCTGCACCATGTCGTACATGGTCGAGCGCGAATTCAGGGCGAACAGCAGAGCGCCGAGGGTGAAGGTCACCAGCACGACCCGCAGCAGCAGCAGGAACTGACGATCGCTCATCTTGGGCGCAAACGGCCGGAGCACGTTTTCGGTGAAGGTCGCCGTCGGCGCCAGCAGCGTGCCGCTGGCCGTGGACAGGATGGCAGACAGCAGCGCGCCGAAGAACAGCACCTGGGCCCACAGCGGCATCCTGCTCAGCACCAGCTCCGGGAGAATGCGTTGCACCACGCGCCCGTCCTCGTCACCGAAAAGCTGCGCCAGCGAAGGGTCGAGCACCAGGGCGGCGTAGGCAATGAAGATCGGCACGGCGGCGAACACGAAATAGACCGTGGCCCCGATCACGGTACCGCGTACTGCCGTCTTCTCGTCCTTGGCGCTGGTCATGCGCTGGAATACGTCCTGCTGCGGCACCGAACCGAAGGCCACCGTCAGAAAGGCCGCCAGCATGGCCCACAGCGCGGGCCCGTCCGCCTCCGGCGGGATCAGGGTCAGGCGCCCGTTCTCGGCCGCGTGCAGCAGCACCACGTCAACCCCGCCGGCCATCTGGCCGACCAGAAAGGCCACCAGCGTCAGGCCGACCAGGATCACGACCGACTGCATCAGGTCGGTGAAGGCCACGGCCCACATGCCGCCGAAGAGGGTGTAGACCATGACCACCGCGGTGCCGCCGAGGATGGCATGGTCGAGCGCGATGGCGCCACCCGACAGCACATGGATGACCAGCCCCAGGGCGGTCATCTGGGCCGAGGTCCATCCCAGGTAGGACAAGGTCACGGCCACACTCGTCAGCACTTCCACGCCACGGCCGTAGCGCTTGCGGTAGAAGTCGCCGATGGTCAGCAGGTTGAGGCGCCGAAGGGATCCCCCGGGATGGCCGACACGCCCCCCATGACGAACTCGGCAGAGACACCCAGCACCGTCTCGGCGCCGAACCAGGTGGCGAACACGGTGGCGATGCACATGTACAGCGGCAGGCTGCGGCTGGCCACCAGATAGTCCTTCGCGTTGTGGACACGGCGCGAGGCGATCAGGCCGATGGCGATGGTGAGCGCCATGTAGGCGAGGACAAGGATGACCAGCGTGTTCATGCATCGACTCCATACAGCAGCATCAGTCAATCTCCATCAGGCAAGGACAGGAAGTGCCGCGCATTCTATAGAGACAGATGGCGGCGTAGCGGACTCACCAGAGTGACACGCGCAACCAGATCTGCATCACGACCAGTCCCAGAGCAAAACCGATGCCAACATAGATCAGGCCCTGCAGCAACCGGTTGGTACGGCGCTGCTCGGCCAGCAGCGCCTGCAACTCGCGCCGGTCCCAGCCGGGCCGATGCGCCAGGTAGTCGTGCAGCAGACGCGGCAGCTCCGGCAGCAGCTTGGCATAACGTGGCGCCTGGTTCTTCAGCTCCTCCCACAAGCGGCGCGGGCCGATCTGGTCGGCCATCCACTGCTCCAGAAAGGGCTTGGCCGTGCTCCACAGGTCCAGCTCGGGGTCGAGTTCGCGTCCCAGCCCCTCGATGTTGAGCAGGGTCTTCTGCAGCAGCACCAGCTGCGGCTGGATCTCGACCTGAAAGCGGCGCGAGGTCTGGAACAGGCGCATCAGCACCATGCCCAGCGAGATCTCCTTCAGCGGGCGGTCGAAATACGGCTCACAGACCGCGCGGATGGCGGACTCGAGTTCATCGACCCGGGTCTGCGGCGGCACCCAGCCGGACTCGATGTGCAGTTCGGCCACCCGCTTGTAGTCGCGCCGGAAGAAGGCGGTGAAATTCTGCGCCAGGTATTCCTTGTCGAACTCGGTCAGCGTGCCGACGATGCCGAAATCGAGCGAGATGTAGCGCCCGAAGGTCGCCGGATCGGTGCTGACGAAGATATTGCCCGGGTGCATGTCGGCATGGAAAAAACCGTCGCGAAACACCTGGGTGAAGAAGATGGTGACGCCGTCACGCGCCAGCTTCTTCATGTCGACCCCGGCCTCGCGCAGGCGCGCGGTCTGGCTGATCGGGATGCCCTTCATGCGCTCCATCACGATGACCTCGTTCTGGCAGTAATCCCAGATCATCTCGGGAATCAGCACCAGGTCCAGGCCCGCCATGTTGCGGCGCAACTGGGCGGCACTGGCCGCCTCGCGTACCAGATCGAGTTCGTCGTGCAGGTATTTGTCGAATTCGGCCACCACCTCGCGCGGCTTGAGGCGCTTGCCGTCAGCCGACAGGTTTTCCACCCAGCCGGCCATCAGGCGCATCAGGCTCAGGTCCTTCTCGATCACCGGCAGCATGCCCGGTCGCAGCACCTTGACCGCCACCTCGCGCTCGCGACCGTCACGGTCCCGCAGCGTGGCGAAATGCACCTGGGCAATCGAGGCGCTGGCCACCGGCTGACGTTCGAATGTCGTGAAGATCTGCGCTCGATGGTGGCCACCGCCACATCGGAAGGGAAGGGCGGCACGCGGTCCTGCAGCTTGGCCAGTTCCTCCGCGATGTCCGGCGGCAACAGGTCGCGCCGGGTCGAGAGCACCTGGCCGAACTTGACGAAGATCGGCCCCAGACGCTCCAGCGCCTCACGCAGACGCTGGCCGCGCGGGGCATCCAGGTTGCGGCCGATGGAGACGATGCGCGCAATGATGCGCAGCCACGGTTTCTGGAAGCTGGTCAGCACCAGCTCGTCCAGACCGTAGCGCAGCACGATCCAGACGATGAAAGTGCCGCGTAGCAGGCGCCTCATGCAGGCGCCCCTGCGCCACCGCGCTGCATCAGCCACTGGCGCACGGCCTCGCCGATACGGCGCGCCGCCTGCCCCAGGGCGTGAGCCGGCGCGTCACCCAGGATGCGCGCCAGATCCTCCTCGATGTCCCAGCGCACATGGTCGACCAGCCAGTTGACCTCCGCCGCCAGTTGCACATCGCCCTCGATGCGCACCGCCGGCTTGGCACCGGCCAGGACCGACTGCACCAGCGCCGAGGGCGACTCTTCCGTCACTGACAGCGTCAGATCGGCCGCCGCGTCCGGACTGGCCAGGTCAAGCAGACCGGCTGGCGTCAGCAGCAGCTTGAAATGGAACTGGCGCCAGTGGAACAGCACCACCCGCCCCTGTTGCCGGACCAGACGGGCCATGGCTTCCTTTTCCTGCATCAGGACATGGTTGAGCAGCAGCACGATGCGCCGCTGGACTTCCTGCACGGCCCAACCGGGGATCGGGGGCGGCTGCAGCGTGGTGCCGAGCTGCTGGAACGCATCTTCCAGCAAAGAAAAAGGGGACTGTGTTGCCATAGTCCCCGATTATTCCCTGAATCCTCCCCCAGCCCTGCCGGGCAGGAGAAGCCGTCCCTTACTGCAAGGCCTGCACGCCTGCGACCAGCCAGCCGCTGCCGCCATTCTTCGGTTTGGTCATGTTCCAGACTTCGCGGAAGGGGCTCGGGCCGGCCGAGGGCTCCTCGCGGATCATGCCGGAGAACTCGACGCTGGCCATGTAGGCATCACCCAGATCCTCGATGCCGAGCAACTGGGCCTCCAGCATCACCACTTCCGTGTGGTTGGACGGGCCACCGGTATGGGCCTCGCGCTCGGCCAGCTGCTGGCGGATTTCGTCGAGCATGCCGTCGGTCATCATGGAGCGCAGCGTGCTCAGGTCGGAGCGATCCCAGGCCGACTGCAAGGTGATGAAGTTGGTCTTGGCCGCCTGCACGAAACCATCCACATCGAAGCCGGCGGGCACACCCCAGTTCTGCGCGCCCGACAGGGCCGAACCGATCATGACACCGCTGCTGGCCTGGGCACCCGTGGCGTCGAAGGACGCGGTGTTGCGCTCCCAGGGCCGGGCCGACGCGTCGTTGCCGACGTTCTCGGGCCGGTAGGCCGGGCGCGGCGTCATGGCCTCGCCTGCACCGGCCCCCTGGAAGGCGAACGGGCCTGCCGCCGGTGCGGCAGGACGACGGTTGCGCATGAACCAGCCGAAGGCCA
>CAZJKR010000067.1:0-14365 GCA_964546615.1 uncultured Curvibacter sp.
TGGTCACTTCTTCCTCCAAGCGTCGACGCTCACCTCGTCTTGAGTGGTGGGCTCACACCTGCAAACGTGGCCGATGGCATTCGGCAGGTACGGCCGCGCTGTAAATCGCTGGCCGTGGATGTGAGTTCCGGCGTCGAGAGTGCCAAGGGCATCAAGGACGCCGACAAGATCAATCAGTTCGTCGCGGCCGTACGTGCCGCTGACGCACAACTTGCAGGTTCAAACGATGTACGACTACCATCAGCCTGACGCCAAGGGCCATTTCGGCCTTTACGGCGGCAGCTTCGTCAGCGAGACGCTGACACACGCCATCAACCAGCTGCGTGAGGCTTACGCCAAGTACCAGCACGACCCGGCGTTCCTGGCCGAGTTCAAGTACGAACTGGCCCATTTCGTCGGCCGCCCTTCGCCGGTCTACCATGCGGCGCGCATGAGCCGCGAGCAGGGCGGCGCGCAGATCTTCCTCAAGCGCGAAGACCTCAACCACACCGGCGCGCACAAGATCAACAACACCATCGGCCAGGCCATGCTGGCGCGCCGCATGGGCAAGACGCGCATCATTGCCGAGACCGGCGCCGGCCAGCATGGCGTGGCCACCGCCACCATCTGCGCGCGTTATGGCCTAGAGTGCATCGTCTACATGGGCTCCGAGGACGTCAAGCGCCAGAGCCCCAACGTCTACCGCATGAAGCTGCTGGGCGCCACCGTGGTGCCGGTGGAAAGCGGCAGCAAGACCCTGAAAGACGCGCTGAATGAAGCCATGCGCGACTGGGTCGCCAATGTGGACAACACTTTCTACATCATCGGCACCGTGGCCGGCCCGCACCCCTACCCGATGATGGTGCGCGACTTCCAGAGCGTGATCGGCGAGGAATGCCTGGTGCAGATGCCTGAGCTGCTCCAGCGTACGGGTTGCACATCCGGCCAGCCCGATGCCGTGGTCGCCTGCGTCGGCGGCGGCTCAAACGCCATGGGCATCTTCTACCCCTACATCCCGCATGAGGCAACACGCCTGATCGGCGTCGAAGCCGCCGGCGAAGGCATGGACAGCGGCCACCACTCGGCCTCGCTGCAGCGCGGCAGTCCGGGCGTGCTGCACGGCAACCGCACCTACGTGCTGCAGGACGACAACGGCCAGGTCACCGAGACGCACAGCATCAGCGCCGGTCTGGACTACCCCGGCGTCGGCCCGGAGCACGCCTACCTGAAGGACATCGGGCGTGCAGAGTACGTGGGCATCACGGACCAGGAAGCACTGGCCGCCTTCCATTACCTGTGCCGCACCGAAGGCATCATCCCGGCGCTCGAATCCAGCCATGCCGTGGCCTACGCCATGAAGCTGGCCAAGACCCTGCGGCCGGACCAGTCCATTCTGGTCAGTCTCTCCGGCCGGGGCGACAAGGACATCGGCACCGTCGCCGACCTGAGCCAGGCCGACTTCTATTGCCGCCCCAGCTGCCGCGGTCAGTCCGTCAAGGGTGGCGTGGCCGAACAAACGATCCAGGTCACCAAATGAGCCGCATCGCCTCCACTTTTGCTGCGCTGAAGGCGCAGAACCGCAAGGCCCTGATCCCCTTCGTCACAGCCGGCTTCCCCTATGCCGACATCACACCCGAGCTGATGCACGGCATGGTGGCAGCCGGCGCCGATGTGATCGAGCTCGGCGTGCCGTTTTCCGACCCCAGCGCAGACGGTCCGGTGATCCAGGCCGCTGGCGACAAGGCGCTGGCTGCCGGCATCGGCCTGCGTCAGGTGCTGGACATGGTGCGCGTCTTCCGCCAGCAGAACAGCACCACACCCGTGGTGCTGATGGGCTACGCCAACCCGATCGAGCGCTATGACCAGTTGCACCAGACCGCTGGCGACAACGCCTTTGTACGCGATGCCGCGGCGGCCGGCGTGGACGGCGTGCTGGTGGTGGACTACCCGCCTGAAGAATGCGAGGTGTTTGCCGCGGCACTCAAGCAGCATGGCCTGGACCTGATCTTCCTGCTGGCCCCCACCAGCACGGACGAGCGCATGGCGCAGGTGGCGCGCGTGGCCAGCGGTTATGTGTATTACGTCTCGCTCAAGGGCGTGACCGGTGCCGGCACGCTGGACACGGCTGCCGTGGAGGCCATGCTGCCCCGGATCCGCCAGCACGTGACGATCCCCGTCGGTGTCGGTTTCGGCATTCGCGATGCCGCCAGCGCCCAGGCCGTCGGCCGGGTCGCCGATGCCGTGGTGATCGGCAGCCGCATCATCCAGCTGATTGACCCGTTGCCGCGCGATCAGGTGGTCCAGGTGGCTGGTGATTTCCTGCGTGGAATCCGGACCGCTTTGGATTCATAATCGCGGACCTGCGATCACGCAGAAATTGGAATCTGACCCCAATAAAGGATATCGCCCATGAGTTGGCTTGAAAAGCTTCTGCCGCCCAAAATCCAGCACACCGACCCGGCCGACCGGCGCAGCGTGCCCGAAGGCCTGTGGATCAAGTGCCCCAGTTGCGAGAGCGTGCTCTACAAGACCGACCTGGAGCAGAACCAGAACGTCTGCCCGAGCTGCGGCCACCATCACCGCATCGATGCGCGCGCCCGTCTCAATGCCTTCCTCGACAACGAGGGACGTTACGAGATCGGGCAGGAGGTGGTGCCGGTCGACGCGCTGAAGTTCAAGGACAGCCGCAAGTACCCCGAGCGCCTGAAGGAAGCCATGGAGGCGACCGGAGAAACCGATGCGCTGGTGGTCATGGGTGGTGCCGTGCACGGCATCAGCCTGGTGGCGGCGTGTTTCGAATTCGGCTTCATGGGCGGCAGCATGGGCTCGGTCGTGGGCGAGCGCTTCGTGCGCGGCGTCGAGACCGCGATCGAGCAGAAGGTGCCGTTCCTGTGCTTCACCGCCACCGGCGGCGCCCGCATGCAGGAAGGCCTGCTGTCGCTGATGCAGATGGCCAAGACCAATGCCGCGCTGACGCGCCTGGCCAAAAAAGGCCTGCCTTACATCAGCGTGCTGACCGACCCGACCATGGGCGGGGTGAGTGCCGGCTTCGCTTTCCTGGGTGACGTGGTGATTGCCGAACCCAAGGCGCTGATCGGTTTTGCCGGGCCGCGCGTGATCGAGTCCACCGTGCGCGTGACCCTGCCCGAAGGTTTCCAGCGTGCCGAGTTCCTGCAGCAAAAAGGCGCCGTCGACTTCATCTGCGACCGTCGCGAGCTGCGCAAGACCGTGGCCAGCACCCTGGCCATGCTGCAGCGCCAGCCAGCCGACGCGGTGATCTGAAACAGGTACCTCCGAGCAGATCCCCTACTCAGGGCGCGAGATCATCGCGCACTACTTGGCCCAATCGTGAAACGCCGCGAAACCGGCTTCGCCGGGCCGCTGGCGTTGCCCCCTGCAAGGGGCTGAGGACCGCGGCTCCAAACCTGCCTGCGCAGGTTTGGACGGTCTCGAAGAGCCTCTGCCTCCGGCAGAGGTGCCAGGCGTAGCAGCGCGCAGCGAGCAAGCCTGGGGGTGTTCAATTCCTTCAATACATCAGCGCGCTGGCCTGCAGGCTGCCAAGCACGATAGCCGCCACCTGCAGCAACACCAGCAGCACCAGGGGAGAGAGATCGATGCCCCCCACCAGGGGCACCAGACGGCGGATCGGCGCCAGCAGTGGCGCCACCAGCCGCTCGATGACGTCGGCCAGGACGTTACGGGTCTGCAGCCAGGACAGGATGGCGTAGACGATGACCAGCCCGGTCAGGCCAGAAATCACCAGCCGCACCACGCCAAAAGCAGCGAGGATCAGCACCGAGAGGTAGCTGGCCGCAAAATCGACCAGCAGCCACAACAGAGAAAACTGCGCCAGTTCGACCAGAAAGGCCCCCAGCAGACTGGCCATGTCCCAGCGCCCGACGGCAGGGACAAAACGCCGCAGCGGCAGCACCAGCCAGTCGGTCAGCGCGAAGACCAGACGGCCAAGCGGATTGCCGGAGCGAGCCGACATCGGAATGCGCTGGTGCTGCATGTACAGACGCAGCAGACAGGCGCCGCCCACGACGCCCGCAATGACTTCGAGCAGCAGGGAAATGATCTGGAACAGCATGGTTCAGGCGCGAAAGAAGGTCGTAGGGATCGCCAAATCATAGCGTCATTAAAATAACGGGTTTTGGCCTCGCCACACTGCGGCCTCGACCCCGCGCCCTTCCATGTCTGAACACAACACCAATGCCGCCGCCCCCGTCCAGGACGAAAACCAGCTGATCGCCGAGCGACGCGAAAAACTCAAGGCCATCCGTCAGCAGCAGCTTGAGGGCAAGGGCCCGGCCTTCCCCAACGACTTCAAGCCGGCCGACCGCGCCGCCGACCTGTTTGCCGCCCACGCCGGCCAGACGGCCGAGGGTCTGCAGGCGCAGGCCTGCCCGGCCAAGGTGGCCGGCCGCATGATGCTCAAGCGCGTCATGGGCAAGGCCAGCTTTGCCACGCTGCAGGACAGCACGGGCCGCATCCAGATCTACATCAAGCGCGACGAGGTGGGCGAAGAGGCTTACGAAGCCTTCAAGCACTGGGATCTGGGCGACATCGTGGCCGCCGAGGGCACGATGTTCAAGACCAAGACCGGTGAGCTCTCGATCCAGGCCAGCCGCGTACGGCTGCTGACCAAGAGCCTGCGCCCCATGCCCGACAAGTTCCACGGCGTGGCCGACCAGGAGGTCAAGTACCGTCAACGTTACATCGACCTGATGACCGACGAGGACGCACGCAAGCGTTTCGTTGCGCGCAGCAAGGCAGTGAGCTCGATCCGTGAGTTCATGGTCTCGCACAACTTCCTCGAAGTTGAGACGCCGATGCTGCACCCGATTCCCGGCGGCGCCAATGCCAAACCCTTCATCACGCACCACAATGCGCTGGACCAGGAAATGTTCCTGCGCATCGCGCCCGAGCTCTACCTCAAGCGCCTGATCGTCGGCGGCTTCGAGCGCGTGTTCGAGATCAACCGCAACTTCCGCAATGAAGGCATCTCGGTGCGCCACAACCCCGAGTTCACCATGATGGAGTTCTACGCGGCCTACTGGGACTACCAGGACCTCATGACCTTCACTGAAAGCCTGGTGCGCCATGCGGCGCAGCAGGCCGTGGGCACGTTGCAGCTGAGCTACGGCGGCCAGCCGGTCGACCTGGCCAAGCCCTTCGAGCGCCTGACCATCCGCGAAGCCATCATCCGCCACAGCGAAGCCGGCGTGCACGTGGACGACAGTGCCTGGCTGACCCATGCGCTCAAGAAGCTCGGCCTGAGCGAAGAGAAGAACAAGCTCTCCACGCGCTCGCTGGCCTCGCTGCAGGTGCTGTACTTCGAGGAAGTGGTGGAGGAGAAGCTCTGGCAGCCCACCTTCATCTGCGAACACCCGGTGGAGATCTCGCCGCTGGCGCGCGCCAGCGACACCCGCCCCGAGGTGACCGAGCGCTTCGAGCTCTACATCACCGGCCGCGAGTTCGGCAACGGCTTCTCCGAGTTGAACGACGCCGAGGAGCAGGCCGCGCGCTTCCACGCCCAGGTGGCGGCCAAGGACAGCGGCGACGACGAAGCCATGTTCTTCGACCACGACTTCGTGCGCGCGCTGGAGTACGGCATGCCGCCCACGGGCGGCTGCGGCATCGGCATCGACCGGCTGATGATGCTGCTGACCGACAGCCCGAGCATCCGCGACGTCATCCTGTTCCCGGCGCTGCGCCGAGAGGCCTGACCCGCATCGGCCTGCTTGCATGAAGAACACCCCATGACAGGCACCACAGCAGGCAGGCCGGATTTGCTCAGTGCCGACCACGTGGCCCTGATCGCCAGCGGGGTGTCGACCATCGTCGCCTCGCACAACGCATCAGGCCGCCCCAGCCTGATGCGCGCCGTGGGGGCCGCCACCACACCGGATGGCGGCTGCATCACGGTCTACCTGAATCGCCCCGCCTGCCCCCAGTTGCTGGCTGACCTGCAGGCCACCGGGCAGATTGCCGTGGTTTTCAGCGAACCGTTTTCGCACCGCGCGGTCCAGGTCAAGGCCTGCCGCGTCGAGCTGCGCGCGGCCGGCCCGGAGGATGCGCCGGTCTTGGCACGCTACCTGGCCAGCATGGAGCACGAGCTCAGCCGCATCGGCTTCGGCCCCAACCACACCCGCACCATGCTGGCCCACCAGCTGAACGACGTGACCGCCGTCTCGTTCCGTCCTGAACAGGCCTTCGACCAGACACCCGGCCCGAAGGCAGGCGCGTGCCTGCCGCCTGCCGGAGGCCGCGCATGAACACGCTGACACTGGACGACATCCGACCCTGCCTGGAAGGCATCATTCCGGCGCAGATCGCCACCTGTGCCCCGGACGGCACACCCAACGTCGCCTACCTCTCGCAGGTCTACTATGCCGATCCACGCCATGTCGCCCTGTCATTCCAGTTCTTCAACAAGACGCGGCAGAACATCCTGGCCAACCCCTACGCCACCTTGTTGTTGCTGCACCCGCAGACCTTTGCCTTCTACCGGCTGCAGATCCGCTACCTGCACACGCAGACCGAAGGCGGGCTGTTCGAAGGCATGCGCGCGCAACTGGCCGGCATCGCCTCGCACAGCGGCATGGCCGAGGTGTTCGAGCTCAAAGGCGCCGATATCTACGAGGTACTCGACATCGAACGCGTGTCCGGCAACAGCCTGGAGGCCCCGCCACCGCGTTGCGGCCTGCTGGGCCAGATGCGCCGCTGTAGCGAGCGACTCGCCCGCTGCACAGCGCTGGACGAGGCGCTGGACATCGTGATGGCGACGCTGACCGAGGAGCTGCAGATCAGCCACGCCATGCTCCTGCTGCTCGACCCGACCCTGCAACGCCTGTACACGGTGGCCAGCCATGGTTATGCCGTCTCGGGCGTCGGCTCGGAAATCGAGCTCGGCCGCGGTGTCATTGGCATGGCCGCCCAGGCGCTGACACCGATCCGCATCACTCACATGACTGGCGCCAGCCTGTACAGCCATGCCGTGCGCCGCACGCTGGCAGACAGCCAGCCCGACATCGCCCTGGACACCGACATCCCCTACCCCGGGCTGGCGCAACCGCAAAGCCAGATGGCGGTGCCCATCCTGTGTACCGGCCGGCTGCTGGGGGTGGTGTTCGTCGAGAGCGTCGAGGCGTTGCGCTTCAGCTTCGAAGACGAAGATGTGCTGGTGACGATGGCCGGCCATCTCGGCGCCGCCATCGACCTGCTGCGCCTGGGCGGCGAGGAAGGAACACCGGCCGCGACCGTGCCCGCAGCGCCAAGCTGTACCGCACCGGATGCCCTGCTGCAGGTACGCCGCTACAAGAGCAACAACAGCATCTTCCTCAATGACAACTACCTGATCAAGGGCGTGGCGGGTGCGATTTTCTGGAAGCTGCTGAACGACCATCAACGACGCGGCCGCACCGATTTCTCCAACCGCGAACTGCGGCTGGATGCCAGCATCGGTCTGCCCGATGTGGTGGACAACCTGGAGGCGCGGCTGATCCTGCTCGAACGCCGGCTGGTGGAGCAGGCCCTGCCGATCCGGATCGAGAAGACCGGCCGCGGTCAGTTCAAGCTCTGTGTCGACGCCCGGCTCGACCTCACCGAATCCGACTGAGCCGCCTGCTTGTCGACCGTCTCAAGCTTGCACCAAGCCTGGAACCGGCGCCAACTGCAGCCCACGCACCAGCTTGGCCCATTCGCCAGTACTCAGATGCGGCCGCACCACGTCCAGCACGGCGGCAAATGCAGGGGCCGGTGCATGGGCCTGCATGCCCTGCAACACCTGCAGGCGCTCGGCCGGCGTCATCGCCGGCACCATCCAGCGCATCACGAACAGGGTTTCCTCCGGGGGAATGGTGGCCAGCAACCGGCCATGGAGCGCCATCAACTCCTCGTCGGTGTAGTGCGCCCACAAGGCCTGGTTGTGCTCGATCTCTTCGGCCTGCATGTGCTCGAAATTGTCGGCGATGAACAGCGCCAGCTGGCGGTACAGCGCCAGCGCGTCGTGCTCACGCTGCGACCCCTGGCTCTTTTGCAGCCGGCCGGCCGCGGCCTTGAGCGCCGCAATCGCCTGCTCATGTTCGACATGCTCGGCGGCGATGCGCGCACTGGCGCCAGGCATGCGCGCCTCCAGCGCCACATGCACGAATTCATTCTCATGCTGCAGATGCGAGGTGCAGAAATCTGCAAACTGCAGCACGCGCGAGCCTATCCACTCGACCTCCGAGTCATCCGCCGGGTCCATCTTGCCCACGGCCACCAGAACATCGGCCATCAGCGCACGCATGGCCTTGTGGATGCCCACATAGAGGTCCACACGCGGGGGTAGTTCAGCCGCGAACGTCAGCTGTCCCATCTCGTTCGAATCGATTTTCATCCTTGATCTCCTGGATCCCCGGCGAACTGCGGGGCTACACTGGTCCCGCGCTCACCGTGAGCCGGAACATGCGGGAAGTCTAGGAATTCGACCCTCTTCTGACTCTTAAGAACTCGCTAGCGAATTCCTAAAAAGTTGCTAACACCGCCATGACATCCCACAGGCCGGCCAGCACGGCAACCGCGCTGCCGGGAAAAACAAACCCCTTGCGTTACCTCACCGGCTATCCACCCACGGTGCTGGCACAGGTGCGGCAGCTCCTCGCCAGCGACCGGCTGGCCACACTGCTGCAACAGAGATACCCGGACACCCATGAGATCCGCAGCGACAAGGCGCTGTTCGACTACGTGCAGGACCTCAAGGCCACCTACCTGCGCAGCGCCGAGCCGCTGAACAAGGTCTGCTTCGACAGCAAGCTGCACGTCGTCCAGCACGCCTTGGGCACACACACCAGCGTCTCGCGCGTGCAGGGCACCAAGCTCAAGGCCAAGCGTGAAATTCGCGTTGCCACCCTGTTCAAGAGTGGACCACCCGAGTTCCTGCGAATGATCGTGGTGCACGAGTTGGCCCATCTCAAGGAAAAGGCCCACGACAAGGCCTTCTACCAGCTCTGCAAACACATGGAGCCGAACTACCACCAATACGAGTTCGACCTGCGGCTGTACCTGACGTGCACCGAGAACGTCGGCCGTCTCACCGGGTCAGACACGCCAACGTCAACCTGAGCCGCAGTGGATCAGGCGGGCATGGTCAAGAGCCCCTGGGCCCGGATCGGCTCGGCCGGTGCCGTCGGTTGCGACAGTCGTGCAGGTGCCAGCTTGAAGCGCTGCACCGCCACCTGCAAGCGACTCGCCTGCTCTGCCATGCTGTAGGTCGCGGCGGTCGACTCTTCCACCATGGCAGTATTCTGCTGCGTCATGACGTCGAGTTCGCGCACCGACGCCGCCAGCTCCTGGATGCCGGTGCTCTGTCGTTCAGCCGAATGGGCAATCTGGCCGATGATGTCGCGCATGCGCTGCACATTGCCGACGATGTCGTGGGTCGTGGCGCCGACGGACTTGACCAGGGCCGCCCCGTGCGTGACGTCCTGCACCGAGGTATGGATCAGCGCCTTGATCTCGCGCGCCGCTTCGGCCGAGCGTTGTGCCAGTGAGCGCACCTCGCCAGCCACCACTGCAAAACCAAGCCCCTGCTCGCCCGCCCGCGCTGCCTCCACGGCCGCGTTCAGCGCCAGAATGTTGGTCTGGAAGGCAATGCCGTCGATCACGCCGATGATGTCGCGGATCTTGCTGGAGCTGCGGCTGATGGACTCCATGGTGACCATGACTTGCGTCATCGCCGCCCCCCCCTGCTGCGCCACCTCGGCGGCCGTGTTGGACAAGGCGTTGGCGTCACGTGCTGCGCCGGCAGCCTGCTCCACCTCCTGTAGCAGCTCACTCACGGAACGGGCTGTCAACTGCAACTGGCTGGCAGTGCGTTCGGTGCGCTGGGCCAGGTCCTGGTTGCCGTTGCGCAGCTCGCTGCTGGCCAGCGCCACCGTGGCCGCAGCATCCTGCACATCGGCCAGCACCACAGCCCAGCTGCGCCGCGTCGACTCCAGAGCCCCCAGAACGCGGCCAACCTCGTGCTGGACATTGCTGTGAAAGGCGACCGTCAGATCGCCGGCAGCCAGCTTCTGCGCCTGCTGTACCGACTCCTGCAGCGGGCGGACGATGGAGCGCACGCTGTACACCAGCGCGGCCCCCCCAGCGCCAAGCACCAGCAACAGCCCCAGCGACACCAGGATCAGGAAGCGGGTCAGGCTGCTCTCTCGCCGCTGCAGCTCGGCCACCACCGCCTGCGCGATGCTCTGCGTCAACGCCTGCTGGGCGCCGATGGCCTGCCGCATCTGTCCGAGGTACTGCTCGCGCGGCACCGACCAGTCGGGCGACATGCCCAGGAAGGTGACTTGCACCAGATCCATCGCCGTGCGGATGCCCTCACCGGATTTCGCCAGTGCCGTGTCCAGCGCCGGCGTGAGCAGGCGGCCACCGTAGTTCTGTGCCAGCATCAGGGTCTGGGAAAAGAAGCGGTCGCGGTCTTCCAGCTTGGCACGGATAGCCGCCAGCTGGTTCAGGTCCAGCGGTGACGCGCCCTTGTTGGCGAGCACGGTCGCACCCAGCTCGCTGAGCTGGGCCAGCTGCTCGACCACCGTCTTGCCTTCCTGGAAACCGGCGATGATGAAAAAGTAGCTGCTGACATCCGGATCCAGCAGCAAGCCCGAAACGGTCAGCACCCGGGCCGACAGATCGTCCACCTGACGCAACAACTCGCCATGCCGATCGAAGCTTTCGCGCACCGTCATTTTCTGCTGCTGCACCTCACCGGCCAGCTGGCTCAGCGTCTTGTTCAAACTCGCCACGCCCTCGTTCAGGGCCGCGTCGTCGGGTAAGGCTCGCAACTGCGTAACCAATCGCGCCAGCGTCTCGTCGAGCCGGACGAGTACGGTCTGACGCTGCGCCCCAGCGCTCGCATCGTTGCTCAGCTCCTGCGCGCTGTACAGACGGTGGGCCTGCAGCTGGCTGGCCAGCTCCAGCAGACTGAGTGCGGCGGGTGTACCCGCGAGCGCCTGGCGAGCCACCTGGCGTTGCGACCAGACGTTATGGAACAGCAGTGCTGTCAACAGGGCGACGACGAGGAACACAAGTGCGCCCAGCACCGCAAAGCGCTGGCCGAGGGTGAGGCGATGGAGTCGGGAGATCATGCGATTTTTCGAGGGTGAAGCCGGCTACCGCATCCGCCTTGGCGTACCGCAGCCCCTGCCGGGATTGAGAAACACCCGCAGGATAAAACCGGCGCGTGACGCCCCGATGACGCCACCCCCTCGCACCACACCGGCAGCCGCCGGCGTGCCGCCGCTCAGGGCACTAGATCGAGCGCATGCATATAGGCCGGGCTGACCATCAGCGCGTCCCAGTCGGGTGCCGGCGTCGCCGGCAGCAGCGCCCGTCGGCGCTCCTCGCTGAGTTCATCGAACTGCCAACGTCCCTTGAGCTGGGCCTCGCTCAAGCCCTCGATCAGTTCATCCACCGCCTCACCTTTGCCCAGCGACTGGTTGCACAGCAGCACCAGGTCGCAACCGGCGTTGAGGGCCGTTACCGCCGCCTCGGTGTAGCTGACCTCGCGCCCGTCGATCAGGCGCGCACCGGCCATGCTGAGGTCGTCGCTGAACACCGCGCCATTAAAGCGCAGACGACCACGCAGGATGTCGCCCAGCCACTTGGCCGAAAAACCGGCCGGCCGGCTGTCGACCTTGGGGTAGATCACATGCGCCGGCATCACGCTGTCCAGCGCGGTACTGAGCCAGCCGTAAGGTGCCGCGTCGTCAGCCAGGATGGCCTTGAGGCTGCGCTGGTCGACCGGGATCTCGGTGTGCGAATCGGCCTTGACGAAACCGTGGCCGGGAAAGTGTTTGCCGCAGCTGGCCATGCCTGCCAGGCGCAGGCCGTGCATCAGGCTCTTGGCCAGCAGCGTGGCCACGCGCGGGTCGCGCGCCAACGCGCGGTCCCCAATCACGCTGCTCTCGCCAAAATCGAGATCGAGCACCGGCGTGAAGCTGAAGTCCACACCGCAGGCGCGCAGCTCGGTCGCCAACACATAACCGCAGGCCGTGGCCGCATTGGTCGCCGCGAGCGGGTCCTTCATCCACTGCTCGCCCAGGGCACGCATGGGCGGCAGATGGGTAAAACCATCGGTCTTGAAGCGCTGCACGCGCCCGCCTTCATGGTCGACGCAGATCAGCAGATCGCGGCGCACCTTCTTGATGTCGCGGCACAGTGCGCTCAGCTGCGCACGGTCCTGCCAGTTGCGGGCAAACAGGATGATGCCACCGACCAGCGGGTGCTTCAGACGCCGGCGGTCGGTCTTGGTGAGGCTCAGACCGGCGATGTCGATGATCAGGGGTGCGTGCATGGTGTTCCTCTATGCTATGAATTTGATAGCTTGCTGCGCTTTTGCGACAAGGCACAGGCTCAGTTTTTCTCTACGATCACGAAGCTGGCGGCGTAATCCGATTCGTCCGTCACGCTGACCTGCGCCTGCAGGCCCTGGGCCTCAAACCATTGCTTCAGTTCGCCGTGCAGCACGATGGCCGGTTTGCCGCTGGGCAGGTTGCCGATCTCGCAGGCGCGCCAGGTCATGGGCATGCGCATGCCCAGCCCCACGGCCTTGGAAAACGCCTCCTTGGCGGAGAACCGGGTGGCCAAGTAGCGCACGCCGCGCTCCGGCCAGCGCGCGCTGCGCACCTGCCAGGTGGCGAATTCGGCCTCGCTCAGCACCTTGCGCGCAAAGCGCTCGCCGTGGCGCTCAAGAGTGGCACGGATGCGGCGCACGTCGCAGATGTCGGTGCCGATGCCGTAGATCATTTGAAGGCTTCGTCAATACAGCGCAGGTAATCCTTGACCGTCACGCCGTAACCCAGCTCCAGCGCATCGGCCACCAGCGCGTGGCCGATGGAGACTTCGGCCACCCCTGGCACGCGGCGCAGGAACTCGGTGAGATTGTCGCGGTTCAGGTCGTGGCCGGCGTTCACGCCCAGGCCGGCGTCGAGCGCGGCCCGCGCCGCCGCGGCATAGCGCTGCAGCTGCGCCGCCTGGCTGGCATGGCCCCAGGCCGCGGCATAGGGCTCGGTGTAGAGCTCCACCCGGTCGGCCCCCACCGCCTTGGCCAGCGCCATCTGCTCCGGCACCGGGTCCATGAACAGGCTGACGCGCACACCCAGCGCCTGGCATTCGGCAATCAGCGGCCGCAGGCGTTCGGCATCCTGCGGAAAGGTCCAGCCATGGTCGCTGGTGAACTGACCTTCGCTGTCGGGCACGAAGGTGGCCTGCTGCGGCCGCACCTGGCGGATGAAGTCCATCAGGTTGTGGAAGGGGTTGCCCTCGATGTTGAACTCGCGATCCGGCCAGTCCTGCATCAACGCGGCCAGATCGAAAACGTCCTGGGCCCGGATGTGGCGCTCGTCCGGCCGCGGGTGCACCGTGATGCCGTGCGCGCCGGCCTGCAGACACAGCGTGGCCGCGCGCGTGACGCTCGGGATGCCGAGGTGGCGCGTGTTGCGTACCAGGGCGACCTTGTTGACGTTGACGGAAAGCGCGGTCTTGTTTTTCATAGGCTTTGCAGATCGACCATCATCTGGCGGGTGCGCAAGGTGGTCACGCCGCAATGGTAATTGAGCAGCGCACGCAGCTGGGGCTTGAGCTCGCTCATCACGGCCGCACAGGCGCGCAACGTGTCGGTGAACAGCGCACCCGATGCCAGCGTTGCTTGCAGCTGGCGCCACTGCCCCCCGGTCAGGCTGGCGCGGTCGTTCCCGCTGCTGGCCCGCAGGCCGCCTTCCGGCACCAGGCTATAGGCGACGGCATCGTCGAGCGGCGCCAGCGTCAGCGTCTGACGATCGAGCTGCGGCAGCAGACCGATCTCGCGCAGCAACAACAGCTCGAACGTACGCAGGGCGGACTGCAAGACCTCGTCGTGCTCCGAGGCCAGCACACGCACCACGTTGGCATAGATGTCGAACAGGGCGGGATGCGGGTCGTCGCGCGCCAGCAGCAGCAGCAGCAGCTCGTTGAGGTAGTAACCGGAGAGCAAGGCCTCCCCGGTCGGCATGACGTGGCCCCCCACCCATTCAGCACTCTTGAGCGTGCGCACCTCCGACTCGCCGCCATAGCTCAGCTGCAGCGGCTGCAAGGGCAGCAACACGGGGCGGAAACTGGAACTCGGCCGCTTGGCCCCTTTCGCCACCAGCGCGATGCGCCCATGGTGACGCGTGAACACGTCCAGGATCAGGCTCGACTCGCTCCAGTCGTAGCGGTGCAGCACAAAGGCCGGTTCTTCACTGATGCGCTTGGTCGCCATAACCCAATGACGCTCGGATTACGGATTGCAGGTGGACCAAGAGGTATTCGCGGGGAACGCCGTGGAACCGGCTTTGCCGGGCCACTGGCGTTGCCCCCTTGAGGGGGG
>CAZJKR010000068.1:0-5544 GCA_964546615.1 uncultured Curvibacter sp.
CTGCCCACCAGCGCCCCCGTCACACCCACGACGCCCTCCGGTGCTGCGTCCGCGACAGGCGGCGAAGACAAGGAATTGACCGCCAAGAAGAAGCAGGCCGCCGAGGCCGAAGCCGCCAAGCGCCGCCAGGATGAGGAAAAGATGGCGCGCATCCAGGCAGAGAACTGCGAACGCGCCACCCGCGCCAAGAACGCCCTGGAGGCAGGACAGCGTGCCAGCCGCCTCAACGACAAGGGTGAACGCGAATTCCTGGATGATGCCGGCCGTGCAGCCGAACTGCAGCGCCTTCAAGGGATCATCGACGACAGCTGCAAATAGGCCGCCGCGGGCAGGTCCGGCTCAATAGCCGGACTTGGCGCCGGGTCGGCGCTGGGCAAACAGGCCTGGGTTGCGCGCCCCTTGGCGCGCGAAGCGCTCACGCCGCGCGACCTTGGGATCCACCCGCAAAGGTCGGTACACCTCCACCCGGTCGTTGTCACGCAGGGGCTGCTGCAATGTCGTCTTGCGTCCCCAGATGCCGACGACAGCCGTCGACAACGACAGTTCGGGAAAACGCGCCAGCAAGCCGCTGAGCCGCAGGGCGGTTTCCACGTTCGCCCCTTGCGGCAGACGCACCGCGGCCTCCCACACCTGACGCGCGGCGGGCGAGAACGCAACGACGACATCCATCGGCAACTCAGCTCCCGTACACCTGCTCGGCCCGTTTGACAAAGGCGTCGACCAGGCTGGCGGCAATCCTGTCGAACACGGGGCCGACCAGCTTGCCCAGCACGGCATTCGAGAAGCCGTAATGCAACACCAGCTCGACCCGGCAGGCTCGCTGCTCGCCCTCGCCCACCGGCGTAAAAGTCCACCGCCCCTCCAGCCTGGAGAACGGTCCGCTCACCAGTCGCATGGCCACTTCGCGTCCTTCGAGATGGGTATTGCGAGTGGTGAAGGTCTGGCGGATGCCGCTGAACGCGATGCCGACTTCGGCCGTGACACCGTCATCGTGCGTTTCGAGCACGCTGGCATGGTCGCACCAGGGCAGGAACTTGGGGTAGTCGGTCACGTCGGTGACGAGCGCATACATTTCCTGCGGGCTGTACCAGATGAGAACGGACTTGTGAACAGTTTTCATAGAATGCAGGGTTGGCACACGCCAAACCACCGGCAATTGTAAGTTTGCGGTGTGTCCCCATCTGACTCCCATGGCCAAAAAATCCGATACGCCCGCCCGCATTGCCGACAACAAGAAGGCCGTCTTCAACTATTTCATCGAGGAACGCTTCGAGGCCGGCATGGTGCTGGAGGGCTGGGAAGTCAAGGCCGTGCGCGAGGGCAAGGTGCAGCTGACCGATGGCTACGTCGTCATCCGCAACGGCGAGATGTTCATCATCGGCTGCCAGATCAATCCGCTCAAGACGGCGTCCACCCACGTGCGGCCCGATTCCGTGCGCACCAAGAAGCTGCTGCTGAAAAAGGATGAGATCCGACGTCTGATCGGCAAGGTGGAGCAAAAGGGCTACACCCTGGTGCCGCTGAACCTGCACTGGAAGAACGGCAAGGTCAAGTGCGAGATCGGCCTGGCCAAGGGCAAGGCCGAGCATGACAAGCGCGACACCATCAAGGAGCGCGAGGGCAAGCGCGAAGTCGAGCGCGCCCTCAAGAGCCGCAGCCGCTGAACCGGCGCGGCCTGCTCAGGCCAGCTCGCGCAGGGGGTGGGCATGCGCCGGCCATGGCGAGACAAAAAAGCCGGCCACCATGTCGGGCGTGACATCCTCCAGCTGCGCCGGATTCCACTTCGGCTGGCGGTCCTTGTCGACCACCAAGGCGCGTATGCCTTCCATGGTGTCGGTCGCCGCCATGAAGCGCGCCAGATGGCGCGTGTTGAAGCAGTGCCGCACCATGTCACGCTCCATGCGCAGCTCATCGGCCAGCGTCATCGTCGCGCCGCGGCGGATCTGCGCCAGCGTGACCTGCAGCATCAGTGGCGAATGGGTACGCAGGGCTCTCACCGTGGCGGCGGCCCAAGCCCCAGGCTCCTTCTCGATCGCCTGCACGATGCGCAGCACGTCAGGTTGCTCGAAACAACGCGCGATCGTCTCCAGCGGCAGCGTCGCGGCGGGAGCGTCCACCCCATAGCCCTGCTGCCAGCCCTGCAGACGCACAGCGTCGATCGCCGGCAGGGCTGCCAATCCGTCCCAGGCCTCGACCAGGCGTGCCGCGTCGAAGCAGACATCGGCCAGTTGCAGGGCCAGCGCATCGCCAGCGCCAACCACCTCGCTGGTCAGGGCCAGCCATTCGCCGCCATGACCGGGGCAACGGGCCAGGAACCAGCCGCCACCGACGTCCGGGAACAGGCCGATATTGGTCTCCGGCATGGCCATCTTCGTGCGCGGGGTGACGATGCGCAGCTGGGCCCCTTGCGAAATGCCCATCCCGCCGCCCATGACGATGCCGTCCATGAAGGCGATGTAGGGCTTGGGATAGTGGTGGATCAGGTGGTTGAGCGCGTATTCCTCGGTGAAGAAATCCTCCAGCTCACCGTCGCCGTGCAGCATGGCCTGGTGGAAAAAGCGGATGTCGCCGCCGGCACAGAAGGCGCCAAAGGCCCCCTCCTTGCCCATCCCACGTACCGCTACCGCCTGCACGGTTGCATCGTCGCGCCAGGCCAGCAGTGCGGCCGCGATGGCGCGGATCATGGGCAGGGACAGCGCGTTGAGCGCGCGCGGGCGATTCAGCGTAATGCAGCCGACACGGCCACGGATTTCGGTCAGCACCTCGGGGCAGGTATAGGTAATCGCGTGATTCATCGTTTCTTGATCCAGACCATCCATTCATTGACCAGCAGCGCAAACAGCACCAGGGCGCCTCCTTGCAGCACGGCTGCACTGGGCCGTTCACCGGCGCCGATCCAGACCAGCAGGATGCCGAACAGGATCTCCAGCTGGGCCAGCAGGGAAATCTCGGGCGCCTTGAGCACACGGGCGCAAAGCACCAGCAGCGTACACGGAATGGCCAACTGCACCAGTCCCAGCAGTGCCAGCAGGCCGATGTCGTGCCCGGTGGCCTGCAAGGGCAGTGCCAGCGGCAGCGTGGCCAGCGCGGAAATGACGCCGCCGACCAGCACCGAGGGCATGAGATCCACGTCTTTGCCCTTGGCGTGCGCATGCTGCACCACGATCCAGTTGATGGCGGCAGTCAGCGGCACGAACAGCGCAACGACCAGGCCCAGGCTGGTGTCGTCGCCGAGCTGGCTGCCGAACATCCAGACCGTTCCCACGCCAGCCAGGACGATGGCCAGCCCGGTGTGCCAGGGGATGCGCTGGCGCAGGAAGGCACGCGCCAGCAGCGCCGTGAACAGTGGATTGAGGGAGGAAATCACCAGCACCCCGGCCACGCTGGTCATGGTCAGCGCCAGCATGAAGGAGGTGAACATGCCGGCCCAGCACAGACCGGACCACCAGAGCGCTGCCGGCGCCGTGCGCAACTGGCGCCACACCGTTGCCGGCCCACCCCACACGGGCAGGATCACGAGCAATGACAATGCCGTGAAGAAGCTGCGCCAGAAAGTCACCTCGAAGCTGCGCGCCGCTTCCAGCTGGCGCGTGACCACCCCGGCGATGGACCACATCAGGGTCACCGCCACCATCAGCCAGACCGCGCGCCGGTGCGTGAGTTTCATGAAGCAGGTTGCCGGAGCAAACAAGCGGCAGCACGCCACTCCCTAAGCGGGAGACGCCGTGGAACCGGCTCTGCCGGGCCACTGGCGTCGTCCCCCTCTGGGGGAAGGCGGCCGTCAGGCCGACTCAGGGGGGATTAATCCTTGTTCGCCCGCTTGCGCTCATGCTCCTTCAGGAAACGCTTGCGCAGCCGCACGCTCTTGGGAGTGATCTCCACCAGCTCGTCGTCCTCGATGAACTCGACGCCGTACTCCAGCGTGAGATCGATCGGCGGCGTGATCTTGATGGCATCCTCCTTGCCCGAAACACGGAAGTTGGTCAGCTGCTTGGTGCGGGTGGCGTTGACCACCAGATCATTGTCGCGGCTGTGGATGCCGACGATCATGCCTTCGTATACCGGGTCGTTGGCCTTGACGAACATGCGGCCGCGGTCGTCGAGCTTGCCCAGGGCATAGGTGAAGATCTCGCCGTCGTCCATCGAAATCAGCACGCCGTTCTTGCGACCGGCGATCTCGCCCTTGTGCGGCTCGTAGCTGTCGAAGATGTTGGAAATCAGGCCCGAGCCGCGGGTCAGGTTCAGGAATTCGTTGGTGAAGCCGATCAGGCCACGCGCGGGAATGCGGTACTCCAGGCGCACACGGCCGCGGCCGTCCGGTTCCATGTTGACCAGCTCGCCCTTGCGTTCGCCCAGCGCCTGCATCACGCCGCCCTGGTGCTGCTCCTCGATATCGGCCGTCACCAGCTCGATCGGCTCGCATTTCACGCCGTCGATCTCGCGGAACACGACGCGCGGCTTGGACACGGCCAGCTCATAACCTTCGCGACGCATGTTTTCCAGCAGGATGGTCAGGTGCAGCTCGCCGCGGCCGGAGACCTCGAACACGCCATCCTCGTCGGTTTCCCGCACGCGCAGCGCCACGTTCGACTGCAGCTCCTTCTGCAGCCGGTCCCAGATCTGGCGGCTGGTCACGAATTTGCCCTCGCGGCCGGCCAGCGGTGAGGTGTTGACGCAGAAGTTCATGGTCAGAGTGGGCTCATCGACCTTGAGCATGGGCAGCGGGGCCGGGTTGGCCGGGTCGGTGATGGTCACACCGATGCCAATGTCGGCAATGCCGTTGATCAGCACGATGTCGCCCGGGCCGGCCTCGGTCGTCTGCACACGGTCCAGACCCTGGAAGGTGAGTACCTGGTTGATGCGTCCCTTGAGCGATTTGCCATCCGGGCCCTCCATCACCAGCACATCCATGCCGGGCTTGATCGTGCCCTGGCTGACACGACCCACGCCGATGCGGCCGACGAAGGAGGAGAAGTCGAGCGCCGAGATCTGCAACTGCAACGGCGCAGCCGGATCACCCTTTTGTGCCGGAACGTGCTTGAGCACGGTCTCGAACAGGGCCGACATGTCGGGACCCCACTGCTCTCCGGGCGCGCCCTCCTCCAGCGAGGACCAACCGTTGATGCCGGAGGCGTAGACCACGGGGAAGTCCAGCTGCTCGTCGGTCGCGCCGAGCTTGTCGAAGAGGTCGAAGGCGGCGTTGACCACCTTGTCCGGATTGGCACCCGGCTTGTCCACCTTGTTGACCACCACGATGGGCTTGAGGCCCAGGGCCAGCGCCTTCTTGGTCACGAAGCGGGTCTGCGGCATCGGGCCTTCCTGGGCGTCGATCAGCAGCAGCACGCCGTCGACCATCGACAGGGCGCGCTCCACCTCGCCGCCAAAGTCGGCGTGGCCGGGGGTGTCGACGATGTTGATGTGGGTGCCCTTCCAGCTCACGGCGCAGTTCTTGGCCAGGATGGTGATGCCACGCTCACGTTCGATGGCGTTGTTGTCCATCACGGTGTCGACCACCTTTTCGTGCTCGGCAAAGGTACCGGACTG
>CAZJKR010000068.1:5665-9577 GCA_964546615.1 uncultured Curvibacter sp.
CCCGCCATGACATGGGCGGAGCCCAGCAAGGCGGGCGGTCGGTTGCCGTAAACGGCCACCAGCGCAGCATCCGGCCAGTCGCCACGTCGGCGCATGCCGCTGAGGAAACGCCCGGCATTCTCGCCGTCCAGCGTGACCGCCGCATGACCGAGCAGCAAGGACTGCACGGGTTGGAGACAACGCAGCCGCTCGTCTTCGCCCATGGCTTCCAGGGCGTCGAGCGTCACCGCGTCCCTGACATCGAAACCGCCGGTGGCGGTTCGACGCAACGCGCGCAGGTGGGCGCCACAACCCAGCGCCTCGCCGATGTCTTCGGCCAGCGTCCGGATGTAGGTTCCCTTGCTGCAGGTCACTCTCATTTTAATAGCAGGCTGCGCTTTTTCCACAAGGTCAAAAGTCAGATTCAGCTCATGAATCACGACCTCGCGGGCGTCCCGCTCGACCTCCACGCCGGCGCGGGCGTATTCGTACAGTGCCTTGCCGTCCTTCTTCAGTGCGCTGTGCATCGGCGGCACCTGCCGGATCGGTCCTGTGAAACGCAGGGCCACGGCGGCCAGATCGGCCGGCGTGACCTGGACCGGTCGCTGCCGCACGACTTCGCCCTCGGCATCGCCGGTGCTGGTCTTGACGCCCAGCTGGGCGACCGCTTCATAGGTCTTGTCCGCATCCAGGTGCAGCTGACTGAACTTGGTGGCAGCACCGAAGCACAGCGGCAAGACACCGGTGGCCAGCGGATCGAGCGTGCCGGTATGGCCTGCCTTCTCGGCGCGCAGCAGCCATTTGGCCTTCTGCAAGGCCTGGTTGCTGGAGAGACCCAGCGGCTTGTCGAGCAACAACACCCCATGCACAGGGCGCCGTTGCACCCTGGTGCGTGGCGCTTGCATGTTCAGTCCTCGCTCTTGGAACGCGAGGCAACGGCCTGGGCGATCAGCGCGTTCATGTCGGCGGCACGCTCGGTGGTGCGGTCGTAGACGAAGTGCAGCGTCGGCACGGTGTGGATGTGCAGGCGCTTGAACAGCCCGTTGCGCAGAAAGCCGGCCGCCTGGTTCAGGGCCTCCAGCGTCTGCTGGGGGTCGCCCACCAGCACGCTGAAGAACACCTTCGCATGCGCATAGTCGGGGGTCACCTCGACGCCTTGCAGCGTCACCATGCCGACACGCGGGTCCTTCAACTCGCGCGCGATCAGTTCCGTCAGATCGCGCTGGATCTGATCGGCGACCTTGAAGCCGCGGTTGGGCGTGGATGATTTCTTTGCTGGCATACCAATAATCTAGCCGGATTGACGAGATGGGGCCCAGTGCTAGGCGCGCCGCCGCAGGCAGTAAGTCTGAAGTACGGCAAGGCGGCGCAACGACGCAATGGGCTCCATATCGTCGATCACAAGGTACGGGCGATCTCTTTGACCTCGAAGAATTCGAGCTGATCACCTTCCTTGATGTCGTTGTAGTTCTTGAGCTTGATGCCGCACTCGAAGCCTTCCTTGACCTCGCGCACATCGTCCTTCATGCGCTTGAGCGAATCGAGTTCGCCGGTGTAGATCACCACGTTGTCGCGCAGCAGGCGGAAATGCGCGCTGCGGGTGACGTGGCCGCTGGTGACCATACAGCCGGCCACCGTACCGATCTTGGACGCCACGAAGACGGTGCGGATCTCGGCCATGCCGATGACTTCTTCCTTCTTCTCGGGCGCCAGCATGCCGGACATGGCCGCCTTCAGCTCATCGACGGCGTCGTAGATGATGTTGTAGTAGCGGATCTCGACGTCGTTGCCCTCGGCCAGCTTGCGCGCGCCGGCATCGGCACGCGTGTTGAAGCCGATGATGAGCGCCTTGGAGGCGATGGCCAGGTTGACGTCGGATTCGCTGATGCCGCCCACCGCCGCATAGACCAGCTGCACCTTGACCTCGTCGGTCGAGAGCTTGAGCAGCGAGGCAGCCAGCGCTTCCTGGGAACCCTGCACATCGGCCTTGACGATGATGGGCAGCGTCTTGACCTCGCCGGCCGTCATGTCGGAGAACATGTTCTCCAGCTTGGCGGCCTGCTGCTTGGCCAGCTTGGTGTTGCGGAACTTGCCGGCGCGGTAGGTGGCGATTTCGCGCGCGCGGCGCTCATCGGCCATCACCATGAACTCGTCACCGGCTTGCGGCACCTCGGTCAGACCCTGGATTTCCACCGGGATGGACGGGCCGGCCGACTCGATCTTGCGACCGTTCTCGTCCAGCATGGCACGCACGCGGCCATAGGTCTGGCCGGCCAGCACCACATCGCCGGCCCTGAGGGTACCGGACTGCACCAGCACCGTCGCAACCGGGCCACGGCCCTTGTCCAGCCTGGCTTCAATCACCAGGCCCTTGGCGGCGGCATCCACCGGCGCCTTGAGTTCCAGCACTTCGGCCTGCAGCAGTACCTGCTCCAGCAGTTCGTCGACGCCCATGCCGGTCTTGGAAGACACGGCCACAAAGGGAGATTCACCACCGAACTCTTCCGGCACCACCTCTTCGGCCACAAGTTCGGCTTTCACCTTCTCGATGTTCGCCTCTGGCTTGTCGGCTTTGGTCATGGCCACGACGATCGGAACGCCAGCCGCCTTGGCGTGCTTGATGGCTTCCTTGGTCTGCGGCATGACGCCGTCGTCGGCGGCACAGACCAGGATCACGATGTCGGTCGCCTGCGCACCGCGGGCGCGCATGGCCGTAAACGCTTCGTGGCCCGGGGTGTCCAGGAAGGACACCATGCCGCGCGGGGTTTGCACGTGGTAGGCGCCGATGTGCTGCGTGATGCCGCCGGCTTCGCCCGCAGCCACCTTGGCACGGCGGATGTAGTCCAGCAGCGAGGTCTTGCCGTGGTCGACGTGACCCATGACGGTCACCACCGGCGCGCGCGGCAGGGCATCGGCGGCCGCGGCCTGCACCTCCTCTTCGGTGAAGGCCTCCGGGTCGTCCAGTGCGGCAACGATGGCCTTGTGGCCCATTTCCTCGACCACGATCATGGCCGTGTCCTGGTCCAGCGGCTGGTTGATGGTGACCATCTGGCCCAGCTTCATCAGGTGCTTGATGACCTCGGATGCCTTGACCGCCATCTTGTGCGCCAGTTCGGCCACGGTGATGGTTTCAGGCACGTGCACTTCAATCACGCGTGCCTCGGCGGGAGCGGCCTGGTGCTGTTCCTCGCGGTCACGGTCATGGCCGCGCCGGCCCTTCGGGCCGCTGCGCCAGCCGCCGCGGCCGACGCCACCGCTGGTGTCGCCGCGGGTCGGAATGGCTTTCTTCTTGGAGGGGTCGCCGGCCCAGCTGCTGGACAGCTTGGCGGACTTCACTTCCTTGCCGGCCGTACCGGACCCAGCGCCTGCACCTGCGGCCGGCTTGGCCACCGTGCTGCCGGTGGCCGGCTTGTGCAGCGTGCCCTTCATGCCGGCCTTGGCAGCCTCGGCGGGCTTGGGTTCTTCCTTCTTGGCCACCAGCACCCTCTTGGCCGGCGTCGCCATCATGGAGCGGATGGCCGCAGCCTCCGCCTCGGCCTTGCGGCGGCGCTCTTCCAGGTCGGCCGCACGGGCCGACTCTTCCTCGGCACGGGCCTTGGAGGCGGCAGCTGCCTTTTCGCGCGCCTCGGCCTGCGCCGCAGCACGCGCTACGGCCGCTTCGGCAGCCTCGGCCGTGGCTTCGGCCTGGGAGGTGGTCGCCTGCACCTTTTTCTCGTCCTCGGCGGCGGCATAGCTGGCCGCGCGCTCCTCGGCTTCGCGCTCGCGCTTCTCGGTCTCTTCGCGCTGGCGACGCTTCTCCGCCAGATCCTCTTCCTGTCGCCGGATCAGTTCCGCCTGGCGACGTGCCTCTTCCTCGCGCCGGAGCAGTTCGGCGTTGTCGACCACGGGCACGGCCGGGCTCGTGGCCAAGGCTTCGGCGGCCGGTTCAGCGGC
>CAZJKR010000068.1:9587-13926 GCA_964546615.1 uncultured Curvibacter sp.
CGTGCCCTCGTCACGGCGGATGAAGGTGCGCTTCTTGCGCACCTCGACCTGGATGGTGCGGGCCTTGCCGGTGGCATCGGCCTGCTTGATCTCGGTGGTCGATTTCTTGACCAGCGTGATCTTCTTGCGCTCGGGCGTGGCCGTGCCGTGGCTGGCCTGCAGGTAGCTCAGCAGCCGGTGCTTGTCGGCGTCGGTCAGGGCATCGGCGGCGGAACTCTTGGTCACGCCAGCGGCTTTGAGCTGCTCGAGCAGCGTTTCAGTGGATTTCTTGAGTTCGGCTGCAAACTCGGCGACGGTCGTACTGGACATTTGTTGTGTAACCTTTCATGACCGTTACTCTTGAGAGGCGGCTTCATTGGTGAACCAATGCTCGCGCGCCTTCATGATCAGGGTCTTGGCTTCATCCGCAGACTGGCCGGTGATATCAGTGAGTTCGTCCACGGCGAGATCCGCCAGGTCGTCAAGGGTGTGGACGCCGGCCTCGGCCAGCTTGGCAATCAGCTCGGGCGTAAGGCCTTCGAGGTCACGCAGGTCCTGCGACACCTCCTCGACGCTTTCCTCGCGAGCGATTTCCATCGTCAGCAGCGCATCCTTGGCGCGGGCACGCAGCTCGTTGACGGTGTCCTCGTCGAAGCTCTCGATCTCCAGCATTTCCTGCAGCGGCACATAGGCCACTTCTTCCAGACTGGTGAAACCCTCGGCGATCAGGATGTCGGCGATCTCCTCGTCCACATCGAGCTTTTCCATGAACAGCTTGCGCAGCGTGCCGGTCTCGTCGGCCTGCTTCTGGGCCGATTCGGCCGCGTCCATGATGTTGATCTTCCAGCCGGTCAGGTCGGAGGCCAGGCGCACGTTCTGGCCGCCGCGGCCGATGGCGATCGCCAGGTTCTCCTCGTCCACCACCACGTCCATGGCGTGTTTCTCTTCGTCCACCACGATGGACTGCACGTTGGCCGGTGCCAGGGCGCCGATCACGAACTGGGCCGGGTCTTCGCTCCACAGCACGATGTCCACACGCTCGCCGGCGAGCTCGTTGGTGACGGCATTGACGCGGGTGCCGCGCACGCCGACGCAGGTGCCGATCGGGTCGACGCGCTTGTCGTGCGACAGCACGGCGATCTTGGCGCGCGAACCGGGGTCACGGGCGCAGGACTTGATCTCCAGCAGGCCCTGTTCGATCTCGGGCACTTCCTGACGGAACAGCTCGATCATGAACTCGGGCGCCGAACGCGACAGGATGATGGGCGCGCCGCGCAGCGTCAGGTCCACTTCCATGATCATGGCGCGCACGCGGTCGCCGGTGCGCAGGTTTTCCTTCGGGATCATCTCGCCGCGGCGCAGGCGACCTTCGACGCGGCCGGACTCGACGATGATGTCGCCCTTGTCCATGCGCTTGACGGTGCCGACGAAGATCTTGTCGCCGCGCGACATGAAGTCGTTGAGCAGCATCTCGCGCTCGGCGTCGCGGATCTTCTGCAGGATGACCTGCTTGGCCGCCATGGCGCCGATGCGGCCGATCGGCACCGAGTCCACCGATTCCTCGATGTACTCGTCAACCTCGATGTCGGGGATCTGCTCCTTGGCTTCGAACAGCAGGATTTCCTGGTCGGGCAGCTGCAGACCGGCCTCGTCGGGCACAACGTGCCAGCGACGGAAGGTCTCGTAATTGCCGGTATCGCGATCCACGGCAACGCGGATGTCCACGTCGCCTTCGTACAGCTTCTTGGTGGCTTGCGCCAGTGCCGCCTCGACGGCACCGAACACCACATCACGCTCGACGTTCTTCTCGCGTGAAATGGCTTCCACCAGCATCAACAATTCGCGATTCATGCCTTTACCCTCCATATCCTGATGAACACGAGGCCGCGCCTCGCACCCGCTTGAACCCACATTCCAAAAACAAATTCATCGCACCGCCCGGCAGCCGCCCGGCAGCACAGCCTCAGACCGTTCCTGTCGCATCGCGGCCCTTGAAGTTCACGATCGGCGCCAGCCGGGCTTCGCGCAGCTCGTCGAGCGTGAAGCCCAGCACCTGCAGCGGCGCCGGGGCGCGCTTCTTGCTGACCCGCTGCCCCGGCTTGACCGGCGGCTCGTCGCTCCAGACGATCTGCCAGCCTGCGTCGCCATTGGCGGCAACAACCCGTTCGAGCGTGCCGCGAAACTTCTTCCGATTGGCACTGACCTGCCCCGCTGCCGCCGCCCCCATGGGCGCCTTGAGCGTGATGTCGATCACCTGACCGGCAAAACGCTCGAAATCCTTTTCGTGACGCAAGGGGCGGTCGATACCCGGGGACGACACCTCCAGGCGCCTGTAGTCGACCCCCTCGACTTCCAGTGCAAACTGCAGCTGGCGCGTGACCTTTTCGCAGTCCTCGACATTGACGAACTGCTCTGCGGCCAGCGAATCCCAGGGCAGATCGATCGTCACACGCAGCAAGCCTCCGGCGGAGCGCTCGATCTCCACCAGGTCGTAACCCAGTCCGGTCACGGTTTGCTCGACGATGTCCTGTAATGCCACGTGTGTCCTGCTGACCCCAAAATCCGGGTTCTCCCGGTCAAAAACGTTCGACCAAAAAAAACGGGCGGTTGGTATCCGCCCGTTTGGTCGAGAATTGCGGAATTGTACCTGAAAAACAGGGTAAACGCCCGATTTTCAGGGCGCTTTAGCCCGCAGCGGCCAACAGGGAACGGGTGTAAGGATGGGTGGGCGCATCCAGCACGCCGGCCAGGGGGCCGGACTCGACGATGGCGCCATCCTTCATGACGATGACGGCGTGCGCCATGGCCCGGATCACGTCCACGTCGTGCGTGATCAGCAGGTAGCTCAGGCCCCGCTCGCGCTGCAGGCGCTGCAGCAGCTGGAGCACCTGCTTCTGGATCGTCACGTCCAGCGCGCTTGTCGGCTCGTCCAGCACCAGCAGGCGTGGCTCGACGATCAGCGCCCGGGCGATGGCCAGACGCTGACGCTGGCCACCGGAAAATTCGTGCGGATAGCGCGCCAGCAGACCGGGGTACTGGGCTTCACCCAGGCCGACCTCCTCCAGCGCCCGGACCACGCGCACCCTGCGCTCCTGCCGGGACAGTGCCGGCGCATGGATGGTCAGGCCCTCCCCCACGATCTCCTCCACCGTCTGACGTGGCGACAAAGAGGAAAACGGATCCTGGAACACCACCTGCACCACCCGCCGCAAGGCGCGGTTGTGCGCGAGCTGACGCCCCCAGGCCCGCCCGTCCACCCACAGCTCGCCGGTCGAGGGCAGCAGGCCGAGTGCCGCCAGGGCCAGGGTGGACTTGCCGGAGCCCGACTCGCCGATCACCCCCAGGGTCTGCCCGGGCGCGACCCGGAAGGTGGCCTCCTGCACGGCCACGAACTCGCCCCGATGGAACCAGCCGCGCAAGCCGGGCAAGGGGGTCGGATAGCTCACGCGCAGGCCACGGGCCTGCATCACCGGCGGGGCATCGGCATCGACGTGCGCCTCCTGCACATCGCGCACTGGCGTGCTGTCGAGCAGGCGGCGCGTGTAGCTGTGCTGCGGGCGGGCGAAGACCTCGGCCACGGCCCCCTGCTCGACGATGTGGCCGTTTTCCATCACGAGCACACGGTCGGCGAAACGACGCACCAGATTGAGATCGTGCGTGATCAGCAGCACTGCCATGCCATTCTTGCGCTGCAGGCCGTCGAGCAGGCCCAGGATCTGGCCACGCAAGGTGACGTCGAGCGCCGTGGTCGGCTCGTCGGCCAGCAGCAGGCGCGGTTGGCAGGCCAGCGCCATGGCGATCATGGCGCGCTGGCGCTGGCCGCCGCTGAGCTGGTGCGGAAAGGCCCGGGCGCGTCGCTCGGGCTCGGTGATACCGGTCTCGGCCAGTTGCCGGACCGCCTGTGCCCAGGCTTCGGCACGCGTCAGCCCGAGCTTGAGCTCCAGCACCTCGGCCACCTGGTCACCCACCGTGAACAGCGGATTGAGGGCCGTCATCGGCTCCTGGAAGATCATGGCAATGTCGCGCCCCCGGATGCCGCGCAGTTCACGCTCCTGAATCGATAGCAGGTCGCGCATATCCGGCGGGGCCTGGATGCCAGAAAAGTTTGCAACGCCGGATATTTCCGCGTTCTGCACCAGGCGCAGCAGACTCAGGGCCGTGACACTCTTGCCCGAACCGGACTCGCCCACCAGCGCCACTTTCTCGCCTGGCGCAATCTGGAAATCCAGCCCGCGCACCACCTCGCGCCCGGCAAACGCCACGCGCAGGTTCCTGACTTCAAGCAGCGGCGCAATCGCCGTCCGGCCTGCGCTTGTCGAAGACCGCGCGAGCCCTTCGACGGACTCGGGGTGAACAGAGG
>CAZJKR010000069.1:0-1586 GCA_964546615.1 uncultured Curvibacter sp.
TGGTACGCTCAAATTTCTCTTTTGCCATTTTTCAAATCTCCAAAAGGATGCGAAAAGCAATAACTTCTTAACAACCACGACACGCCGGCATCAACCGCGCACCAGAAAATGGTGCCCATGGCGGGAATCGGACCCGCGACCTCTCCCTTACCAAGGGAGTGCTCTACCACTGAGCCACATGGGCAGTATTCTTGCCTTCAAGACCAATCACCAACAGCAAAAGACGTGGAGCGGGAGACGGGAATCGAACCCGCGTCATTAGCTTGGAAGGCTAGGGTTCTACCATTGAACTACTCCCGCATCAAAGTCGAATTCCGTCGACCCTGAAGCGCGTCATCCAACACGCTCGCTCTGCAATCTTTCACTGGTGGAGAGGGCTGGATTCGAACCAGCGTACTCGTAAGAGGGCAGATTTACAGTCTGCTGCCATTAACCACTCGGCCACCTCTCCAACGGGTGAGCCTTTGATTATGCCACGAAAATTCGGCTTTGCGAACCGTCGCGCAGCAAACCATCTCACCAGGCAATGGGCCGGCAACCCTGCCGTTGCAGAAAGGCATTGGCCTGGCTGAAATGGCCACAACCGATGAAAGGCCGCGGTGGACGCAAGGCCGACAGCGGCGACGGGTGATTGGCGCACAGGATCAGATGCCGCCCCGCCTCCTCCGGTGCATTCACCGCCTCGCCACACCGACGCACCACCTCGGCCATGTGCTGGGCATGCGCACCCCACAGCATGAACACGACCGGCTCGCCATTGTTCAGGACCGCCTTGATTACTTCGTCAGTAAGCACTTCCCAACCCTGATTCGCATGACTGGCTGGCTGGGCATCCTCCACCGTCAGACAGGTATTGAGCAGCAGCACACCTTGTCGTGCCCAGCGCACCAAGGAGCCGTCGGACGGCAGCGCTGGCGGCGCCGCATCAGCCCCGCGCAACGCAGGGTCACGCGCCAGCTCCTTGAAGATATTGCGCAACGAAGGCGGCAGTTTGGTGCCGGACGCGACTGAAAAGGCCAAGCCTTCGGCCTGCCCCGGACCGTGGTAAGGATCCTGCCCCAGAATGACGACGCGCACCTTGTCCAGGGACGTGAGTTCCAGCGCACGGAGTGGCTGCGGGGGATAGACGATGGCGCCCGCCGCCAATCGGCCAGTGACGAACTGCGCCAGACGCTGCGCTGGCACACTGGCCCAGAAACGCGCCAGCGTCGGCTGCCAATCCGGGGCGCCGGCCCAGCGCGACGGCTCCCAGCCGGTCAAGCCGCGAGGCACCGACGGCGGCGGTGCGCCATCCTGAAAAAAGTCCGCCTGCTGCACGGAAACCGTGGTCATAGCGAAGAAGCTGACCGCTGCCGCCGATCAGGCGAACAGATCGGCCAGCGCCGCGCCCGGATCGGGCGCACGCATGAACGCCTCCCCCACCAGGAAGGCATGCACGCCAGCGTCGCGCATGCGCAGCACGTCGGCCCGGCCGAGAATCCCGGACTCGGTCACCAGCAACCGGTCAGCCGGCACCTGCTCACGCAAGCCCAGTGTGGTATCGAGCGACACCTCAAAGGTGCGCAGGTTCCGGTTGTTGATACCCA